>CAZWKZ010000078.1:0-9451 GCA_964633935.1 uncultured Oscillospiraceae bacterium | reverse complement strand
CCCACCATGCCGTCGACGAAGATATGCTTCAGCGCGCCGACCAGATTGAAGTTGGTGAAGAGCAGGCCGCCGACGATGGTGCCGATGAAAAGCGAGGAATAGACCTCCTTTGTGATCAGCGCCAGCGCAATGGCGATGATCGGCGGGAGCAAGGAAAAGATGGTTGCATAAAAATCCATAGTGCTCGTTCCTTTCACAAAAAATTGCGTCATGATAGCATCATGACGCAACAGACAATCTTGCATGTTTCGTACATGACAGCGCTCCACTTCCGTGACAGTCCGAAAGATGTTCTCTCCCGGCCCAGGCTGCCGCACATCGGGCGCTGCGCGGCTCCTTCGGCGAAATCCCCTTTCAGCTCCCGGCGCCGGCCAGAAACGGAGCTTACTCTTGTCATCCGCGACCTCTATCATAACTCGTTGGTATAATTATACACGCAGGGCAGGGTTTGTCAACCGCTTTTCAAGAAAATATGCATTTTTTGTCAAATGTACCGTGTGACCGAAAACCGTCGAAAGGCATAGGATAATCTTGGGAGGGAATACTTCTATGTTTGTTTATGAATTCACATTCCGCTCGTTTACCGCGGCGCAGAGCGGACGGAATGTTTTTCGGCAGCTGCAAATCGACGCCGAGCTGCTGCGCGCGCCAAAGAGCCTTTCGGAGCAAGGCTGCGGCTACGTGCTGCGGACGCAGGCTGCCGATGGCGCGCGCGCGGCCGAAGCGCTGCGCGCCTGGAATGTGCCGTTTGTCCAGATCTACCGCTGCTTTCCCAACGGCGTGTGCCAGGAGGCGGAGCTATGATCTATTTTGACAGCGCCGCGACCACGCTGCAGAAGCCGCCGCAGGTGTACGAGGCGGCAAAGTGGGCGATGCAGACGCTAGCAAGTCCCGGACGCGGCGGCTATGCGGCTGCGATGCACGCGGATGAGGCGGTATATGACTGCCGCGTGCTGGCGTCAGAGATGTTTGACACGCAGCCGGAGCGCATCGTGTTTACGATGAACGCCACGCACGCGCTGAATCTGGCGATCAAGACGCTGGTGAAGGCGGGCGAGCGGGTGGTGATTTCCGGCTTTGAACACAACGCCGTCGTGCGGCCGCTCTATAAGCTGGGCGCGCAGATTGTTGTCGCCGGAAAAACGCTATTTGCGCCGGACGACACGCTGCGCGCCTTTGACGAGGCGATCACAGCCGATACGAAGGCCGTCGTCTGCACGCACGTGTCGAACGTGTTCGGCTATGTGCTGCCGGTACAGCAGATCTCGGATATCTGCCTTGCGCGCGGCGTGCCGTTTGTGCTGGATGCGTCGCAGTCGGCTGGAATCCTGCCGGTGTCCGCGGCAAAGCTGCACGCGGCGTTTATTGCCATGCCGGGGCACAAGAGCCTCTATGGCGCGCAGGGAACGGGGATCCTGGTCTGCAGTCGGCTGCCTGAGACGCTTCTTGAGGGCGGCACGGGCAGCGTCTCGGCGCTGGCGCAGATGCCGGAGTTTCTGCCAGACCGCGCGGAAGCCGGCACGCAGAACGTATGCGGCATCTGCGCGCTGCGAGAAGGGCTGCGCTTTGTGAAAAGGACGGGACTTGAGACGATCGCAGCGCACGAATGCGCGCTGCAGCGGCGCTTGCGCAAACGGCTGATGGATATTGGCGGCGTGCGCGTCTTTGCCGCAGGAAGCGATCAGACGGGCGTGGTGTCGTTTTTGATGCCGGGCGCGGACTGCGAGCAAACGGCGCGGCAGCTGGCGCAGGCGGATATCTGCGTGCGCGCGGGGCTGCACTGTGCGCCGCTGGCGCACAAAAGCGCGGGCAGCTTTGCCACAGGAACGGTCCGCGTGAGCTTTGGCGCGATGAACACCGAGGCGGAGGTGGATGCGCTGGCAGAGGTCTTAAAAAAACTTTAAACAAACTGTTTTTTCCGCGCCGGCACTTGCGCATCGCACGCTTTTGCAGTATAATACCCATGATTATAAGTATGTGTATACGCACGAGTATAAGGATCGGCAGGAGAGTCGCGCATGGCAGCCATTCGTTCTTTTTTTGAAGATATCATCTACGCGCTTCCAAAAATCGGCATCATGGATATTCTCGATATCCTGGTCGTCGCTTTTATTATCTATACTGTTCTTCGCTTTATTCGCTCGACCAGCTCGGCCAGAGTCGCAATGGGCATTTTGCTGCTGCTGGTTGTGACGTGGCTGACGGATATTCTCAATATGTATGCGCTCAATTGGATGCTTGGCCGCATCCTGGAGATGGGCGTTCTCGCGCTGGTCATCGTGTTCCAGCCCGAGCTTCGCCGCGCGCTGGAAAAGGTCGGCAGCCGCTTCTTCATCAATCTTGTGAACGCGCCGGCGAACCGCAGCGTCGAGGAGATGGCCATCAGCGCCACCGTGAGCGCATGCGAGATCATGTCCAAAGAGCGCGTGGGCGTTTTGCTGGTATTTGAGCGCAATGTCTCGCTTGAAGAGTACTTCAAGACCGGCACGCTCATCGACGCCCGCGTGACTGAGCAGCTGCTCAGAAATCTCTTTTTCCCCAAGGCTTCGCTGCACGACGGCGCGGTGATCATCCGCCAGGGGCGCGTGGCCGCAGCCGGTTGCGTGATGCCTCTGTCAGAAAATACGCACCTGTCGAGTGATTTGGGCACGCGCCATCGCGCAGGCATCGGCACGAGCGAGGTCTCCGACGCTGTGGTCGTGATCGTCTCTGAAGAGACGGGGACGATCTCCGTCGCCATCGGCGGCATGCTCAAACGGCATCTGGCCCCGCAGACGCTGGAAAAGCTGCTCATCAACGAGCTGCTCGACAACGCCGAGCGCGCGCCGGGCGGCATATTTGGAAAAGTAAAGAACCGTATCGTCAAGAGGACTGGGACGCACCATGAAGAAAAGTAATCTCATTTCGATGATCATATCGATCCTGGCCGCTGTTCTGCTTTGGGTCTACGTTGTCACCATCGTCAATCCTGAGGGCGACACGACGATAAGCGGCATTCCCGTCAGCTTTTCCGGCGAAGAGGTCCTGCGCGAGGATCAGAAGCTCATTATCACTGAGGGGAAGGATCTGACCGTCACGGCACACTTTTCCGGGAAAAATTCCGACCTGAAAAAGCTCGAGCAGAATCAAGAGGAGATCGTCGCCGTTGTCGACGTATCCAAAGTCAGAAGCGCGAAGGAGTATACGCTCACGTACGAGCTGACGCTGCCGAACGCGGTACAGCAGTCGGCCATCACCACCTATGACCGCAGACCCAGCACCGTCACGATCGCGGTACAGCGGCTGATCAGCAAGCCGGTCGAGGTCGTGGGGGACTTTTCCGGCGTTGAGATCGCCGAAGGCTATATGCTCGACAGCCGCGAGTTCGACTATGAGACAATCACCGTCGAAGGGCCGGAGGACGTGATAAACAGCATCAGCTGCGCGCAGGTCACAATGAGCAGAACGAATCTGGATAAGACTGTGACCGAGACGCTGCAGTACACGCTGCTCGATGAAAACGGCGAGCCGGTCGACACGTCCATGCTCTCGACCAATACCGATGTGATTGAGGTCACATTGAACGTTGTCAAGCATAAGTCGGTGCCGCTGGATGTGGAATTTATCGACGGCGGCGGCGCGACCAGCAAGGACGTCTCGTATGAGATCGATCCGACGTCCATTACGCTCTCCGGCGATTCAACGGTGCTTGACGCGCTCAACAAGATCGTGCTGGGGAATATCGATCTGGCGCTGATGAAAAACAATACCGAGGTGCTGACCTTCCCGATCGTCATCCCCGACGGCGCGCAGAACGTCAGCGGCGAGGAACAGGCTACCGTCACCATCCGCATCAAGAATAAAGAGACGGCCATCATCCGCGCGACGAATATCGCCTTCATCAATGCGCCCGAGGGCTATACGCCCAGCAGCGTGACACAGCTGGTACAGGTCACGGTCCGTGCGAGCGTGTCGGATATCGGCAAGATCACGTCCAGCAGCTTGCGCGTGGTAGCGGATATGTCCGGCTGTACGCAGGCCGGCACGTATCAGGTGCCTGTTACGATCTATATTGACGGCTATCCTGATGCCGGCGTCATCGGCGAATATTCCATCGCCGCGACGCTGACAAAGACCGAGGACACCGAACAAGACTAGCGATCCGGAAATCCCGCCTGCAGCGGCCGCGCGCCGCTGCAGGATTCTGACATATGGAGGAAGCCGCTTTGATTAAGAGTATGACCGGTTATGGCCGCGCGGTAACAGCTGCGCACGGCCGTGAGTTCACAGTGGAGATCCGATCCGTCAACAATCGCTATCTTGACGCGAATATCAAGCTGCCGCGCGTGTTCGGCTTTGCCGAGGACAGCGTCAAGGCGCGCGTCAAGCAGGAGATCTCGCGCGGCAAGGTCGACGTGTTCGTCTCTGTCGGCGCAGCCGAGAACGGCGACGTGCAGATCTCGCTGAACAGGCCGCTTGTGGAGGGATATCTTTCCGCCATGCGCGCGCTTGCCGCAGATTATGGCGTACAGGACGATATCTCCGTCACGTCGCTTGCGCGCTTTTCCGACATCTTTCTTGTGGAAAAGCAGCCGGAGGACGAGCAGCAGCTCATGCAGGATATCCTGCTGGCCGTGGATGAGGCGCTGGAGAAATTCTCCGCGATGCGCGCAGCCGAGGGCGCTGCGCTCGAGGCCGACCTGCGCAGCCGCGCTGCCACGATTTTGAAGCTGGTGGAGAAGGTCGAGGAAAGAAGTCCCGTCACGCTGGCCGAGTATCGCGCGCGCCTTACGCAGAAAATGCAGGAGGCGCTGCAGAGCACCTCGATTGACGAGGGCCGGATTCTGCAAGAGGCTGCCATCTACGCCGACAAGATCGCCGTGGATGAGGAGACGGTCCGCCTGCGCAGCCATCTGTCGCAGCTGGACGCCATGCTGACAAGCGGCGGCGCGATCGGCCGCAAGCTCGATTTTTTGCTGCAGGAGCTGAATCGTGAGGCCAATACCATCGGCTCGAAGGGCAACGACGTAGAGCAGGCCCGCACTGTGGTCGAGATCAAAGCTGAGCTTGAAAAAATCCGCGAGCAGACGCAGAACATCGAATAACGCGCGGACGGAGGTGCTATGAAACTCATCAACATTGGTTTTGGCAGCGTGATCTGCGCCGGGCGTGTGCTGGCCGTACTCAGCCCGGAGTCCGCGCCTATCAAGCGCGTGATCCAGGAGGCGCGCGAGCGCAGCATGCTCATCGATGCGTCCTATGGCCGCAGAACGCGGTCGGTGCTGCTGATGGACACCGATCACGTGATCTTGTCCGCAGTCCAGCCTGAGACGGTCGCCGCCCGGCTGGAAGGCAGGCAGGCGGCAGAAGAACAGACGGAGGACGCGTAGGCATGAAAGGAAAGCTGTTTGTAGTATCAGGACCATCCGGTGTGGGGAAAAATACAATATTGAACCGGGTCGTCGCTAGCCGTGAGAACGTGCAGTATTCCGTCTCTGCCACCTCGCGTGCGATGCGCCCGGGAGAGGTCGAGGGCAAGAGCTACTATTTTCTCACGCGCGAGCAGTTTGAACAGCTGCGCGACGCGGGCGGACTGCTGGAATGCGCCGAGTATGTCGGCAATTATTACGGCACGCCGCTGAAGCCCATCGAGACCTTGACGCAATCGGGCGTGGATGTAGTGATGGACATCGATGTGGTCGGCGCGCTGCAGATCCGCCAGCGCGTGAAAAACGCGGTGCTGGTATTCGTGGCTGCGCCGTCGTTCGATGCGATCCGGCAGCGGCTCATCACGCGCGGCGACGTGCCGGCCGATGTGATGCAGAGCCGGCTTGCGCGCGCCAAGTGGGAGTACGCGCAGGCAGGGCAGTATGACTATATCATTGTCAACGACTCGGTCGAGCTTGCCACGCAGGAGCTGCTGGCCATTATGACGGCTGAAAAATGTAAAACAACGGAGCGTATCTGTTTGATTAAGGAGGAACTTTAATGCTGTATCCCGCAATGTCAAGGCTTTTGGAGCATGTCAATAGCCGCTATCTTCTTGTGAATGTCGTCGCGCGGCGCGCGCGGCAGCTGTCCATTGAGTCTGAGATGAGTCATGAACCGCTGCAGGACAAGCCCGTTACCATCGCGATCAATGAGGTCGCGCGTGGGGAGCTGACGGCGTCGCTGAAGCAGAAGTATCAGAGATAAGCATGGCAAAGCGTGAGGCGCAGGCGAGATGCCTACGCCTTTGGCCGTATGAAGGGGGGCTTGCAAATGACCGCGAAAATCGCCGTTTCGGCGGCTGTGTTTGCAATCGACAAGCCCTATTCCTATAAAATTCCAGAGAGCATGACGGTCCAGCCCGGCATGCGAGTGCTTGTCCCGTTCGGCAGGGGCAACCGCCGTTGTGAGGGCGTGGTGCTGGCCGTAGAGCCGGAGCAGCCGTCTAAGCTAAAGGCCATTGAGCGCGTTCTGGACGATACGCCGGTGCTGACGCCGGAGCAGCTGCGTCTGGCGGCGTTCGTGCGCGAACGGTATTTCTGCACCTACTATGACGCGGTCAAGGCGATTTTACCGGCCGGACTGTGGTTCCAGACGAGCGAGCAGTATATCCTGCTGCCGGTGCCGGACGGCGCTGCGATGGAAAAAAATGAGCTGGCCGCCGCGATTTTACAGGCAGTCGAAGAGCTGGGCGGCAGCGCGCCGTACCGCGCGCTCAAAGACCAATTTGAGGACGAGGCGGCGCTTACCGCCGCGCTCAAGTATCTGGTCGGGAAGAAGCGGCTGCGCGCGGACGTGGAGCTGCTGGCGCGAGGCGGCGCTAAGACGGAGCGCGTCGCGGAGCTGATCGCGCCGGCAGAGGAGGCGGCTGAGTTTGCCGCGCGCAAGCAGAGATCTGCGCCGCTGCAGGCGGGGGTGCTGAACCTGCTGTGCGCGGTAGGCAGCGGAAGCTGCCATGAGATATGCTATCTCACGGGCGCGAGCGCGCAGACGCTGAAACGGCTGGAAAAGCTGGGCTATCTTCGCTTGTATGAGCGCGAGGTGCTGCGCGCGCCTGCGTATGTGCCTGTCGCGCCGCAGGACCCGCCCACGCTCAGCGTCCAGCAGCAGGCGGTCTTTGACGGCCTGGCCCGCCGGCTTGCCGATCAAAAGCCGGGCGCGGCGCTTCTATATGGCGTGACCGGCAGCGGCAAGACGGCTGTGTATATCCGGCTCATCTACGCCGCGCTGGAGCAGGGGAAATCGGCCGTGCTTCTGGTGCCAGAGATCGCGCTTACGCCGCAGCTGCTCAGCAAGCTGCGCGCGCATTTTGGAAAACAGGTGGCCGTACTGCACAGCAGCCTGCGCGTGGGCGAGCGGTTCGACGAATGGCGCAGGATCCAGTCGGGCGGCGCGCGCGTCGTGGTCGGCACGCGCTCGGCCGTGTTTGCGCCTGTGGTCTCGCCCGGCATTTTTATCGTCGACGAAGAGCAGGAGCATACGTATAAATCTGAGAACGCGCCGCGCTATCACGCGCGGGAGATCGCGCTCTACCGCGGGCTGCAGGCGGGCGCGCTGGTGCTGCTCGGCTCGGCCACGCCGTCGGTAGAGAGTATGTACCACGCAAAATGCGGCGATTATATGCTGTATACGCTCACAGAGCGATATAACGGCCACGCGCTGCCGCGCACGCAGATCGTCGATATGAAGCAGGAGCTTCGCGCGGGCAACGCCACGGCTGTCAGCCGCGCGCTGGAAGAGCGCATCCGCGACAATGTGATCGCCGGCCGGCAGTCGATCTTGTTTCTCAACCGCCGGGGCAACAGCCGGCTTCTGATGTGCGTCGAATGCGGCGAAGCGCCGGCCTGTCCGCGCTGCAGCGTGCATCTGACGTATCATTCCGCCAATCAGAGGCTCATGTGTCACTACTGCGGCTATTCTGAGCCGGTGTATCAGCGCTGTAAATGCTGCGGCGGCGCGCTTAAGCCCGTCGGGACCGGCACGCAGAAGGTCGAGCAGGAGCTGCGCAGCGTATTTCCCGACACTGCGCTTTTGCGCATGGACGCAGACACCGTCTCGGCCAGCAACAGCCATGAGGCGATTTTGTCGCGCTTTCAGCAGCAGAGGATCCCCATCCTGCTCGGCACGCAGATGGTGGCAAAGGGACTGGATTTTGAAAATGTGACGCTTGTGGGCGTGCTTGACGCGGATATGAGTCTGTATGTGGACAGCTATCGGGCGGCGGAGACGACGTTTTCGCTGCTGACGCAGGTGGTCGGGCGCGCCGGGCGCGGCGCCGAGGCAGGCATAGCGCTCATCCAGACCATGACGCCGGAGCATCCGGTGATCCGCCTTGCCGCAGAGCAGAATTACGACGCGTTTTATGCCCTTGAGATCGGTCTGCGGAAGATGCGCCTCGCGCCGCCGTTTTCAGATCTTTTTACCATCACATTTACGGGCGCGTTTGAAGAGCAGGTCATGCGCGCAGCCGCGCGCTTTCGCGATACGCTGCGGCGCTGCCTGCAGCAAGCGCCGTACTGCGCTGAGCCTGCGCAGCTGCTCGGCCCCGCGCCTGCGCATATCGCAAAGATCAACTATACATACCGGCACCGCCTCACGCTCAGCGCGAAAAACTCCCGCCAGCTGCGGCAGCTCATCGCCTTTTGCCTGTGCGAATTTGCAAAGGATAAGCAGAATCGCGGCGTGAATGCGTTTGCCGATGTCAATTCATACGACTGAGAGGGAGAAACGATGGCACTTCGAAATATTGTTACGGTGGGCGATCCCATTTTGACGAAGACCTGCCGGCCGGTCACGAAATTTGACGACCGCCTGGCCACGCTGATTGACGACATGATCGAGACGATGCACGAGGCAAACGGCGTGGGTCTGGCCGGGCCGCAGGTGGGCGTGCTGCGCCGTGTGGTCGTGGTCGATACGGGCGAAGAGGACCTGGAGCTGGTGAACCCCAAAATCGTCAAGACCGGAAAGGAAATGCAGACGGGGCTGGAGGGCTGCCTCAGCGTTCCGGGCAAGTACGGCGTCGTCACACGGCCGAATTTTGTGGTCGTGCGCGCGCAGGACCGGCACGGCGACTGGTACGAATATGAGGGCGAGGCGCTGATCGCGCGCGCGTTCTGTCATGAGCTGGCCCATCTCGACGGGCAGCTGTATACCGAGATCGCTGAGCGGATGCTCACGCCCGAGGAGCTTGCCGAGCTGGAGCGTGAGACGGAGGACGAGGCATGAGACTGGTCTATATGGGCACGCCCGACATTGCGCGCGTATGCTTGCAGCGGCTTTACGAGTCCGGCTTTGAGATCGCAGGCGTATATACCAAGCCGGATACGCCTAAAAACCGCGGTATGAAGCTGGCGCAGTCCGAGGTGAAGCAATACGCCATGTCGGTGGGGCTGCCGGTCTATCAGCCGCAGACGTTCCGCGACGATGCGGCGTATGAAGAACTGAAAGCGCTCGCGCCTGATCTGATCGTGGTCGTGGCCTA
>CAZWKZ010000077.1:0-9475 GCA_964633935.1 uncultured Oscillospiraceae bacterium | reverse complement strand
GCCGTATTGGCGGGCAGCTATCCCATGTATTACGAGGACGCGGACGGGACGTTTCACGAGACGGAGCAGCTTGTGGGCGCATATGAGATTTTGCTCTATGGCATGGATGGAAGCCTGGCCGGGCGGATTCCGTTACAGCAGCGCTATACCGCGCAGACCGACGCGTTCTTTGATCTGGCATATGACGGCGAAGGGTACGTGCTGCTCGCGCCGCACCAGCTGACGCGCATCGGTGCAGACGGGGCGGCGCTGTGCCGGAGCGAGCTGGACACTGAAAACGATTATCACCAGATCGACGCCTGCGGCGGGGCCGTGCTGCTCGGCGTGGGCGATCTCACACAGCTGCGGGCGTTTTGGCGGCTGGAGCTTGACACGCTCACGGCCTCGTCCCAGTTTGCGCTGGATGGCAAAGCGCTCACCGGGCTGGGGCTTGACAAGGACGGCGCGCTTTTGGTCTGCGACGAAGCAAACGCCGTCCGTCGCGTCGACTGGGACGCGCAGACGGGCGAAACAGTCTTTTCATGGTCAGAAAACGCGCAGACGAGCGCGCAGAATTACCAGCGCTTTTACGAGCTGGACGATGCGTGGATCGCGCTGCAGGCTGATGCAAGCGCAGTGCGCCTCTACCGCGTCTATGACGGCGCGCCGCCGGAAAAGATCCGGCTGACGCTCACAGAGATCGGCAATTTTGACGGGCTTAATTTCTGGTGGATGACTTCAACCGTGCAAACGAGACCTATGAGATCGAGCTGATCCCCGCCACGGACGATTGGAGCAGCGACCGGCTGCGCATCCAGGCAGAGCTGACGGAACACCCGAGCGATCTGTACGCAGGTTTTCTGGACGAGCTGCCGCTAAACGGGCAGGCATTCGTCGACCTGAAGCCGTGGCTGGAGGCGGACGGTGAAACAGGCCCTGCGCTGGTGCCGAGCGTGCGCGACCGGCTGTGCAGGGAAGGCGCGTGCTACGCGCTGCCGTACGAGTTCTCGCTGCGCACCTGGCTTGGCGAGCGGGCGCTGTTTGACCACGCGGGCGTCACGGTGGAGGAGCTGGATGAAATCGTGGCCGCGTCCGGGTATGACTACGCGCTGGATGGGAGCTACAGCGATGCCGGCCAGCTGGCGTTTTTGGCGCAGTATGCGCCGGAATTCTATGTGGATGTTACAAACGGCACGTGCAGCTTTACGAGCGATGCGTTTATCCGAATGCTCGAGCTGTGCGGGCAGGCCGGGGCGCAGCAGGCCGACAGCAGCGTCCCGGACGCCGCCGTTTTTAGCATCCCTATTCCTGCGCGCTGCGGATGAATGTGATCCAGAACGCAAAGACCATTCCTGCGGCGATGCACCAGCGGACTGGCGATACGTATCTCGACTACATCGAGATCGAGGATTTTGTCTACGTCGGCTATCCGAACGACGTCTCGAACGGCAGTCTGCTCGAACTGGAGCGCCGCTTCACCGTATCGGCGCAGGGCGAGCATAAGGACGGCGCGTGGGCGTTTATCCGCTTTGCCCTGTCCGAGCAGGAGCAGGGCAAGGGCCGGGGCTTTCCTGTGAACGACGCGGCGATGCGCCGCTCGATTGGCGATCAGGTGGCGCTGAAGAAATATGACGCGCAGGACGCGCAGAAATTCTACGACGCGCTGTATGCGGCCACTGCACTCTGTAACGCCTGCCCCGAGATCTCGGCCATCGTTCTCGAGGAGGGCGCAGGGTATCTGAACGATCAGCTCACCGCCCGGCAGGCGGCGGAGAACATCCAGTCGCGCGTGCATCTATATCTCATGGAGCAGGCAGGATAGTGTACAGCCGCCCGCCGTGAAGCAGATGAGCGCCCCGCGCCTTTTGGCGCGGGGCGCTTGAGACTGTCGAAAAAGGCAATGCGCCTTTTTCGACAAAAGGATCACGGTTCGCAGCAGCGCACTCGTTTTCCGCCTGCAGCGAACGACTCGCACGTTTGCGGGCCGAGAAGTGTTTTCCCCGACGTACATGTCGCCGGAGAAAACAAATTCCATTTGATTCGCGGCGTGCGCGCCGCGAACGCTACGAGGTTTTTTGACACACTGGAGCGCCCCGCAGACAATCTGCGGGGCGCTTTTATACTGTCAAAAGTCCGGTCCGCGCTTGCGGCGCGCCTGCGTGCCGACGGCGCTACGGCTCGACCGGCTGCATCGCGTCAAAGAGCGTGTCGCTGACGGCCCCGCGGAAGAGGCTGCCCGCGTTTCCGTGCACGACGTTGAGCGCCGGCACGGCCTGCTTGAGCGGCGTATTGCCCTCCAGAAACAGGTCCAGATCCAGCATGTACACCTTTTCCTCGAGCGTCTGACGGGTGCGGCTGTTGATCTTGCGCAGAAGGCCGGGGCCGCATTTGATGTTGGCCTTCGCGCCGCCGGGCATGGCCATGGTGACGGTCTGCTCGTTCTTTAAAAACGCAGTCTCGGCCGCGTCCTCCTCGCCCATCAGGCCGATGTAGCCCGGCTGGATCAGCTCGCGCCACTGGTAGTCCTCCAGCCCCAGCGCCTGGCGGTTGAAGGCGTTGATGTAGCGCAGGCCCACGCGCGTGAAGCAGTTGGGCTGATAGATGCGGATAAACGCGGCCAGCACCATATCCAGCCGCTTGGCAAACTCCTCCCAGCGGGCGTAGCGGTGTGTGGAGAGCGCGATAAAGCCCTTGGTCATGCTGATCTTCCACTGGTTGTCGGCGGCGACGAACTGGTGATTGTTAACTGCGGGCTGCGCTACAGGCTTGCCGTTTATGATCCGCGGCGGCAGCTGCTCGACCTTTTTGGCGTACTGCGGATAGTCGGCGCGGACGGCCTCTTGAAACTCGACAGGCTCGGATGCGTCGATCTTCAGAATGTCAAAAAAGCGCAGCTGGCAGATGACCTCCAGCAGCTGATTTTTCTCAAGAATCCTCCGTTCGGAAGAAGAAAACATACACGATCCTCGCTTTCCGGCAAAATACGATACGATATAAAACCAGTATACCGCGTTTTGGCAAAAAAGCAAGCATACAAGCGTGAAAATACGCCGCGCTGCGCGCGCGCCGGGCAGGCTGGCGCGCAGTTTTTTTGGCGCGGACGCGCCGATGGCATTCCATTTGGGGGCAAAACGTGGTATACTGAACAAAACTACGCAATAACAGGAGGATCTGTATGGGGTTTCTGCGGTTGCTGGAATCGATCCGTGTGCCGGCGCTCGACGCGGTGATGCAGGCCGTTACCGAGTGCGGCGGCGAGATCGCGTTCATGCTGCTGGCGATCACGATGTTCTGGTGCATCAATAAGCGCTGCGGCTATTATCTGTTTATCGTCGGCTTCTTTGGGACGATCGTCAATCAGTTTTTGAAGCTGGCCTTCCGTATCCCGCGCCCGTGGGTGCTGGACCCGGATTTTACCATCGTCGAATCCGCCCGCGCCGGGGCCACGGGCTATTCCTTCCCGTCGGGCCATACGCAGAACGCGGTCGGTACGTTCGGCGGCATCGCGCGCTTTACGAAAAAGCGCTGGGTGCGCGCGGTGTGCATCGCGCTTGTGATCCTGATCCCGCTGTCGCGGATGTATCTGGGCGTGCATACGCCGCTGGACGTGGGCGTGTCGTTCGTGATCGCGCTGGCGCTGGTTTTTGCGCTGTATCCAATTTTCTCATCGGACGAGCGCCAGGCGCGCGCGATGGGGTACGTGCTGGCGGCCGTGATCGCGCTGGCGGCGGCATATCTTATCTACGTGCTGGCCGCGTCCTTCCCGGCGGATATCGACGCGGACAATCTAAGCTCGGGCACGAAGACGGCCTATACGATGTGCGGCGCGGTGACGGGCCTGATCCCGGTATACCTGCTCGACCGCTACCGGCTCCATTTTGAGACGAAGGCGCCGCTGTTGGGCCAGATCCTCAAGCTTGCGCTGGGCCTTGCGCTTGTGCTTGCGATCAAGGCGGGGCTGAAAGCGCCGCTGCGGGCGATCCTTGGCGGCTACGGCGCAGATTTCGTGCGGTATTTTCTGATGGTGATCTTCGCCGGCTGCGTGTGGCCGATGACGTTTGGCTTCTTTGCGCGCGTGGGAAGGAAGAAGAACGTATGACGCTGCTGTGGATCTTATTGGCGCTGCTGGCGCTGGTGCTGGCGGCGCTGGGCGCGGCGGCCGTCTGCTTTGTCAGCCTGCGGCGCGACTTGCCAGACATGACGGTGGCGGAGAATCTTGAGCAGTCGCACTATGCCGCGCTCAAGGACGAGATCTTGCAGGGCGTTGCCTGGCTGCGCGCGCAGCCGGTGCGGCAGCTGCATGTGGAAAGCTATGACGGCCTGCTTCTGCACGCGCAGTTTGTGCCGCGCGAGAATGCGAAGGGCACGATCTTATTTTTCCACGGCTATCGCTCAAGCTGGACGATCGACTTTTCCATCTCTCTGCCGTTTTATCACGCGCAGGGCTACAATCTTCTCATCGTGGACCAGCGCGCGCACGGCGGCTCAGAGGGGCGCTTCATCACCTTCGGCGTGCGCGAGCGGTATGACGTTTTGTCGTGGGTGACGTACGCCTCCCAGCTGCTGGGGCTGGAGCATCCGCTGTTTTTGGCGGGGCTTTCGATGGGTGCGACGACGGTATTGATGGCGTCGTGCTTTGCGTTTCCGGCAAATGTGCGCGGCATTCTGGCCGACTGCGGCTTTACCGAGCCGTACGCCATTATGAAGCACGTGATGCATTCGTATATGCGGCGTGTGCCGGCGGGACCGGTGCTGGCGGTGACGAACGCGGCGACGAAGCTGGCCGCAGGCTTTGGCCTACACGAAGCCAGTACGCTTACCGCCGTGGCGCACGCGAACTATCCGATCTTGTTCGTCCACGGCAAGGCCGATACGTTCGTGCCGTGCCAGATGTCGCAGCAGGCGTATGACGCGTGCACAAGCGAAAAGTCGATCGTGCTGGTCGACGGCGCCGAGCACGGCCGCAGCTATCTCACCGACCGGCCGCGCGTGCAGTCGGCATTGGAAAACTTTTTGGAACAGCATCTGCCGAAGGAGGAAGCAACATGAAACAGCAGCATGAGATCTTTGCCGCCGGGCCGCTGCTTGACACCGACGGCAATCTGCGCGAGCCTGGTTGGGCAAGGCGCCTCCTGCCGCAGTATTGCCGCGCGGATATCAAGGTAAGCCCCATGCGGATCAAGGAGTGGGATTATTATCTCATTACCGACGGGCATATCGGCCTCGCGCTCACCATCGCGGACAACGGCTACATGGGCCTGGATTCGATTTCATTTTTAAACTTTGACGAACGCTGGGAGAGGACCAAAAGCCCCATGCGCCTGCTGCCCATGGGCAGGACGAAACTGCCCGAGACGTCGTTGGACGGCGCGAGCGAGGTTTCCCGCGGCGGCTACGCAATGGCATTTTACCATGCCGACGGCGCGCGCATGCTGAGCTTTCACATGGACCGTTTTCAGGGCAAGGACGCGATCGAGGGCATCGTTTCGCTCACCGACGCGCCGGACGAGAGCATGGTCATTGCCACGCCGTTTGACAAGCCCGGCCATTTTTACTACAATCAGAAAATCAACTGCATGCGCGCCGAGGGCTGGATCGAGCTGGGCGGCAAACGCTTCGAGCTGACGAAGGACCGATTCTTTGCCGTGCTCGACTGGGGCCGCGGCGTGTGGACCTACCAGAACACCTGGTATTGGGGCAGCGCCTCGGGCGAGCTGGACGGCGTGCCGTTCGGCTGGAACATCGGCTACGGCTTCGGCAACACCGCCGCCGCCACGGAGAACGCGCTGTTTTATGACGGCAAGCTCCACAAGCTCGGCGAGGTCACGTTCCATATCCCGATGAAGGATGGAAAAGAGGACTATCTCGCGCCCTGGACGTTTACCAGCGACGATAACCGCTTCTATATGGAGTTCGCGCCGGTGCTCGACCGCAGCGCGTATACGAGCGTGGGCGTGATCAAATCTGACCAGCATCAGGTCTTCGGCCGCTTTACGGGCCGCATCACGCTCGACGACGGGACCGTGCTGCCGGTCAGAGAGTTCTTTGGCTTTGCGGAGAAGGTCGTCAACCGGTGGTAAGGCTTGCCAAACGCAGAAACAGGAAAGGATGACAGTATGCCTGTTAGCGAATACAGCGACGCGCTCAAAAAAGCGCAGAAGGAATACCGCGCCTGTGTGGCGGGGGGCGAAGACCCATATCTGCCCGCACTCGACGAGCTGGTCGACAAGGATAACCAACTGAGCGCGGCCAATCTTGGCACCGTTCAGATCCCGATGGAATTCATCGTCGGCACCAAGACCGTCGGCCGGCAGCAGGCCTTTGCCCGGGATTTCATGCCGCTGATGGACGCGGAATCGGAATTTGCGAGCAAATGGAAGCGGCTGTGCCAGGCGCATCTGGAGGAGGGCATCCGCGACCCCATCAAGGCGTATGAGTATATGAACCGCTACTATGTCGAGGAAGGACATAAGCGGGTGAGCGTGCTGAAGTATTTTGGCGCGCAGAGCGTCTACGCGCAGGTGACGCGTATCCTGCCCAGGCGCGGCGAGACGCCGGAGGTAGACCTCTACTACGAATTTGTGGACTTTTACCAGTATAGCCGCGTGAACTTTGTGGAATTCTCCAAGGCGGGCAGCTATGCGCGCCTGCAGGAGCTGGTTGGAAAGCGGCCCGGCGAGGCGTGGACACAGGAGGACCGCAGCCATTTTTCCACAGCCTACTACTACTTCCGGCAGGCGTATGAGGCCAACGGCGGCCAGCGGCTCAGCTCCACCATCGGCGACGCCATGCTGGCTTATATGCAGATCTATGGCTACGCCAGTCTGCGCGGACAGGGCGCGGCGGAGATCAAAAAGGCGGTGGCGCGGGCCTGGGAGGAGATCAGTCTGCAGCAGGAGGCCGCGCCCATCGACGTCAAGCTGACCCCGGAGGAGAAAAAGGGAACAGACCTGTTATCCAAGGTCCTGCCCAAAGCGGCGCCGAAGCTGATGAAGGTGGCCTTTATCCACGATAAAACGCCGGAGGAGTCCGGCTGGATCTACGGCCACGAGCTGGGGCGCAAGCATGTGGAGCTGGTTTTTTCCGGCGAGGTGCAGACAGAGGCGTACTATAACGCGCTGGAGGGGGACCCGCTGATCGTGATTGAGCGGGCGATCGCAGACGGCTGCAGCGTGATCTTTACCACCTCGCCGCGCCTGCTGCCGGCGAGCCTGCGCGCGGCGGTCGATCACCCCGAGGCGACGATCCTCAACTGCTCGCTGAATACCTCGCACCGGTATGTGCGCACTTATTACGCCAGAATGTATGAGGTGAAGTTCATCAGCGGCGCGATCGCGGGCGCGCTGGCCGGCGGCGACGATGTGGGCTACGTCTGCGACTATCCCATCTTCGGCCAGGTGGCGGGCATCAATGCCTTTGCCCTGGGCGTGCAGCTGACCAACCCTGTGGCGCGGGTATATCTGGAATGGTCCTCGGTCAGCGGCAGCGAGGACGCCGCCACACGCTTGACCGAGCGGGGCATCCGGCTCATCTCCGCGCAGGATCTGGCGCGCATGGGCGGCTGGAAGGAGTGCGGCGCGGGGCTGTGTCTGATGAGCGAAGAAGGACGGGTGGATCTTGCCATGCCCGTCTGGCAGTGGGGCGCCTATTATGAGGCCATGCTGCAGCGCATCCGCAGCAAGGCCTTCCGCCTGGAGTATCAGGAGAGCCGCAAGGCGTTAAACTACTACTGGGGCTTGTCTGCCGGCGTGGTGGGACTGCACTGCTCAAACAAGCTGCCGGAGGGCGTGAAAAGGCTGGCGGCGCTGCTGCGCGACGGCATCTGCAGCGGCAGCTGCAGCCCGTTCCGCGGGCCGCTGTACGCGCAGGACGGCCGGCAGATCATCGGCGAAAAGCAGACGCTCAGCACCGAGGATATCATCAATATGGATTATCTGGTGGACAATATCGTGGGCACGATCCCCGCGTATGAGCAGCTGAGCGACACGGGGAAGGCCACGGTGGGCATTGTGGGAGTCCCTTCTACCAAGGAAAAACAGAACTGAGCGCTCTTCGGCAGACAGCGGCCGGGGGCGGCGGGAGGCGCGCAACGTGAGAATACTGGCTGTGGCGGACACAGAGGCGAAATATTATTATGATTACTATACGCCGGGCAAGCTCGACGAATTTGACCTGATTCTGGCCTGCGGCGATCTGCGGCGGGAATACCTGGAATTTCTAGCGACGCTTGCGCATTGCCCGCTGGTGTATGTCCGCGGCAACCACGACGACGGCTTCCGCCAGGCTCCGCCCGAGGGCTGCATCTGCGCCGAGGATCAGATCGTCGTCTGCCAGGGGCTGCGGATCTTGGGCCTGGGCGGCTCGTACCGCTACCGCGCGGGCGAGAACATGTATACCGAGCGGCAGATGCGCCGCCGGATCCAGCGGCTGCGGCTGCAGCTGTGGAAGCGGCAGGGGTTCGATATCCTGCTCACCCACGCGCCGGGGCGGGACATGGGAGATCTGGACAACGTCGCGCACCGCGGATTTTCCTGCTTCCCAGAGCTGCTGGAGCGCTATCAGCCGAAATATTTTGTCCATGGCCATGTCCACCGCGACTACGGCGCGGATATCCCGCAGCGCACCGTGCGCGGAGAGACCCGCGTCATCAACGCCTATAACTACTGCAAATTCGACTATTGAAGCGCCGCGCAGCGCGGAGCTTGCGCGCAGTTTGAGCCGTGAAACACAAGATGTTGTGTTTCACGGCCGCGTTTTGCGCCTTGAGACACAATATTTTGATTTTTTCCCAAAAAGCTCTTGACACAGAAGACGCTTTCGAGTAATATTGTTCCTGCGGGCACAAGATGTTGTGCCTGCGATGCAGGGTTTGCTTCAATATTTAGTGTGTGATGCAGGAAAACTGTGAAATAGACAGACAGAGAAAGGAGCGCGCAGATATGAAGATCATCAAGCGCAACGGCTCAGAGGCCGTATTTGATATCATGAAGATCATCGCCGCCGTCACCAAGGCCAACAGCGTGGTGGAGGAGGATGACCGGCTCACCCCCATGCAGGTCCGGCGCATCGCCGAGAGCGTGGAGCTGGCATGTCAGTCGATGAACCGGGCGCTGTCGGTCGAGGAGATCCAGGACCTGGTCGAGCATCAGATCATGGCGCACGGCGCGTACGAGGTGGCGAAGAAGTACATCACCTACCGCTATAACCGGACGCTGGTCAGAAAATCGAATACGACCGACGAGAAGATCCTCACGCTGATCGAATCGAACAACGAGGAGGTCAAGCAGGAGAACTCGAACAAGAACCCCAGCGTGAACTCCGTGCAGCGCGACTATATGGCGGGCGAGGTCTCCAAGGATCTGACGCGCCGGTTGCTGCTGCCGCAGGAGGTCGTCGAGGCGCACGAGGCCGGCATCATCCACTTCCACGACGCCGACTATTTCGCCCAGCATATGCACAACTGCGATCTGGTCAACCTGGAGGATATGCTGCAAAA
>CAZWKZ010000076.1:0-9817 GCA_964633935.1 uncultured Oscillospiraceae bacterium | reverse complement strand
TCAGGTGCGAGACGACATGCTGGACGTTCTTGGCGACACGGCAAAGATGGGCAAGGCCACGGGCATGGATACGAACAAGAGCACGTTTGTCAGCCTGTACGGCGTCGGCGCGTGCGCAAAGATCATCGAAGAGCAGACCGCGCGCGCCATCGATGCGCTGCAGTGCTTCTCCGACCGCGAGTTTTTGACGCAAACGGCAAAGCTTCTGGCTTTCCGTGAGTATTGATGCGAGCCGCTGCGCGCCGCCATAGGCGGCGCGCAGCGCTACATATTTATGAATATCCGCTTGTATATGCAAAAAAAATATGCTATACTTCATCTTGCAATGGCGCAGTATCCTAGTCGGTCCAACCGGATTCGGGGAAGGGCCTAAAAATCCTTTGAAGGGCACATCTGTGAAACCTCTGGTGTCTGCTTCTTACGCCCAGTCTGGGGTGGATGCTGGGGGAAGGCGTTACGCCTGCGGCTTCAGGGCAGTCTTTAATGGCATAGAGACCGTGACCCTGCTGCTGTGGAGACCGGCTATTGTGCAGGAGCGTACTCCCCATGTGGTAAGCGACTTCTGTACGATACCGGATATGAACCTGCATTGCGGTGCTACCCGGCTTTACGCCGTGAACGCTGTGTGCAGCGTAGCCTGCCTTGCGTGAACAGGTCGGGAAAGGGGAGCCAAGCGTCCGGCTCCATGGCCTTGGGGTCAGGGCGATATCTCCTTGAAAGTCTGTTTGCAAAAGAGGATAAGAGCCGGGGCAGACCGTTGTGGAAAGCACCTAGGCTGTCTTAAAACGAGCAAATATGGGATTGCGGTACGGACTAAGTGGCAATCGGGTACCGGTATTGGCAACGTGCCGGCTTGCGTATCAAAGGGAAACCGCCCCGCCGGCGACGGGGGGTTGCGCACGGGGAAAACAAACCCGACCTAAGCCGTAAGATTAATCATATTTGCTGCCATTGCAATATGCCGTTTCCTGCTTCCGCGCGGTATGCGCGGAAGCGCTTGGCGCATTTGGAGGGTTTTTGTGTCGCAACAAAAAAAGAAAAAGGCCGGAAAAAAGCCCGGTCCCGACTATCAGTGGCTCGTTCTGATCTTCCTGCTCACGATGCTCATCTCTGCGGTGATGTCCTTCGTCTCGTCCAATCTGCTGGAAGGCTCCGGTCTTGTCGTTTCTTTCATCATCCTCATCTGTATCGTACTCATCGGCATCATCTTTGACGTTATCGGCGTGGCCGTGACGGCCGCCGACGAAGCGCCGTTTCATTCCATGGCCTCGAGAAAAATTCCCGAGGCCGTCGACGCATTGCGGCTGATCCGCAACGCCAACCGCGTCTCGTCGTTCTGCAACGACGTCATCGGCGATATCTGCGGCGTTATCTCAGGCTCTGCGTCGGCAGTCATTGCCGCGCGCGTGCTGCTGCTGCGGCCGGGATGGCGCGAGACCGTTTTGAATCTGCTCATGTCCGCGCTGGTCGCGGGACTTACTGTCGGCGGCAAGGCGTGCGGCAAGACCGTCGCCATGCAGTCGAGCACCCAGGTCGTGCGCCTGGCGGCGCGCGTGCTGCATTTTTTCAGAACGCTGCCGGAAAAACTGCGCAGAAAAAAATAATCGCGCAGACCAAAGAGGTTTTTCATGATTTTACAGTCCATCCATTGCCGCGAGGATCTGCTTGCGCTCACCAGCGCGCAGGACGCGCAGCTGTGTCAAGAGATCCGCTCGTTTCTCATCGAGCATGTGGCGCAGACAGGCGGGCACTTGGCTTCGAATCTCGGCATCGTTGAAACGACGCTCGCCATTGACAAGGTATTTGACACGAGCCGTGACCGGCTGGTTTTTGACGTAGGTCATCAGTGCTATGTGCACAAGCTGCTCACCGGGCGAATGGGGCGGTTCGACACGCTCCGCAAGCTCGGCGGCCTTGCAGGCTTTCCCAAGCCCTGTGAGAGCGTCCACGACGCGTTTATTGCCGGCCATGCGTCAAACGCAGTGTCGGTGGCGCTCGGTATGGCGCGGGCCAGAACGCTGGAAAAGCAGGATTACCGCGTGGTGGCGCTGCTTGGCGACGGCGCGCTCACAGGAGGGCTTTCCTACGAGGGGCTGAATAACGCCGGCGGCAGCCGCGAGCCAATGATCGTCATCCTAAACGACAACGGCATGTCCATCACGCCGAATGTAGGCGCGATCTCGCGCTATCTGGCGCGCGCGCGGCTGCGCCCGCGGTATATCAATCTAAAGCTCCGCTACCGCAACATCACATCAAAAATTCCCGGCGGACAGGCGCTCTACGCCTTTACGCACAAGCTCAAGGCCCGGCTGCGGCGGAGCCTGATCGGTACGACGCTGTTTGAAAACTTGGGCTTTACCTATCTCGGACCGATCGACGGGCACAATACGGGCGATATCGCCGCTGCGCTCAAAACGGCCATCCGGCTGAACGAGCCGGTGCTTGTGCATCTCATCACGCAAAAGGGCAAGGGCTATGCGCCTGCCGAGCGCGCGCCGCAGGATTTTCACGGCGTGGGCCGGTTCGACCCGCAGACAGGCTTTGTCAACGCCAGCGGCGAGGGAAGCTTTTCAGGTGAATTTGGCCGCGCGCTTGAGCAGTACGCCAAGCAGGACGCCCGTGTGTGCGCCATCACCGCCGCGATGCAGCAGGGCACGGGCTTAAGCGGCTTTGCGCGCAGGTTCCCAGAGCGGTTTTTTGACGTCGGCATTGCCGAGGAGCACGCGGTGTCGATGGCCGCCGGCATGGCAAAGCAAGGGCTGGTCCCCGTCGTGGCGATCTATTCCACGTTTTTACAGCGCGCCTACGACATGCTTCTGCACGATGTGGCGCTGCTGCACCTGCACGTCGTCTTTGCCGTCGACCGCGCAGGCTTGGTCGGCGAGGACGGCGAGACGCATCACGGCGTATTTGACGCCGGCTTTTTGCCGCAGATCCCCGGCATGCGCGTCTACGCGCCGGCCAATTTTGCCGAGCTGCGCCGGATGCTGCACGAGGCGATCTTCTCCTGCAGCGGTCCCGTGGCCGTGCGCTATCCGCGCGGCGGCGAGGGCAAATATACCGACTGCGCCGAATCGCCGGTAATCGAGCAGGGGAGCGACTGTACCGCCGTCACCTACGGCACGACCATCAACGACGTGCTGACAGCTGCGGCGCGCTGCCGCCAGGCTGGTATCCGGCCGGAGGTGATCAAGCTGCCGATGCTTGCTCCGCTGGATATTGACACCGTCGCGGCGTCCGTGGAAAAAACGGGCAAACTTCTGATCGTTGAAGAATGCGCGGAACAGGCATGTATCGCCCCGCGCATATGTTCAGCGCTGACCGAGCGCGGCGTCCGGTTTTCCTGCGCGCACCGCTCGCTCGGCAAGCGCGTCGCCACGCACGGCAGCGTATCCGAGCTGCGCGCGCTGGCCGGGCTGGATGCCGACAGGATTTTTAGCCTGATGCAGGAGGTCGCACACCATGAAGCATAAAGAGCGGTTGGACGTTTTGCTGGTCAGTCTCGGTCTTTGCCCCTCGCGCAGCCGGGCGCAGGCCACCATTATGGCGGGCGAGGTCTATGTAAATGGTCAGAAGGCGGACAAGGCCGGACTTGAGGTCGACATAGCTTCAAGCGTCGAGGTGCGCGGCAGCGCCTGTCCCTATGTCAGCCGGGGCGGGCTGAAGCTGGAAAAGGCGCTGCGCGACTTTGGCGTCGATCCCACGGGCTTTGTGTGCAGCGATTCCGGCGCGTCCACGGGCGGGTTTACCGACTGCCTGCTCCAGCAGGGCGCGCGCAAGGTTTTCGCCATCGACGTCGGCTATGGCCAGCTGGCGTGGAAAATTCGCTCCGATCCGCGCGTGGTCGTAATGGAGCGGACCAATATCCGCTACGTCACGCCGGACGATCTCGGCGAGCCGCTGGATCTTTCTGTGGTGGACGTATCGTTCATTTCGCTCAAGCTCGTGCTGCCGGTCATTCAGAAGCTTTTGAAGCCTACGGGGCAGGTGCTGTGCCTGATCAAGCCGCAGTTTGAGGCCGGCAAGGAAAAGGTCGGCAAAAAGGGCGTCGTCCGTGACCCCGCCGTACATGAGGAAGTGCTGCAGGCCTTCCTTTCACTGGCTGCCGCGCTCGGCTTTACGCTGCGCAGCCTTACGTATTCTCCGGTCAAGGGACCGGAGGGGAATATCGAGTTTTTGGGGCATCTTTCGATGCAGTCCGGACCTGTCTGTCAGATCGACCCCGCCGCGCTGGTCGCGCAGGCGCATGAAGCGCTGAAAGGATAAGCCATGAAAGTTGTCATGACCCCCAATCCCTATCGGGACAAGCAGTTCAAATATGCCGAGCAGGCGAAACAGATCCTTGAGGACGCCGGCGTGGCGGTGGCCATGTGCCTGCCGTTCGACGTCGACCGCGACTATCAGCTGCCGCCGCAGCTGACGTTTTCCGATCTAAAGGCCGAAATCCGCAGCGCGGATATGCTCATCTGCTTTGGCGGCGACGGGACGATTTTGCACGCGTCGAAGATCGCAACGGCGCACAATATCCCCGTGCTGGGCGTAAATATCGGCACCATGGGCTTTATCGCCGAGCTGGAGGCCAGCGAATTGGAGCTGCTGCAAAAAATTGCCGCCGGCGAGTACACGCTTGAGCCGCGCAGCATGATCGACGTCACGCTCACAAGCGGGGGACAGACGCTGCTGCGGGAAACGGCGCTCAACGACGCGGTCATCACCAAGGGCGCGATTGCGCGTGTGATCCAGCTCACCGTCTGCTGCGACGGAGTCGAGGCAACCAGCTTTTCCGGCGACGGTCTGATCGTTTGCACGCCAACAGGCTCGACCGGCTATTCCATGTCGGCCGGCGGGCCGATCATAGAGCCGTCGGCCAAGAATCTGCTCATCACGCCCATCTGCGCGCACGCGATGCTTGCCAAGAGCATCGTCGTTTCGCCCCGGCGCGTGATCTCCGTGCGCATCGGCAAGATCGGACGGCACAATGCGTTTTTGTCGCTTGACGGCGGGCGGGCGTTCCGGCTCAATACCGGCGACGTCATTACTGCCAAATGCTCGGAACGGGTCACAAAGCTCGTGCGGCTCAAGCAGACCAGCTTTTTTGAGATCCTGAACAAAAAATTCATTGACAGGCAGAGGTGATACGATGAAATCCAACCGACAGAACAAGATCCTGGCGCTGATCGCCGATCATGACATCGAAACGCAGGAGCAGCTGCTGGACGAGCTGAAGGCCTGCGGCTTTCAGGCCACGCAGGCGACCATCTCGCGCGATATCAAGCAGCTGCGCATCATCAAAGAGCTTGGCCCGAACGGGACCTACCGCTATCAGGCCGCCGGCCCCGCCGAGCAGATGTTTTCCTCACGGCTGAACAACATCTATCAGCAATGCGTCACGAGCGCTGAAAGCGCGCAGAACATGATCGTCATCAAAACCATGCCCGGCCTTGCGTCTGCGGCGTGCTCGGCGCTGGATAAGATGCAGCTGCCGGAGATCATCGGCACGCTGGCCGGCGACGACACCTGTTTTATCGTAATGAAGGATTCTGCATCCGCCGCAGCGCTGTGCGCAGAGATCAAATCGCAGATCTCGCGTTAGGCGCTTATACGCAGCTGGAGGTTACTTATGCTAAGTGTGCTCCACATTGAAAATATCGCCGTCATCGAGCAGGCGGATATCTGCTTTGACCGCGGCTTCAACGTCCTCACCGGCGAAACCGGCGCGGGCAAGTCCATCGTGATCGACGCCATCTCCGCGATCTTGGGCGAGCGGACGTACCGAGACGTCATCCGCACAGGCAGCGACCGCGCCAGCGTCAGCGCCGTGTTTTCGCCTGCGCCCGATGCCCAGTGGTTCACAGAGCATCAGATCGACTATGACCCGGCCGAGCTTCTTGTGCAGCGCGAGATCTATCTTGACGGGAAAAATGTCTGCCGCGTCAACGGCAAGCCCGTCACCGTCGCGATGCTCAAAAAGCTCGGCGCGCTTCTGGTCAATATCCACGGCCAGCACGATTCCCAGCAGTTGTTTGACGAGGCCAGCCATCTGACGCTGCTGGATCTGTTTGCGCACAATGCGCCGCAGCGGCAGACGTATCTACAGGCATTCGAGGCCGCGCAGCGCGTGCGGCGCGAGATCGAGCGGCTGTCGATGGACGAGGGAGAAAAGCTCCGACTGCAGCAGACGCTGCACGATCAGATCGCGGAAATCGAGCGCGCGCAGCTCACGCCTGGCGAAGATGAGACGCTAGAGGCGCGCAGAAAGACGCTGCAGAACGCGGAAAAGCTCACCCTGGCGCTGCAGAGCGCCGTGGGCGCGCTCTACGGCGACGAATCATCTGACGGCGCAGCCGGGCTGATCGCCGAAGCTGCGCGCGCGCTTTCGCGCGTGAGTCGCTACTCGGACGATTTAGCGGCATCGGCAAAACAGGTAGAAGAGCTGTCTTATTGCGTGCAGGACGCGGCAGACGAGCTGCGCGCGCTGCTCGACGATCTGACCTACTCCGGCGAAGAGCTTGAGCAGATCGAATCGAGGCTGGATGCGCTGCACAGGCTGAAGCGTAAATACGGCGCCACGGTCGAGGACGTGCTCGCGTTCTATGAGGACGCAAAGCAGCGGCTCGATGAAATCGAACTCTCCTCCGACCGCATCGAAAAGCTGCAGCTGCAGCTGCGGCAGCTGGACCAGACGCTGCAAGACGCGGCGCAGGTCCTTCACGAGACGCGCGCTGCCGCAGCCGGGCAGCTGCAAGCGCGCATCCAAGACGAGCTTGCCCAGCTCGACATGCCGAACGTGCAGTTCGTCTGCCAGTTCGAGCCGGTCGAGCCTGGTCCCACAGGCGCGGATGCTCTGCGGTTTTTGATGTCGGCCAACGCCGGCGAGAGCTTGAAGCCCATGAGCAAGGTCGCCTCCGGCGGCGAGCTGGCGCGCATTATGCTGGCGATCAAGAACGTACTGGCCGAGCAGGACGCCGTTCCGACGCTCATTTTTGACGAGGTCGACGCAGGCGTCAGCGGCCGCGCCGCGCAGAAGGTAGCAGAAAAGCTGCGCGCGGTGTCAAAAAATAAGCAGGTGCTCTGCGTGACGCACCTGCCGCAGCTCGCGGCGCTGGCAGACACGCATTTTTTGATCGAAAAGTCTGAACGCGGCGGCAGGACCTATACTGCCGTCACGCCGCTGGATTTTGAAGGCAGGACGCGCGAGCTTGCCCGCATCATCGGCGGGGTGAACATCACGCAGACCACGCTGCAGAGCGCAGCAGAGATGCTCGGCGGCTAGCCATGCGCGGCGGGCATCTAGCGGCCAGTTTTCAAAGTGCTGGAAAGAACAGGAAGGAGAATCATGCGTCTGTCATTGCAAATCCGCCGGCCGCGCAGCCGGTACGTTTTCCTGCTGCTTGCAGTCTATCTATTTTTACTGCTGCTTTCCTATGGCTTTCCGGTATCCGGCGACGACTGGTTTTTCACCGCGCGCACGCAGAATATGACGCTGCTGGACGCTATTAGGCAGGGAATCTCTACCGCGCGCCAGCACTATATGACAACCAACGGCCGCCTGCTGGGTAATTTTCTTTCTGGTATGCTGGGCTGCTCCAAGCCGCTGCGCGAGCTGGTCCGGTGCGCGATCCTGCTTGGCGTGTTTGCCGGCGTCTGCCGTGCCTGCGGGATTCAAAAGCTGTATGGGATTTTGACGGCGTTGGCACTGACGCTTGCGCTCCCGGCGGAGGTCTTTGCGCAGAGCTACGCCTGGGCCGCTGGCTTTTTTAATTATGTACCGCCGGTCTTGCTGCTGCTTGTATATCTGCATATGGCTGCGCGGCAGATTATGGACGAGAACGCGGACTCATTCTCCATGCTGCGCTGCGTGCAATTTCTGCTGCTGGGGCTTTCTACGCAGCTCTTTGTGGAGAATGTTACGATCGGCGTATGCCTGCTCTCGGGCGCGATTTGCATCGTTCTGCGCGTGCGGCGCGGGCGGTTCGATGCCCGCTTGGCAGGGCATTTTGCCGGCGCGCTTCTTGGCGCGGCGCTGATGTTTCTTGCGCCAGGATACCGGAACATCGGACACGAGGGCTACCGCGAGATGGCAGGCAGCGTTTCCGGTCTGCTTGCTGTCATGCAGCAGAATATTCCGATCATCACGCACACGCTTTTTGAGGATAATTGGCTGATCATCGCGCCTTTGAGCGCGCTGTGCGCATTGCTGCTATGCAGGGCAAGGCCCGCGTCAAAGCGCGCTGCCCACGCCAAGTGCGCGGGGTTGACGCTGCTGGCGCTTTCGCCGGCATTTTTCTACTGCAATCAGAAGATCCTGCTTGAGATGGCGTATAACCGCCACGTGTTCTGGCTGTCGCTTTCGTTAGACGTGGTGTTTTCGCTGGGCTACCTGTGCGCGCTTGTGATCGCGCTGTGCGTGGGCGTCAGCGATCGTGCCGTCAAGGTCAGATCGCTTCTTTTCCTGGGTGCTGCGGCGCTGCTCTTGCTGCCGCTGCTGGTCGTGCACCCGATCGGGCCGCGCTGCCTGTACCCGATGCACATGCTGCTGGTCTGCGTGCTGCTTTGCATTGGCCGCAATTGTCTGCATCAAACGCCGCAAGCAGCTTGCGCGCTGCGCTGGCCGCTGGCGCTGGCAGCATGCGCTCTTCTTTGCGGCGTACTGTGGATCACGTTCTGGAACGGCCGCACGCAGGATCTGCGCAGCGCGTATATCGAGCAGCAGATGGCGCAGGGCGCAACGCAGATCACACTTCCAGGCTATCCATACGCGCAGTATGTGCATGAGGGCGAATCGCAGAAGATGGGGCAGTATTATTACTATGACAGTCCAAACGACATCACGTTTTCGTTCGTTCCCTACAGCCGGTGGGAAGCAGGGGATTGAGCCGTGTACGCTGCGGGAAGACGGTTGACAAACCGGCTCGCGTTTTGTATAATCCACTTGAAATTGCTACAGCGTAGAAGGGAAGAAGTACCTTCGCCGTCAGCACGCAGAGAGCCTTCGGTTGGTGAAAGAAGGTGTGCGCGGGGTTGGGAATACATCCTGGAGCTGCCCTCTGAACCAAACGCAGTAGGAGTGTGCCGGCCGCGCCCGTTACCGCGCAGAGCGTTTTTCGCTCGCTAAGGCCCGTATCGCAAGATACCGGCGAACCAGAGGTGGTACCGCGTTCATTCGCCCTCTGCTCGTATGAGCAGGGGGCTTTTTTTGAAAGGAGGCGCAGCGTATGCGCACGAAGCTTTGCGGCTGCGGCGGAACCATGCGCAATATCGGGCAGACACGACTGCAGGAGGGAAAGTACAGTCTTCTCCTTGGGCATCTGAGCAATCTCTTTTCCGGCGCGCTGTGCGTGGATATCGACTGCTGTGAGCGCTGCAGGCGGCTGGAATTTTATCTTGCAGAAGACGTGCCAGCGGAAGTGGGAAGCGGGATCGCACAGATTGTCTGTGACGGCTGCGGCGAGCTTCATGATGCAGACGACGCGATCTGCCCGCACTGCGGCAGGCGCCTGATGTGGTAGCATAAGAAAACTGTCTATAGAATCTCAAACTGATACAAGGAGAACACACAATGGGTATTTATGAGGAACTCAAGGCGCGGGGGCTGATCGCGCAGGTGACGAACGAAGACGAGATCCGCGAGATGATCAACGCCGGTAAGGCCACGTTCTATATCGGCTTCGACTGCACGGCCGACAGCCTGACGGCCGGCCATTTCATGGCGCTCACGCTTATGAAGCGGCTGCAGATGGCAGGCAACCGGCCCATCGCGCTCATCGGCGGCGGCACGACCATGATCGGCGATCCGTCGGGGCGCACCGACATGCGC
>CAZWKZ010000075.1:3665-9829 GCA_964633935.1 uncultured Oscillospiraceae bacterium | reverse complement strand
TTGTCACCGACGAGAAGATCACCTTTGCCAACGCCTTTGGTATCGCGGACGACGTGCTGAAGCAGGCCGTCAGCTCCATTTCCGAATTGGTCGCGTACTCCGAGAAGGTCATCATCAACCTCGACTTCGCCGACGTGTCCGCCATCATGAAGGATGCCGGCCACGCGCACATGGGCGTGGGTACCGCCTCCGGCCGCGACAAGGCCGAGCAGGCCGCTATGGCCGCCGTTTCCAGCCCGCTGCTCGAGACGTCCATCAACGGCGCGACGGGCGTTCTGATCAACATCACAGGCTCGACCGAGCTGGGTCTGGACGACGTGGAGACCGCCGCGAATATCGTCATGGAGGCCGCAAATCCCGAGGCGAACATCATCTTTGGCGCTGCGTTCGACGACAAGTTTGAAGACGAGATGCGCGTGACCGTTATCGCCACGGGCTTTGACGAGAAGAAGCAGGCGCAGCCGGTCAACAAGATCGGCGCCTACTCCGCTGCCAGCGAGAAGGCGAGGGCTTCCGCCGCCGAGGATATCGACGATATCGACGAGATCTTCAAGATCTTCAACAAGGATTGAATGAATTTTACGAAACCGGCGTGAAAGCGCCGGTTTCTTTGCGCATCTGCGAAAATAACCTTTACTTTTATGGTTTAGCATGTTAAAATTGAACCAACAAACATAGAAGGGGATATTGCCTTGAATAATCGTTCGAAGCGCTCCGATCCTGAGAGCGAGCTGTACCGCGCGATTTTATCGCTGAAGGACGTTGACGAGTGCTATCATTTTTTTGTCGATCTGTGCACAGTGTCCGAGCTGAAGGCGATGGAGCAGCGCTTTGAAGTGGCGCGCCTGCTCAACGACGGACTGATCTATAATGACATTTTGGAAAAGACCGGCGCCAGCAGCGCCACCATCAGCCGCGTCAACCGCAGCCTGAACTATGGCACCGATACGTACCGCGCGGTGTTCGCCCGCATGGACGCGGAGGACAAGGCGTGAGCGCGTATGAAGCGCTGGCCGCGTCATATGACAGGCTCACATACGATGTAGAATACGAGAAGATCCTGCAGTTTTATGAGCGGCTGTTTCGCCGTTACTGCTTGCAGCCGGAGACGGTGCTGGATCTTGCCTGCGGCACGGGATCGATGTCCATGCAGCTGGCTGCGCGCGGCTACCGCGTGCTGGGAGTCGACCAAAGCCAGGACATGCTGACGGTGGCCAGCCAGAAGGCCGCGCAGCTCGAGCAGAACGCGCCGTATTTTGTCTGTCAGCGCATGCAGCGTCTGCGTCTGCCGGTTCCGGTGGACGCAGTTGTTTGCTGTTTGGACGGCGTCAACTATCTCACGAAGCCCGCCGACTGCGCGCGCGCGTTTGCATGCGTATATCAGGCGCTGCGCCCAGGCGGGGTGTTCATCTTCGATATCAATACGCCCTACAAGCTCAAGGGACTCGACGGGCAGGTGTTTCTCGACGAAAATGAGGATACCTACTGCGTCTGGCGGGCTGAGTTTGACCAGCGGCGGAACGTCTGCCGCTATGGGATGGATCTGTTCCAGCGTGAGGGCGGCGCATGGCGGCGCAGCGCGGAGGAGCATACCGAGTATGCCTATGCGCCGGAGGAACTGGATACGTATCTGCGCGAAGCGGGCTTTTCCAAGGTGGAGCAGTTTGCCGACCGGAAGCTGAAAAAACCGTCGCAGACGGAGCTTCGCATCTACTTTGCAGCAAGGAAGGAATCATAATGCAAGATCATATCGTCCGCGCCATCTCAGAAGACGGCTGCTTCAAGGCCGTGGCCATCTCGTCGAAGGACCTGGTCGAGCGCGCGCGGCAGATCCATAAAACGCTGCCCACTGCCACAGCGGCGCTGGGGCGGCTGCTTTCTGCCACATCCATGATGGGCAACATGCAGAAGGTCGAAAACGGCTCGATCACCGTGCAGGTCAAGGGCGGCGGACCGCTGGGCACGGTGTTGGCCGTATCCGACGCCATGGGAAATGTGCGCGGCTATGTGCAGAACCCGCAGATCAGCCTGTTGGAAAAATACCGCGGCAAGCTGGACGTGGGTGCGGCGGTCGGCAAAGACGGCACGCTGACCGTGATCCGCGACTTGCAGATGAAAGAGCCGTATATCGGCAGCGTCGCGCTGGTCTCCGGCGAGATCGCCGAGGATATCACGCAGTACTTTGCCCAGAGCGAGCAGACGCCCACCGCCTGTGCGCTGGGCGTGCTGGTCGACGTCGACCAGAGCGTCAAGGCCGCGGGCGGATATCTGGTGCAGCTGCTGCCCGGCGCGACCGACGAGCAGATCAGCAAGCTGGAAAGCGGCATCCAACGTGCCGGCGCAGTCACGAAGCTGCTGGAGACCGGCATGGACGCCGAGACGCTGCTCAGGACCGTTTTGTCGGACTTCCCGCTGGAAATCCTAGAGACGACGCCGGTGGAGTACCGCTGCTACTGCAGCCGCGATCGCGTCACGTCCACACTCATCAGCCTTGGCAGGCAGGAGCTGCAGCAGATCGTGGCTGAGGGACAGCCGATCCATATCGACTGCCAGTTCTGTGACCGCATCTATGACTACACGCCGCAGCAGGTGGCGGAAATTTTACAGAGCCTGTAGGCGGGAAGTGAAATTTTCAAAAAAATGAAAAAAGTACTTGCATTTTGCGGCAGGTTATGCTACTATATTGTGGCGCGGTAAAGCGCGGTACGCGCCGGTAGCTCAGTTGGATAGAGTGACTGGCTACGAACCAGTAGGTCGGGGGTTCGAGTCCCTTCCGGCGTACCAAAATGCCAGGCTTCTGTTGAAGCCTGGCATTTTTTACGTACACGTTCTTATGATTTTCCCGTTTTGGGCCGTTTTCTGCAAAGGAGTGTGTTTTCATGTTTGACGCGGCGCGGTATTTGTCTGAGCTGACCGGACTTTTGCAGCGGCGGCTTGGGTCGAGACTGGTCTATGTGGGCCTGCAGGGCAGCTATCTGCGCAATGAAGCGACGCAGCAGAGCGATATCGATGTGATGGTGGTCATCGACGGCATGTGCGTTTCCGATCTGGACAGCTACCGGCAGGCGGTCGATTCGCTGCCCGGCGCGGAAAAGTCCTGCGGCTTTATCTGCAGTAAAGAGGATCTTGCAAACTGGAATCCCATGGAGATCTGCCATCTGCTGCACAGCACGAGGGACTATTATGGAACGCTTTCTCAGCTGGTCCCGGACTGGTCGCAGAAGGACGTACTGAATTTTGTCAAGGCAAGCGTCAACAATCTGTATCACGAGCTGTGCCACCGCTATATCCACGGCAGCGCTGAGAAAAACCGCGCACGCTTGCCTGGTACGTATCGCGGCGTGTTTTTTATTTTGCAGAATCTGTACTATCTGAAAACCGGGCTGTTCGCCCAAAGCAAAGCGGAGCTGCTGCCGCTGCTTTCCGGCGGGGACAGGGAAGTTCTGCGTACTGCGATCGAACTGAAGGACGAGCGGGCATACGATTTTGAGCGCTGCTTTGCGCTGCTGTTTACCTGGTGTCAGACGCTGATGCGGTCGCTGTAGCGGGCGCGCGGCGGATAAAAAATGGGCGCGCAGCGCGCGCGGTATCCGGAAAAAGGAAGACACGCGGCTGCGTGCCTTCCTTTTTGCTGTATTCCGGGCGCAATCAGTTGGAGGAGGTCATCGAGCTGACGGCCTTCTCCGCCTCCTGCTGGATGGTCTTGGCGGCGGTGTTGACAGTCTGATAGACCTCGGAATTCTTCGGCAGCATCATCGCGCCCAGCGCGCCGACGGCGATTCCCACGCCCATCGTTGCAAGAAAGGATTTTACCTGCATCGTCTCATCTCCCTCCGAAGCTAGTATCTGCAGATGCGCCCGGCATAACCGCGCCAAATTCTGCGCTTTTTTGCTGTTCATAGAACACGTTTTGTGTTACAATACAGAAAACGGATGCGGCGAATGGAGGTATTTTGATGGCGATCGACAGCTTACAGGAAAAAATCAGGAAGATGAAAAATCCGGCGATGGTGTGCCTGTGCCCAACGTACGAGGCGCTTCCCGCCGGAATCAAAGCGGCGGCGCGCGAGGCGCATGGCGATACGCTTACCGCCGCGGCGGCAGGGTATGAGGCGTTTTGCCGCGGGATACTGGACGCGCTGCAGGATCTGGTGCCGGCCGTGAGCGTGGTATCCGGCGCTTTCAGCGCGCTGGGCGCGGATGGCACGGCGGCGATGCAGCGGGTGCTTTCCTACGCGCGGGAGCTGGGGTATTATGTGCTGCTGGATCTGATGCGCGCGGATCTGTTCAGCGCGGCAGAGGACATGGCTGCGGCGTGCTTTGGCGGGATCCATGTGGGCGAGCAGCGCTTTACGCCGTATGCGTGCGACGGCGTGCTGACGACGGCATATCTTGGCAGCGACGCGATCAAGCCCTTTACGCAGTACTGCAAAGGCGGAAAAAATGTGTTTTTGATCGCCAGAAGCTCAAATAAATCCGCGCGCGAGGTGCAGGATCTTCTTTCAGGCGACCGGGTGATGCATCAGGTGATGGCCGATCTCGCCATGCGCTGGAGCGCAGACTGCTTTGGCCGCAATGGCTACAGCGAAATCGGTCTGGCAGTGGGTGCGACGAACCCGGCGGTGCTCAGACGGCTGCGTGAAAAATATGACCGGCTGTTTTTCCTTGTGCCCGGTTACGGCGCGCAGGGGGGCTATGCCAAGGACGCGGCCGGCGCGTTTGATAAATTCGGCCACGGCGCGGTGGTGATGGCCGGGCGGTCGATCACGCTTGCGTGGCAAAAGCATTCTGAGACGGGCGAGGACTATGCCCAGCGCGCGCGCGAGGCCGCGGCAAAGATGCGCGAGCAGCTGACGGGCTATGTGACGGTGATTTGATATGACGACGATCTATCTAGTGCGCCATGCCGAGGCGGAGGGAAACGCCTACCGCCGCATCCATGGCCAATATGATTCTCTGATCACGCCGAACGGACTGCGGCAGATCGAGGCGCTGAAAAAGCGCTTCGCAGATGTGCACATCGACGCGTGCTATGCCAGCGATCTCTACCGCACGCGCAGAACGGCCCAGGCGGTGTATGTACCAAAGCATCTGCCGCTTGTCACGGACGCGCGGCTGCGCGAGGTGAACCTGGGCCGGTGGGAGGATGTGCCGTTTGGCTATCTCGAGCGGTTCGAGGCCGAGGATATGTACAAATTCAACCATGACGAGCGCGTCTGGTTCGTCGAGGGCAGCGAACGCTGGCAGACGTATACCGACCGCTTTCTGCGCGCGCTGGCGGAGATCGCGCGCGAACATGAGGGACAGACCGTCGCCATATTTTCGCACGGATGCGTGCTGCGCGGCGTGCAGAAACGGCTGAACCGGTCGGAGTGGGTGCCGTACTGCGACAACACGGCCGTGTCGAAGCTCATCTTGGAAGACGGCGTGTTCCAGTTCGCGTATCTCAACGACAATTCGCATCTGTCCGATGAAATCTCGACCTTTGCCCGCCAGAAATGGTGGCGGCAGGGCGGCGGCAAAGACTACAACATGTGGTTCCGCGGCGAAGGAGTGCAGTTTACGGCCATGCTGGGCGCCGAGCAGGCGGGCTTTGTCCATCTGCGCGATGCGCCGGGCGAGACCGGCTGGATCGAGGCGTGCGGCATGGAGGAGGGCTATCGCGGCCGTGCTTTGGGGATCCAGCTCATCGGTCAGGCTGTCAGCTGCTTCCGCCGCCTTGGAAAAAAGCGGCTTGCCGCAGCTGTGGGGGCGGAGAACGGGCAGGCGCTGTGCTTTTTCAAAAAGCATGGCTTTGCGCAGACGAAATCAGATGGCGGCGTATGCATTCTGGAAAAGGGGATCGAGGTGCCGGGACCGGAAATGGAAGCGCCGTGCGACGGCTAGCGCTTCTTCACTGACGCAGCATATCAAAACCGGCCGCCCGAAAGCGGCCGGTTTTGGTGTGCGGTGCGCTGTGATTCAAAGCGTCTGCGCGATTACTGGCCGCCGGCCATCCCTGTGCCGGAGGTCATGCCGGAGCGGGCGGTGCCAGTGGTCGTGGTCGTGGTAGTGCCGTTGCCGGTGGTGGTATTGCCGTTGGCATAGCCGGTCATACCGCTGTTGGCGTAGCCGTTTGTACCGGTCATGCCGCCTGCATAGCCGTTCGTACCCGCGTAGCCGCC
>CAZWKZ010000075.1:0-3565 GCA_964633935.1 uncultured Oscillospiraceae bacterium | reverse complement strand
CCGTTGACGGTACCGTCGCGGGTGGTCGAGACATTGCTGTAGCCACGGTTCGGATCGCTCACGTAGGCGGTGGTGCCGCAGGCGCAGAGCACGGCGGCCAGCATCAGAACGGTGAGTGCAAGAATCAAAATACGTTTCATCTGAATTCCTCCTGATATGGTATCGTACCCTGTCGCTTGTCAAAGGGTACGCGGATCGCGGCAAAGCCACGATCGTTTCTTTCGTAGTATCTGTAAAATGCGCGCGGCTATGCGCGCGCGGCAAGTCAATGGCTGGCAGCGCAGGCAGACGTTGTCAATTTTTGAAAAATCCATGCAGGCGTATTGATTATTCCCGCGAAGATTTGTATAATATCAAAAGATTATGATAAAAGGAGTCGTTCCATGAAGAAGCTGAGTGTCAAAAAGGGCGTGCAGTGCATGGCATGTCTCGAGTGCGTGCGCGCCTGTTCTACCGCTTTTTATAAAGAATTCCATCAGGATAAGGCGTGTATCCGCATCGTCGAGCGAAACGGCAATGTCAGGCCCATGGTATGTGTGCAGTGCGGCAAGTGCGCGCAGGCGTGCGAATATGGCGCGATCACGCAGAACCCCAAGGGCGTGTACATGATCAACAAGAAGCTCTGCACCGGCTGCGGTAAGTGCAAAGCGGCATGTCCCTTCGGCGTCCTGGTAAAAGCCGAGGAGGCGCCCGCGTCGTCCAAGTGCATCGCCTGCGGCATCTGCGTCAAGGCATGTCCGATGGAGCTGCTGGAGATCGTGGAGAAATAAGGAAATGCGAAGTAAAGCGGCAAGGTTTCATACCTTGCCGCTTTTTTGCGTTTGATATGGGGCTTTATCCGAGCGGGTCAGACGATCACGTCGGCTTTTTTGCCGCTTTGCCTGGCAGCTGGGCCAAAATAATGGCGGCAAACATGAGCGCGCAGCCGAGAAGCTCCCAGCCGGAGAGCGCCTGCCGGATCAGCACCCAGCCAAAGAGCGCGGCGAAGACGGATTCCAGACTCATGATGATGCTGGCCAGCACCGGCGGGGTGGTCCGCTGGCCGATGATCTGCAGCGTATAGCCCGCGCCGCCGGAAAGCACGCCGGCGTAGATGATGGGAAGCCAGCAGCTGGCGATCGCCTGCCACGAGGGCGTTTCAAACAGGAGCATGCACACAGCCGAGATGGCAGAGCAGATGAAAAATTGGATACACGAGAGCCGCACGCCGTCAAGCTGGCCGCCGACGGCGTCGATATAGATGATATGAAAGGTAAAGAAGACGGCGCAGCCGAACGTCAAAAGGTCGCCGGGATTGAGTCCGATCGCCCCGCGCATGCACAGAAAATACAATCCGGCCAGCGAGATGGCCACGCTGCACCAGATCCTCAGCCCCACGCGCTTTCCCAAAACCAGCCCGACAACGGGAACAAGGATGATATACAGCGCCGTGATAAAGCCGGATTTGCCGACCGTGGTATACAAAAGGCCAAGCTGCTGCAGCGAGCTTGCGGCGAAAAGAAGCAGCCCGCATACAAGCCCCGCGCGCGCGCAGCGCCGCTTGTCGGCGCTGGTAACGGGGCGGTTTTGCGTCAGGCTGCGCCTGTCGCAGAAGAAAATGACGGGCAGCAGCACCAGCGCCGCGAGCAAAAAGCGCGTGGCCTGCATGGTGAACGGGCCGACGTACTGCATACTCTGGCTCTGCGCGACGAAGGCAGCGCCCCAGATCATCGCCGTCAGCAGCAGCGTCAGGCAGCCTTTTGTTTGTTGTTTCATGGCGGTTTTCCTCAGATTGCGGTAAATTTTATCTTGGGTAGCGTAGCACGAAACGGCCGCTTTGTCAATGAGAAAACGCTGCTTGTGAAGCGGCAGGAAATGTGATAGAATAAGAAAAATCATGATTCACAGGAGGAATATTATGGCAAAGAAAGTACCACTGAGAAGCGAGGTGCCTGTCAAGGATCAGTGGGCGCTGGAGGATCTGTATGCAAACGACGAGCTGTGGCAGAAGGATCTAAAGCAGTTGGAGGCATCAGGCGATGCCCTGGGCGGCTACGCGGGAAAGATTTCACAGTCTGCAAAAGCGCTTCTGGCGTATCTGCGTCTGAACGATGAAACGACGGTTCTGGCCGAGCGGCTTGGAAGCTATGCCATGCGCCGCAGCGATCAGGACACCGGCAATTCCTATTATCAGGGCCTTTCCGGGCAGTTTATGTCAGTATATATCGGCTGTATGCAGAAGCTCAGTTTTGAGACGCCGGAACTGCTGTCGATTTCCGACGAAACAATGGAGCAGTTTTACCAGGATGCGCCGGAACTGGAGCTGTATCGCCGCCATCTGACGCGCATCCGCGCCAAGCGAGAGCATGTGCTCGGCGCAGCGGAAGAAAAGCTGCTGGCGGCGGCGAGTCAGATGGCGCAGGCGCCGTCCGACGTATATACGGTATTTGACAATGCCGACCTCAAGTTCCAGCCCGCCGCCGACGCCAAGGGCGAATTGCACACCGTCACGCAGTCGAGCTACATCCCGTGCCTGGAGAGCGCCGACCGCGTGCTGCGCAAAAACGCATATGCGTCGTACTATGCGGCCTATGACCAGTTCCGCAACACCTGTGCGGGGCTTTTGAAGGCGCAGGTCAAGCAGCTGCAGTTTTATGCCGACATGCGCAAGTATCCCGCGCCGCTCGACGCGTCGCTGGACGAAAATGAGGTGCCGACGAGCGTGTACCACAATCTCATTGAAGCGGTGCACCAGAATATGGACAAGATGTACCGCTACGTCGCGCTGCGCAAGAAGGTGCTGGGCGTGGACGAGCTGCGTATGTACGACATGTACACGCCGCTTGTAGCCGACGTAAATGTGCATATCGATTTTGAAGACGCGAAGAAGACGGTGATCGAGGCGCTCTCGTGCATGGGCGAGGATTATATCAAGATCCTCAAAGAAGGCTTTGACAACCGCTGGATCGACGTGTATGAAAATGTCGGCAAGCGCTCGGGCGCATACTCGGCCGGTACGCCGGCGCATCCGTTTGTGCTGCTCAACTACAGCGGCACGCTGGACAGCCAGTTTACGCTCGCGCATGAGATGGGGCACGCCATCCACTCGTATCTTTCGAACAAGACGCAGCCCACGGTGTATTCAGAGTATGTGATCTTCGTGGCCGAGGTCGCGTCGACCTGCAACGAGGCGCTGCTGATGGAATACCTGCTCGGCAAGACGACCGACAAGCGCCAGCGGGCCTATCTCATCAACCACTTCCTTGACCAGTTCAAGGGCACGCTCTACCGCCAGACGATGTTTGCCGAGTTCGAGTTGCGCATTGCCACGCTCAACCAGCAGGGCACGACGCTGACCGCCGACGTCATCTGCGACGAGTACCGCAAGCTCAATACGCTCTACTACGGACCGGACGTGGTGCAGGACGATCAGATCGCGCTGGAATGGGCGCGTATCCCGCACTTCTACCGCAACTATTACGTCTTCCAGTACGCCACCGGCTACGCCGCAGCCATTGCGCTGTCAAGAAAGATCCTCAAAGAAGGAGCGAGCGCGGTAGAAAGCTACCTGGGCTTCCTCTCCGGC
>CAZWKZ010000074.1:0-9877 GCA_964633935.1 uncultured Oscillospiraceae bacterium | reverse complement strand
GCCGTCAATGACGGTGGTGTACATGTTGTTCTTATAGTGATCCCAGTGGCCCGAGCGATGCCAAAGCTCCTGATTGAGAATGATCGGCGTGGCGATCTCCACATAGCCGTAGCGCTTGTGGCACTGCCGCCAATAGTCGAGCAGCGTGTTCTTCAGCACCATGCCCTTCGGCAGCCAGAACGGGAAGCCCGGACCTTCGTCGGCCAGCATGAACAGCCCCAGCTCCTTGCCCAGCTTTCGGTGGTCGCGGCGCTTGGCCTCTTCCATGCGCGCCAGATACTCGTCAAGCGCCTCTTTCTTCGGGAAAGCCACGCCGTAGATGCGCTGCAGCGTCTGACGGCTGCTGTCGCCGCGCCAATACGCGGCATTGCAGGCGGTCAGCTTGACGGCGTTGCCCTTGATGCGGCCGGTGGAGTCCAGATGCGGACCTGCGCACAGGTCGACGAATTCACCCTGGCGATAGAAGGAGATGACGGCGTCCTCGGGCAAGTCGTTGATCAGTTCAACCTTATACGGCTCGTCCTTTTCCTGCATGAATCTGACCGCCTCTTCACGCGGCAGCTCAAAGCGCTCGAGCTTCAGCTTTTCCTTACAGATCTTTCGCATCTCGGCCTCGATCTTCTCCATATCCTCGGGCGTAAAGGGGAACGGAGAATCCAGATCGTAATAGAAGCCGTTGTCGATGGCCGGGCCGATGGCCAGCTTCACCTCAGGATACAGCCGCTTGACGGCCTGCGCCAGCACGTGCGAGCAGGTGTGCCAATACGTCTTTCGATAGGCTTCGTTTTCAAATGTGTAGTTGTTTTCTTCGGACATAAAAATGCTCCCTTCCGTTTGCTTGGGGCAAAGAAAAACGCTTCACCCCCGACTTTCTCAGGGGTGAAGCGCAATACGCTCCACGGTTCCACCCTGCTTACGGCGTGCCGCCGTCGCTCGTGACCTCTGTAACGGGAGGACCCGGCCGCGCCTACTTGCGTTCAGCGCGGCGGCTCGGAAGCGGTAACGCGTACATGCGGCGCAAGCGCTCTTGCAGCAGATGAGCGCCTCTCTGTTGTGCCGGGCCTTGCAGCGTCTTGTCTTCGTCACAGCCTGTTATCGCTCAGACTATAGCACGTTTTCAGCCGTCTGTCAAACGGTAATTTTATTGAAACCATTTTTACTATTTTGTAATCTATTTCCAACGTTTTTCTGCGCCCTGTTCGTATTTTTCCATTAAAAATTACATTTTTCTACATCTGCCTTTCCTGTCATATTTTCGCAAAAGTTGTCGTTACATCCTTTCAGATCATATTTTCTTGACTTTTTACGAAAAATAATTATAATACATAATATGTTCCTTTTGGTCATAGGTTTGTAATGCTTTTGTAACCATCGTTTTGGTTGCGATCGCACGACCCGTTTTATCAGAAAGGAGGCATTCCGAATATGCATCTGACAGCCAGAATCAAGCGAAATCTTTTCATCGCATTTGCTGTCACACTGGTCAGCGCCGGCGTGGTATTTGCCACCGCAGACGCGCAGGGCGAGCCGGAATCCATACGACAGATCCAGATGACCGGACCGCTTTCGGCCGCGTCCGCCGAAGCGCTGCCCGCCCGCAGGATCGCCCCGGAGATCGAGTCCGTGCCAGCGCTGCTTGACGCGGCGGCCGCCAAGCAGGCAGCCGCTTCTAACGCACCAAAGGCTCTCGCGCTGGCGCAGGCGCTTGCAAACGCCGAGCCGCTGCCATCTGCCGGGCCGCTGGCGGAAGAAGAAGCCGATCCGTCGGCCGCGCCGCACGCTGAGGCGCAGCAGCCGGCAGCAGTCGCCCCGGCGCCGCAGAACGAGGCCGGCCAAACGGCCGCAGCCGCCGCGCCATCGGGCGAAGACGGCGTCCCAGACGATCTTGTTCTGCTCGATACCTTCATCGCCACAGCATACTGTCTGACCGGCACCACCTCGACCGGTACATACACCACCGTCGGCAGGACGCTGGCCGTAAATCCCGGCGTCATTCCCTACGGCACGCACGTATGGATCTATCTTGACGACGGCACGTTCGTCGGCGACTACTATGCCGAGGACACAGGCGCAAACATGATGGAGCATCCGTACGTCGTGGATATCTACATGGGCGAGGACTCCTATGATGCGTGCATCAACTGGGGCGCGCAGCACGTCTTGATCTACGTTGAAAGCGAATAAGCATTGAAAAACCGCCTTTCGTTTGCTAGAATGAGAAGCATGCGAAAGGCGGATTTTTTATGGATCTTTGCAATCTGAACGACGTCAAGGCCCTGCTGGCCCGGCACGGCTTTCACTTCTCCAAGGCCAAGGGGCAGAATTTTCTGACGCAGCGCTGGGTGCCGCAGCGCATTGTCAGCGATGCCGGCGTGGATGAGACCTGCGGTGTGCTCGAGGTCGGCCCGGGCGTCGGCCCGCTCACCGAGGCGCTCTGCGCGCGCGCGGGCAAGGTGGTGGCCGTCGAGCTTGACCGGTCCCTGCAGCCCGTGCTGGCCGAGACGATGGCGGGCGCGCAGAATCTCGAGCTGATCTTCGGCGATATTTTGAAAACCGACATCCCCGCGCTTGTACAGAAAAAATTCCCTGGTCTTCGTCCCATGGCGTGCGCGAATCTGCCGTACTATATCACGACGCCGGTGCTCTCGGCGCTGCTCGGCGCGCGCTGCTTTGAATCGGTGACCGTCATGGTGCAAAAGGAGGTCGCGCAGCGCATCTGCGCCGCGGCCGGCAGCAGCGAATACGGCGCGTTCTCCGTGTTCTGTCAGTATTATGCTGAGCCGGAGCTGCTTTTCGACGTCCCGGCCAGCTGCTTTATCCCGCAGCCCAAGGTCACCTCCGCCGTGCTGCAGCTGCGGCTGCGGCAAGCCCCGCCGTGCGAAATTCTTGACGAGAAGCTCTTTTTCCGCGTAGTAAAGGCCAGCTTCGCCCAGCGGCGGAAGACGCTTCTGAACGGCCTTGCCTCTGGCTTTGGCGAGTGCAGCAAGCAGCAGCTCGCCGCACTGCTGGCCGCATGCGGCTTGCCCGAGACGGTTCGCGGCGAGACGCTGGATCTTGCCGGCTTTGCGCGCGTGGCCAACGCGCTGCACCAAACGCTGCATCCATGATATACTACGTCTATATGGTACGCTGCGCAGACGGCTCGCACTACACGGGGCTTTGCACCGATCCCGCCCGGCGCATGCGCGAACATGCCCAGCGCCTGCCGGCGTGCGCAAAATACACGCGCAGCCGCCCGGTCGTCTCGCTCGACGCAATGTGGCAGACGGCTTCGCGCAGCGACGCGGCGCGGCTCGAGGCGCTCATCAAGCGCTTAAACAAAGCACAGAAACTCGCGCTCATCGAAGCGCCCGACACGCTGCCGGCGTTTTTCGGCGACAAGCTCGACGCACAGGCATATACGGCGCTGCCGCGCCGGACGCTCTTTCAGATTTTCCCCTCCGAGGCGCAGCACTGAGCGCTTTTCGTTTTTCGCTCTGCCGGCAAACGTACCTGCCGGCGCGGCGGCCAAAAATGCGCAGCAAGCAAACGCACACGCAAAAGCAGGCGGCCGCAGCCGCCTGCTTTTATACTACCATCTCATACGACCCAGCGCCGCTGGAAAAATACCTGTGCAGATCGAACGGCGAAAACACGCCCTGATCGGTCACGATGCCGGAGATCAGATGCGGCGGCGTCATGTCAAACGCGGGGTAGTAGCCCTTCACGCCCTCGGCCGCCGTGCGCACGCCCATGGCCTGCAGTGTAAATTCGGGGTCGCGCATCTCGATGGTCACGGTATCCTTTGTCGCATGCCCGATATCGGGCGCGCCGGTCACAAACGTGGGCACGCCGAAGTGGTTGGCGCAGATGGCGATCTGCAGCGTGCCGACCTTATTGACCACATACCCGTCCAGACAAATCGCGTCCGCCGCGCAGGTAAACGCATCCACGCCCTCGCGCTCAAGCACGAACGCCGGCATGTTGTCGGTAATGACCGTCACGTCAAAGCCCATGTCGCGGCAGACCGTGGCCGTCAATCGCGCGCCCTGAAAATAGGGCCTCGTCTCGGGGCAGAACAGGCGCAGCTGCTTGCCCGCCTTCTTTGCCTCTTTTAACATCATGCCAACGATCGTCTCGCCGAAGCACTGCGTCATGACCGTGGCGCGCTGCGGAAAAAGCGCCACAAGATACTCCGCGATCTGATTCACCTTATGATAGCGGCGGTCGTTCGCGGCCACGCCGTAGCTGCGAACGGCCTCGTCCACCCGCTCGCCCGCAGCCAGCGCCGCCTTTGCCGCCGCAAGGCAGCCGTCGGTAATCAGCTTCATCCGTGATTTGGTCGTCGGGCGGGCGTTGTAGATGACCTTGGCCGCTTCTTCAAGGTATGCAGACTGCTTGTCCGCCGCAAGCGCGCGGCACTCATACGCCGCCAGCGCCATGCCCATCGCGGCGGCGGTGTACGGCCCCGCGCTCTGCGTGACCATGTCCCGCACGGCCTGCGCCACCTCCTGGTGCGTTTTGCACGTTACAAATTCTGTCCGCGCGGGATACACGCGCCTGTCCAGAATGCGCACCTCGCCCGCGTCATACCACGCGATATTCTCATACTGCAGCATGAACGCCAGGCCCTGATCCTCCCGAAGCGCCGTCATACCTTCATCTCCCCGATAATTTGCTCTAAATAGCGGCTGAACCGGCCGGACACCAGCTTGCCTGTCTCGTCGACCTCCTCGCCCGTAACGGGCTGGTCGAGTACACCCGCGGCCATATTCGTGATGACCGAGATCGCCAGCACCGGCAGGCCGCAATGCGCGGCCGTAAGCGCTTCGGTCACGGTGGACATGCCCACCGCGTCGCCGCCAAGCGCGCGGATGGCGCGGATCTCGGCCGGCGTCTCGAACTGCGGGCCGGTCATAAAGAAATACACGCCCTCGTGTACGCAAAGCTCGCTCGACGCGGCGCAGCGCAGCGCCAGCGCGCGAAGCTCCGGCGTATACATCTTCGACACGTCAAAAAAACGCGCGCCGAACTCGTCCAGATTCCTCCCGCGCAGCGGGCTGTGCCCAGCCAGCTTGATATGATCTGAGATCACCATCACATCGCCCGGGCGATAGCTCAGATTCACGCCGCCGGCCGCATTCGTCAGGATCACCGCGCGCACGCCCAAAAGCTTGAACAGGCGCACGGGGACGGTGAGCTGCTCAAAATCATACCCCTCGTACGAGTGGAACCGGCCCGACATGCAAACGAGCCGCTTGCCGGCGAGCTTGCCGAAGATGAGCTTTCCCGCGTGGCCGGGCGCGGTGGAGACAAGAAAATTCGGGATATCCCGATACGCGATCTCAACGGGGTCCTCCAGCTTTTGCGCCAGCGGCCCCAGCGCCGAGCCTAGGATCAGGCCGATCTCCGGCACAAACGGCGCCCGCGCTCGCACATAATCGGCGCTGGCCGCAAAAAATTCGTAGCTTTCGTTCATCAAGCATCCCTCCTTTGTCATCATACCAGACGCTGTGCGATTTCTCAACCGCAGCTTGACTTTTTTCACGCCGCACGGCAAAATTGTCCCAGAAAGGAGCGATCGTATGACGCGTGATCTGATCTTCGCCTTTGTCTGTACCGTACTGGTCGGCTTTTTTGCCGCCGGCTGGCTCGGCAGCTACCTCAACTGGCCCGATTGCGGCGCGGTCTTTGCCGCCGCCACGATGGGCTGCTTCATCCTGCGCGCGCTTTACAAAAGGAGCGGCGCGGATGGCTCAAGGAAAGAGGAATCGGGCAATTCGACCGCAGCCGCCGGCATTTTGTACCGGCGGCTGCGGCCTGTGTTCAATGCAGCCAGATCGTAGGCAGATCTGCGCACACCATGCCCGCCTTTTTCTGCAGCCGGATCGACGCCTCGTTTCCATCGATGACATGCGCAAACGGCGTCCAGCCGCGCGCAAGGTGCCACGCGATCAAAAACCGCTCCAGCGCCAGTCCATAGCCACGGCGGCGAAATTCCGGCAGCACCTCGAGAATGCCCATGCTGCCCTCTGCGTGCGTGCCGATAAAGCCGGCGAGCGCGCCGTCTTCAAACGCGCCCCACATCCGCCCGGCCGCGATCCGCTCCGCCAGATACGGCCCAGCATCGTCAAATAGATGGTAATGCGCCGCCGCCTGCTTTGTATGGCGCGGCTCCAGCGGACGGATATCGCATGCCGGCAGCGCCGGCGGCTCAGTCTTCTGATAGGCCCACTGCGTACAGACCTCGCAGCCGCGAAAGCCGAATATCTGACTGACCGTCTGCTGCGCGCTGCGGCTTTTGACCACGGCCTGCTCCACGCACTTGAGATCAAGCGCGCGCAGGACCTCGCCCAGCGCCGGGCCGTCTGTGATATCCGACATAAGCGTGCCGCCGCTCTTTTGCCGCACGACGCAGCCGTCTGGGCCGTCATAGAGCAGGCGTCCATCCTCGTGCTCAAGCAGGCTGAGGATGTCTATATTGTCCCAACTTCGTTCCATTGCCTTCCCTTATTTTGGTCCGCCGGCTTGCTTTGCCGCGCGGCTCGCCTTTCTCGTACCGGCGCGCTCGGCGCGGTGGCGTATCAGCTCAGCCGCGATGGACACGGCGATCTCCTCCGGCGTCTCGGCGAAAATTTCAAGGCCGATCGGCGCATGCATGCGCGCAAGCTGCTGCTCGCTGATCCCGGCCTCGCGCAGCGCCGCGTTCGTCTTTTCCACCTTTCGGCGGCTGCCGATGCAGCCGATGTAGCAGGCGTCCGTCTTCAGCGCCTGCAGCAGCACCGCGCGGTCGGCCAGATGGCCGGGCGTCATGACGACGATATAGTCCTCGCTCGTGACGGCGATCTGCCGGCCAAAATCAGCAAACGGACCGCAGAGCACCTGCGCCGCCTGCGGATAGTTCTGCGCGCGGCTCAGCTCCGGCCTCTCATCGTACACCGCCACGCGGAAGCCCACGCGCGGCAAAAGCTCCGCCAGCGCGCGCCCCACGTGCCCGCCGCCAAAGATATACACCGTACCCGCGCGCACGAGCGGCTCGGCATACCACCCCTCGTCGGGCCAATAGACCGGCGTCGCCTGCAAAAGCTGCGGCAGCGGCGCATCCGCCTCGCGCTGTACGCCGATATCCGTGACCGCGCCATCATGCAGACGGAGCACGAGCCACACATTCTCCTGCGCTCCAAGCGCGCCGCAGATCGCCTCCAGCGCCGCGCGGTCCGCCTCGCTCTGCGCGCGCAGCAGCCGGAAGCTCACCGTCACGTCGCCGCCGCAGATCATGCCGATATCGTCCAGCTGATTGGGCGCAAGGCAGAAGCCGCGGCATGCGGCGCTCTGGCCCTGATGCACGCGCACGGCCTGCCGGATGGCCTCCCGCTCGACCGCGCCGCCGCCGATGGTGCCGAGGATCTGCCCGTCTGTAAACACGGCCATTTTCGCGCCTGCGCCGCGCGGCGTAGACCCCGACGCGGCCAGCACGCCGCACAACACCACGTCCTCGCCGCGCACAAGCGCCGCATGGACCGCTTCAAAAAACGCTTTCATCCTGCTTCCTCCCATCGCGCGGCACGCCGCGCGTTGTTTTTCTTACCGTAGCACGCGAAAACCCATCTGTCAAGCGCCGAAATCCCGGCGCATCCGTCTGGATGCGCCGGGATTTTTTCCATGCAGGATCCGAAAAGCCCCAGGGGCAGTTTGCGGCGCGCCCTGCTAAAGAACTGCGACCAGCAGCTTCGCCGCCAGTACGACCAGCACCAGCGCGATCGGATACGTCGCCGCGTAGGCCGCAGCGACTTCGTCGGTCCCCGCGACGTTGATGAGCGTGCCGAGCGCCGGCGTGCTGGTCATGCCGCCGGTCAGCGAGGCCAGGTCATTGAAAATGTTCAGCTTGAACACGTACTTGCCCAGCAGGAAGCCCGCGGCCATCGGCACAAGCGTCATCAGCGCGCCATAGAGGAAGTACAGCGGCTTGACGTACTCGATGAAATTCACGCCGCCCGGCACGCCGGCGCCGATCAGAAACAGCATGAGGCCAAGCTCGCGGAAAAAGTTCAGCGTGTGCTTGTTGACCGACAAATCGATCCTGCCCACATGCCCGAAGTGTCCCACGATCAGGCCCGCCACCAGCGTGCCGCCGGACGAGCCGAGGGAAAAATCGACGCCCGGGATCTTGATGCTGCCGATGATGAGGCCCAGCACGACCGTCAGCATAAACGGCGTAAAGTCGAACGCGTCGATCCGCTTGTATATCTTGTCGATATGCACGGGTCTGGCGTTGCCGCTCGAGCCGGTGAAGCGCCTGCGCTCGCGCACCAGGTCCACATGCTCGATGCGCGGCGTCAGCTGCACGAAGAGCACCACGCCCAGAACGCCGAAGATATACGCGATGCCATAGCCGGCGGTGGCCGCTTCGGGGTCCATCGCCGCATCCTTCGCGGCAGACAGGCCCGGCGTACTTGTCAGCGCCCCCGTCATCAGGCCTACGGCCAGCGACGAGGAGATGCCGGACAACAGCTTGATCGCTACCGTAACCGCAACACCGCACAAGACCACAACAAAGCCCATGAAGACGTAGGAGATGGACGCTTTGTTGAAGTTGCGGAAAAATCTCGGTCCCGCGATCAGGCCTACGGCCGTGACGAACAGCGCCGTACCAAGGCTTGAAATGAGCGAGTAGATGGGCTTTACCGTCCCGGCGTCATAGAGCGCGATCGTATGCCCGCCCACCGTAAACGAGCTTACGTGAGAGGCAAAAACGCCAAACACGATCGCCGCAAGCAGAACGCCCGCCGTACCGAGCGAGATCCCCTTGATCTCGATCGCGCCGATCAGATACCCCACGGCGGCAATGAGGAAGACGAAGAAGAGCGTACTCATCATAGAGGACAAAACGCTCCCAAAATAAGCTGACATCTCTTACCCTCTTTCTTCCTGCTTTCCGCGCCGGGCATAATCCGGCAGCAGCTGCGGCGAGACCGCCGCGGTCTCACAGCCGGCGGCCTTGCGCGCAGCCTCGAACGCATCCACATGCGAAAGCGTGAGCGCGCCCACGGTAACGCTCTTCGCCTTCTCCGACGCATGCTTGCCCGCATTGCGTCCAAAGACGATGATGTCGAGCAGGCTGTTGCCCATCAGGCGGTTGCGCCCGTGGATTCCGCCCACCACCTCGCCGGCGGCAAACAGGTTCTCCACATCGGTCTGCCCGTCGGGCGTGATGTGAAGTCCGCCGTTTTGGTAGTGGAGCGTGGGATAGACCAGGATCGGCTCGGTCCGGATATCGATGCCGTGCTTTGAGAACATACGCATCATGGCCGGGATGCGCTTTTCGATCGTGCCCGCGCCGTGCTTCAGCTCGATCATCGGCGTGTCGAGCCAGACCGCGTCGCCAAGCGGCGTCTTGACGCCCTTGCCGCGCTCGGAGCATTCACGGATGATGGACGCGGCGGAGACGTCGCGCGTTTCAAGCGGGTTCATAAACGCCTCGCCCTCGGCGTTGATGAGCATCGCGCCGACCGAACGCACCTTTTCCGTGACCAGCGCGCCGTAGATCTGCGCCGGGAAGGCCGCGCCCGTGGGATGGTATTGCAGCGTATCGGCGTACAGCAGCTTCGCGCCCGCGCGATAGCCCAGGATCAGGCCGTCGGCCGTCGCGCCGTAGTGGTTCGACGTCGGGAAGCCCTGATAGTGGAGTCTCCCCGCGCCGCCAGTGGCAAGAATAACGGTCTTTGCCCGCGCAACGAGCAGCTCCTTGGTCTCCATATTCATCAAAACTGCGCCCGCGCAGCGCCCCGTTTCGTCCTTGATGAGTTCAATGGCGGCGGTGAAGTCCACCACGGGGATCTGCCGGTTCAAGACCTCGTCGCGCAGCGTGCGCATGATCTCCGCGCCGGAATAGTCCTTG
>CAZWKZ010000073.1:0-9904 GCA_964633935.1 uncultured Oscillospiraceae bacterium | reverse complement strand
TGCCGGAAAAGCAGATCATGGCCGAGATCATCCGCGAGAAGCTGCTATGGAATCTGGAAAAGGAGATCCCGCACGGCACGGCGGTGGAGATCACGAAATTTTCTGAGCGCGAGAACGGCATCATTGACATCGACGCCACCATCTACTGTGAAAAACCCAGTCATAAGGGCATCATCATCGGCAAGCACGGCGACATGCTGAAGAAGATCAGCTCCAGCGCCCGCGCTGACTGCGAGCGCTTCATGGGCACGAAGGTCTATCTGCAGACGTGGGTACGCGTGAAGCAGAACTGGCGCGACAGCGATTTTCTGATCTCGAACTTCGGCTACGAATAAACTTCCAGCATAGCCTGCCGCTTTTTGCCCATCCTAATTGCATGGACAAAGGAGGGCGTTTGGATGCAGGCTGCATTTTTCTGGGAGCTTTTTCTCGACACCGGCGCGCCGGAGGTCTATTTATTCTACAAACGGATGCTGCGCGAGGCTGAGCCTGTCTCTGCCTGAGCGCGGAAGGAGCGGTATGTATCTCAAGACACAGGCGCTGGTGCTGCGCTCGGTCGACTACCAGGAATCCGACTGCATTTTGACGGTGCTCACCGGCGAACACGGGCTGATGAGCGTCAAGGCCCGCGGCGTGCGCCGGCAGCGGAGCAATCTCAAGGCCGCGTGCCAGCTGCTTGCGTTTTCTGAGTTTACGATCTTTGAAAATCGCGGCTTTGCCACCATCAACGAGGCGGTGGCCCTGGAGATGTTTCCGGAGCTGCGGAAGAATATCGAGCTTCTGGCGCTGGCGTCTTACTTTGCACAGGTGGCAGAGGTGCTTTCACAAGAGGACCAGCCGAATCCCGAGGTTCTCTCACTGACGCTCAACGCGCTCTATGCGCTGTCGAAGCTGAAGCGGGACCCCGCGCTTGTCAAGGCCGCGTTCGAGCTGCGCATGATCGCGCACGCCGGCTACGAGCCGATGGTATCTGGCTGCGCCGTGTGCGGAAATCCCGCGCCGGACCGCTTCAATGTCATTGGCGGCAACGCCGAATGCGCCCGGTGCGGATCCGGCGGACTGCGCCTGCCGCTGTCTGCAGGGTCGCTGGCCGCGATGCGCTATATTCTTACATGCGAGAAAAAAAGGCTCTTTTCCTTCTCGCTTTCCGGCGAGGCCGCCAAGCAGCTGTGCGATATTTGCCAGACGTATCTTGTCACGCAGCTTGAGCGCGGCTTTTCCACCCTGGATTTCTATGAATCTTTGCGACTGATATAGGACTGCTACATATGAATGAACTGTACGAAAAATCATTGCGGAAGCTCGAGCTTGACAAGGTCCTCGCGCTTCTGGCCGAGCGCGCCGGCTCTGCGGCGGGCAAAGAGCGCTGCGCGCGGCTTCTGCCGCTTGACGACGCGGATGAGATCCGCTTACTGCAAAAGCAGACCAGCGCCGCCTGCACGCTGATCACGTTAAAAGGCTCGCCGTCGTTTTCCGGCGTCATCGACGTGGGCGCGAGCCTCGAGCGCGCCGACCGCGGCGGGTGTCTGAACGCTGAAGAGTTACTGCGCATCGCAGCCGTGCTCAAGTGCGCGCGGCTAGCAAAGGAATACGCCTCGGGCGAGGCGGGAATGCAGACGGAGCTGGATGTATTCTTTGCGCAGCTGACGCCAAATAAATATCTGGAAGAACGCATCGCGGGCGCGATCATCTCGAAGGACGAGATCGCCGACGCGGCGAGCAGCGAGCTTGCCGGCATCCGCCGCAAGATCCGCCAGAAAAGCGCCGGGATACGCGAGGCGCTGCAGCGCATCATCACGTCGCCCACGTATGCGAAGATCCTGCAGGAGCCGATCGTGACCATCCGCTCCGATCGATTCGTCGTGCCCGTGAAGGCCGAGTGCAAAAATGAACTGCCGGGTCTGGTGCACGACGTCTCGTCGTCGGGCAGCACGTTTTTTATCGAGCCGATGCAGGCGGTGAACGGCAACAACGAGCTGCGCGAGCTGTTCGTGGCCGAACGTAAAGAGATCGAGCGCATTCTGGCCGAATTTTCGGCCGAGGCCGCGTCGCACCGCGAGCAGATCGGGACGAACTATGAAATGCTCGTCTGTCTCGACTGTATCTTCGCCCGCGCAAAGCTCTCGTTCGCTATGCACGCCACCCAGCCGGAGATCCGCACGGACGGCAAGCTCGAGCTTAAGCGCGCGCGCCATCCGCTCATCGCCGCCAAAACGGTCGTGCCCATCTCGGTGCGCCTGGGCGACGATTTTGACACGCTTGTCATCACCGGCCCCAATACCGGCGGCAAGACCGTGACGCTCAAGACCATCGGCCTTCTTACGCTCATGGCCGAGTGCGGCCTGCATATCCCGGCCGACGACGGCAGCTTTATAAGCGTGTTTGACCTGGTGCTGGCTGATATCGGCGACGAGCAATCGATCGAGCAGTCGCTGTCCACCTTTTCTTCGCACATGAAGAACATCGTCGAGATCCTTGGCGTGTGCGACGGTCAAAGTCTGATTTTATTCGACGAGCTGTGCGCCGGCACGGACCCGTCCGAGGGCGCGGCGCTTGCTGTGGCGCTCATCGAGTTCTGCCGCAAGTGCGGGGCGAAGCTTGCCGTCACCACGCACTATGCAGAACTAAAGCTCTACGCCATGCGCACGCAGGGCGTCATCAACGCCTCGTGCGAGTTCAGCGTCGAGACGCTGCGGCCCACCTACCGGCTGCTCATCGGCGTGCCCGGCAAGTCCAACGCGTTTGCGATCTCGAAAAAATTGGGCCTGCCGGAGCATATCATTGAAGACGCGCATTCGCTCATCAGCGAAAACGACGTGAATTTTGAAGACGTACTCACGCAGCTCGAGCAGCAGCGCCAGCAGATGGAGCAGGCGAAGCAGGAGGCCGAGCGGCTGCGCATCGAGACGCAGAAGCAGAAACAGCAGTCGGATGCGTACTACGCACAGATCAAGTCAGAGCGCGAGAAGGCCGTACAGCAGGCGAAGAAGGACGCGCAGTATATCATCGAGGACGCGCGCCGCGCGGCAAACGCCGTCTACGACGAGCTGAAGCAGCTCAGAAAGCAGGCGCGCGAGGGCGCCGACGTACAAAACAGCAACGAACGCCAGGCGCAGCTGCGCAGGAGTCTCAACGAGGCCGAGACGAAACTGGCCGCTTCGCAGCAAGGGCGCGAGCAGCGCCCCGCCGCCTCGCGCCAGATCCGCGTGGGCGATACGGTGGAGCTGGTAAAGCTCGGCACCAAGGCCGCAGTGCTTGCGATAAACAAGGACGGCACGTATCAGCTGCAGGCCGGCATCATGAAGATCACGGCAAAGCCGGACGAGGTGTATCTGCTGGAAAACGAGACGCAGTCGAAGGCGAAGAAGATCATCGAGGGAAAGGTGCGCGAGCTTAAGGCCGCCGCGCAGCCCGAGCTGGATATCCGCGGCATGGCCGCCGACGAGGCTGTCGTCGTTTTGGATAATTTCCTTGACAACGCCTATATGGGCAATCTTCCCACCGCGCGCATCATCCACGGCAAGGGTACGGGCGTGCTGCGCAGCGCCGTGCACGACGAGCTTCGGCGGTGCAAATACGTGAAAAGCTTCCGCCTTGGCGTCTACGGCGAGGGGGAATCCGGCGTGACGATCGTGGAGTTCAAATAATTTTTATTGACTTTTTCCGTATCTTTGCTAGAATTATAAAACAAGCACGATACCATCAGATAACACGGAATACACGGTTTCAGCCTTGTAGCAGTTGTTTCGGCGCTTACGGGCTTAGCCGTCCGTATCAGCTGATAACAGGTAAGGAGTTGTAAACTATGTACATGCAGCAATCGATCGTAAAATGTGAATCTGGTCTGTACAACCGCCAGGCAACCTATTTCATCCAGAAGGCCAACGAGTTCAAGTCCAGCATCTGGGTCGAGGTCGAAGACCGCAAGATCAACGCGAAGAGCCTGCTCGGTGTTTTGTCGATGGGCATCACAAAGGGCACGCGAATCAGCATCATCGCAGAAGGTCCCGATGAAGAGGAAGCGGTCAAAGCGCTGACTGAGATGCTTGTAAAGGAAATCTTCTAAAATTTCGGAATGGATGCTGCCTCAGAAACAGACGTTCTGAGGCAGCGTTTTTTAAATCGCTATGACGTTTGAGGAATTAAAGGACAAGGCGCATTCGCTTCCATATGAGCCGGGCGTATATATCATGCAGGACAAAGCCGGGCAGGTCATCTACGTCGGCAAGGCGAAGAAGCTCAAAAACCGCGTCAGTCAGTATTTTCAGGACTCCAGCTCGCACACGCCGAAAACGCGCCGGATGGTCAGTCAGATCGATCACTTTGACGTCATCGTCGCCGCCAGCGAATTTGAGGCGCTGGTGCTCGAGTGCTCGCTCATCAAGCGGCACATGCCCAAGTACAACATTCTGCTGAAGGACGACAAGGGCTATCCGTATCTTCGCGTGGACATGCGGGAAGAATACCCGGTGATGGAGATGGTCGGCCGCGTTGTAGACGACGGCGCGAACTACTTTGGCCCGTATGGCGGGCGGTATGTGACGCAGATGGTGATCGACACGCTGCGCCTGACGCTGAAGCTGCCCGGCTGCAGCAAGCGCTTCCCGCGCGATCTTGGCAAGCAGAGGCCGTGCCTCAACTTCCATATGAACAACTGCGACGCTTGGTGCCAGCTTTCCAGAAGCCCCGAGGAGTACCGCGCGCGTATGCAGCAGGCGCTTGTTATGCTGCAGGGCGGCTACGCGCAGGTGGTGCAGGAGCTGCGCGAGAAGATGGAGCAGGCTGCAGACGCGCTGCAATTTGAAAAGGCCGCCGAGCTGCGCGACCGGATGCAGGCCGTGCAGTCGCTGGGCCAGCGCCAGCTCGTCACGGCCGGCGCGATGGCAAACACAGACGTGATCGGCTATTACCAGTCTGCGGCCAAGGCATGCTTTGCCGTACTGCACTATGTAGACGGCAATCTGCTTGATAAGGACTACGAGATCCTGCCCGTCAGCGACAGCGAGTCCGACGCCGTTTCCACCCTCGTCAAGCAGTATTATCTTGCGCGCGGCGCTGCGCCAAAGGTGATTTTGCTGCCATGCGCGATGGAAGACAGCGAGCCGTTTGAACAGCTCCTGTATCAAAATCTGCACAAAAAGGTGCGCATCCGCACACCGCAGCGCGGCGACAACGCACGGCTGGTCGAGTTGGCGCAGAAAAACGCGCGCGAAGAGGCCGAGCGCGTCACCACCAAGGCCGAGCGCGCGGCCGGTACGCTGCAGCTTCTGCAGCAGATGCTTTCGCTGCCAGAGCCGCTGCACCGGCTCGAGTCCTACGACATTTCCAACATTGCCGGCACCGATATCGTCGCGTCGATGGTGGTGTTTACAGACGGCCGTCCGAGTCCAAAGGACTACAAGCGCTTCAAGCTAGAGGGGCTCAGCGATCAGGACGATTACGCCAGCATGCATCAGGTGCTCACGCGCCGCTTTACGCATTATCTGGCCGCAGACGCCGGCTTCGAGCAGGCGCCGGACGCGCTGCTCATCGACGGCGGCGCGGAGCATGCGCGCGTAGCGCTTGACGCGATCACAACGCTCGGCGTGTCGATCCCCGTCTTTGGCATGGTCAAGGACAGCCGGCACCGCACGCGCGCGCTCGTCACGCCGGACGGCCATGAGATCGGCATTGCGGCGTCGCCCGCCGTGTTCGCGCTCATCGGCCGCATCCAGGAGGAAACGCACCGCTTTGCTATCACATACCACCGGCTGCTGCGCAGCAAACGCCTACAGGAATCGGAGCTGGAAAAGATCCCGGGCGTGGGCAAAAAGCGGCGCGAGCTGCTGCTCAAGCACTTCAAATCCGTCGCGGCTGTACGCAGAGCGGACAAGGACGCGCTGCAGCAGCTGCTCGGCGCGGCGACAGGCGAGGCGGTCTGGCGCTATTTTCACAACACCAAGGAGAATGAAGCATGCGAGTGATCACAGGCTCCGCGCGCGGCATGACGCTCAAAGCGCCGAAGGGGACGCAGACGCGTCCGACAATGGACCAGGTCAAAGAGGGCATTTTTTCCGCCATCCAATTTGAGATCGAGGGCCGGCGCGTGCTGGACCTGTTCGCCGGGTCCGGTCAGATGGGCATCGAGGCGCTCAGCCGCGGAGCAAAATCCGCCGTGTTTGTCGACGCCTCACGTGAGGCGTGCGCCGTGGTGCGTGAGAATCTGACAAAGACCAGGCTCATTGACCGCGCCCGGCTGGTACAGGCTGACTACGGCAGCTATCTGGCGCGCTGCCGCGAGACGTTCGATCTGATCTTCCTCGACCCGCCCTATGCGGAAGTTTTTTTGGAAACCGCGCTGGGGAAAATATCAGAAATTGACATTTTATCGGATAGTGGTATAATAATCTGCGAGAGACCTGTCCAAAAGCAGCTTTCGGGCAGCGTCCCCGGTCTTTTACACTACCGCGACTACCGCTATGGCAAGACGGCGGTGACACTGTATCGAAAAGCGTCCGGCTTTTCGGAGGTTCTATGAAAACAGCGATTTACCCCGGCAGCTTTGACCCGATTACCAACGGGCATTTGAACATCATCGAGCGCGCGGCGAAAAATTTTGACAGACTGATCGTCTGCGTCATGCACAACGGCGACAAACATCCGATGTTCACCGTGGACGAGCGCGTGGACATGGTCCGGCGCGCCGCAGCGCACATCGATAACGTGTCGGTCATGTGCTCGGACAAGCTGCTCGCCGACTTTGCGCGCGAGCAGGGCAGTACCGTGATCGTCAAGGGCTTGCGCGCGATATCGGACTTTGAGCGCGAGTTTCAGATGGCCATCATCAATCATAAGCTGAACCCTGAGCTTGATACGATGTTTTTGACCGCGGAGCACCAGTTCATGTATCTGAGTTCCAGCGCGGTAAAGGAAATGGCGCGGTATGACGCCGATCTGCACGATTTCCTGCCGCTGGTTATTATAGAAGAGTTCAAGGCTCGTATGGCGGAGCAAAACTAAGGAGGATATGAATATGGCAAACGGCATTGAAGAGATCATTACCACGTTATATGAAATGGTTCAGGACGCATGGAGCCTGCCGCTGGGCACGGAGAAGTGCGTCATCGAGCGCGATAAGGTTCTCGATCTGCTCGACGAGATCAGCAACCAGCTCCCCGGCGAGCTGAAGCAGGCTAAGACGATCGTAGAATCGCGCAACGAGGTCATCACCAACGCCAAGCGCGAGGCGGAGAACATCCTCAAGCAGGCCGAGCAGCGCGCCAAGCAGATGATCTCCCGCGAAGAGGTCTACCGGCAGGCCGAGCAGGAGGCCGCTGAGATGATCAAGGCCGCGCAGCAGAAGATCAAAGAGCTGCGCCAAGTCACGAACGACTATGTCGACGACTCGATGAAGCGCACCGAAGACGCCATTGCACAGGCGCTGGGCGAGATCCGCGAATCGCGCACCAAGTTCCGCGCGCTGGTCAATCCGCAGGCGGCGAAGCCGTCGCCCATCATTGAGGACGTCTGATTTTCGCTTGACAGAAAACCACTTTTTCGCTACCATAGACATACGCAACAGGCTATGACAAGGAGTGTAGAAGCGCCGCTGCTGCAGAGAGGAAACGGCTGGTGTAAGTTTCCGCAGACGCGTTTTTGCTGTCGCCTTTGAGCCGCGCGGCTGAACGCAACGTAGGCCGCGCCGGTCGCTCCCGTTACAGAGCTTGAGTGTCCGCCGGTCTTCGGCGGGAATTTCAGGTGGTACCACGGACTTTCGTTCGCCCTGAGCCAAAATGGCTCGGGGCGTTTTTTGTGGAGGACACATATGGAACAGGTAAAATATCAATTTGATTTGACCAGCTATTCCCAACAAGATCTTTTGGCGCTCAACAAGCTGAGTGTGAAGAAGAACAAGCTCTACCGGTGGCTGACACTGGTATTTCGTCTGATACTCTGCCTGGCGGGGATCTTTTTTCTGCTCGCTGGGGCGCTGTTGATCTACGGCGGCAGCATCGGAGCAAAAACCGATTGGCCTCTGTCAGCGATCATGATTCTGCTGGGCCTGCTCTGGCTGTGTATGGGGATATTCTATTATCAGCGAAAAGCGCGCAGGAGCCGCCGGATATCGGATGCCGGCCGGATCCGCGCCGCGTTTTCTGACGACGGCATCGAGGAGGAATCGAACAAGAGCCGCACATGCTACCGATACGATGCCTTTGTCGGCGCGTATGACTACCGTGGGCGCTGGTTTTTGTTTCTGGACAAGCGCCATGCCATAATTTTGCCGCGCGCAGCCATGACCATGGGAAAGATGGAGACATTTGCGTCGTTTTTGGAACAAAAGCTGGGAAAGCAAATCATTTATATCACCTCGTGAAAGAAGGTGCCAACATGACGGATTATACATTTTTGATTGGAAAATACACGGACAAAGATCTGGAAAAAGAGCTGGCCGGCCTGCTTGCTGCGGCGCAGGCGAAGGCAGCGCCGCAAAGCGGGAAGAAAAAGTGGATGGGGCTGGTCTTCGGGGTCGTTATGCTGCTGCTCGGCGTCTATCTCCTCATCACCGCCCTGCGAGACGGCCATGTTTCGATCTGTATCGGCATCGCGCTCGTCATTGTAGGCGTGTCGTATCTCGATCTCGTGTGGATATGCAGGGCCGCCACAGCGCAGCGGCCGGTCGCAAAACGGCTGCTGCAGAGTCTCAACAGCATCGAGGCGTCAAATCAGGCGGCAGTCGTGTTTTCTGAAGACGGCATGAGCATCCGCGCGAAAGACAACGAAGCGAGCGTTTCGTACAGTGATATCTCTGCCGCCGCCGCGTCCGCGCGGCTCTATGTACTGCTGCATCAGGGCGCAGCCACAGTGCTGCAGAAGCGCGATCTGCTCGACAAGGACCCGGAGACGTTTACCGCCTACCTGATCGACAAGATAGACGGCCGGTTTATCAGCCATACAAAATAACTTTATGACAGGAGTAGCAATATGAGACGAGACCTACCGAAAACCTACGATCCCAAGCTGGCCGAAGGCCAGATCTACGAAATGTGGATGGAAAACGACTGCTTCCGGGCCGAACCCGATCCTGACAAGAAGCCGTATTCCATTGTAATGCCGCCTCCCAACGTCACGGGGCAACTGCATATGGGCCATGCGCTCGACGCGACGCTGCAGGACATCCTCACCCGCTACAAGCGCATGCAGGGCTACAGCGCGCTCTGGCTGCCCGGAACGGACCACGCCGGCATCGCCACGCAGATCAAGGTGGAAGAGGAGCTGCGAAAAAACGAGGGTCTGACGCGCTACGATCTGGGGCGTGAGAAGTTCTTGGAGCGCGTCTGGGCGTGGAAGCAGAAATACGGCGGCCGCATCGTTGAGCAGCAGAGAAAGCTGGGCGTGAGCTGCGATTGGTCGCGAAGCCGCTTCACAATGGACGACGGCTGCTCAAGAGCCGTGCGGGAAACGTTCTGCGAGCTTTATGACAAGGGCCTGATCTACAAGGGCAGCCGCATCATCAACTGGTGCCCGCACTGCACCACGGCGCTGTCCGACGCTGAGGTCGAATATGTCGACAAGCCGGGCCATTTGTGGCACATCCGCTATCCGCTCGCCGACGGTTCGGGCCGGTCCCTGATCGTGGCCACCACGCGGCCGGAAACCATGCTGGGCGACACGGGCGTGGCTGTAAATCCGGAGGATGCGCGCTATAAGGACATCGTCGGCAAGACGTGCGTCCTGCCGCTCGTGGGCCGTGAGATCCCCATCGTGGCGGACGAGTATTGCGAGATCGGCTTTGGCACCGGCGCGGTCAAGATGACTCCGGCGCATGACCCCAACGACTTTGAGGTTGGCCTTCGCCACAACCTCGAGACCATCCGCGTGCTGGATGATAACGGCAAGGTCAACGAAAACGGCGGCAGGTATC
>CAZWKZ010000072.1:0-9940 GCA_964633935.1 uncultured Oscillospiraceae bacterium | reverse complement strand
AAGGGCGCAGACAGCCGTCTGCGCCCTTGATGCATTCGCTTATTATTTCATCAGCATGCGGATATCCTTTCCGCAGAACTTATACACCTCATACGTGCCCAACAGCCTTGACGCGATCTGCGGCGAGTACCTGCGCGACAGCTCGTCCTCCGGCAGATTGGTCGAGACGATACAGGGCCTGCCCTCCATCAGCCGGGTGTTCACCACCTGATACAGCGCCGATACGACGAACTGCGTCGTCATCTCGGTGCCCAGATCGTCGATGATGAGCAGCTCGCACCCAAAATACCGCCTGGTCGGCGCGCTATCCGGCTGGGGATGGAACTTCTCCTGCTCAAAATCGGCAAACAGCGTCCCCGCCGAGACATACGAGACCGAATAGCCGCGGTCCGTCACGGCGCGCGCGATGCACGCCGACAAAAACGTCTTGCCCAGTCCCGTCGCGCCCATCATCAAAATGGACCCCGACGCGGGCGTAAAGGTACGCGCGTAGTGCTGCGCGCTGCGCAGCACCTGCTGCATGACCGCACGCGGGCTGAGGCCCAGCTGCGGGTCATATTCGGCCGGATAGCAGTCCAGCCGGAAGCGCTCAAAGCTCTCCTTGCCCGCGCCGAGCAGCGTGGACAGCTCCTTCTTCTGCTCCTGCCGGCAAAGCTCCTTCAAGCAGTCGCACATGGCGGCGCCGCGCCAGCCCGTGCCGCCGCAATTGGGGCAGATGGGCGTGCGCTCGAGATCGTCGGGATCGATGTCGTTCGATTCCAAGATCCAGTCGCGCTCGCGCTGCAGCGCGAGATTCTCCTGCTTGAGCTTCAGCATCGCCTGCTGCGGGTCGCCGCCGGCGCGGAACGTCACGGCCATGACGTGCGCCGCCGTCTGCCGCAGCGCAAGATCGATCTCACGCAGGCGCGGATAGCGCGCATAGATCGCGTCGATGCGCGCGCGCGCGTCAAGCTCGTTCTGCTCGCGCGCCTGCTGCAGCCGCTGCTGCGCCCGCTGCATGACCGCCGGTGAATACGCCATGCTCATTCCTCCCCATCGAACGATTTTTCCATCATGCGCCGGATCGCGTCGCGCTCAAACTCGGTGAGCCTGTCCTCGTGGCCGACCGCCTGGCGGGGTCTGGCCTGCGCGGGGCGCGATGGCTGCCGGTCGCCAGTTTCGATGCTCTGCAGGGTCGTTAGGCCCTGCTCGTGCCAGCTTTTCAGAATCGAATTTATGTATGGCCAGCGAAGTCCGCCCGTGTTCATGCACGTTTTTTCATAGGCCAGCCGGATCTCTCCCTCTCCAAAGCCCCAGTCGAGCCACGCAAGCACCAGCTTTTCCTCGCCCGGCGTGAATTTCCGCTCGCCCAGCTGCAAAATGTCGTGCACGCGGCCAGCCTTGCTCTGCAGCTGCAGCTGCCGCTGCACATACACGGCCGCCTCCTCCATCGTGTCGATGCCGTCGTCGGCCCAGCGGTACGCCTCTTTTTCGATCGTGCGGATCGACGGCATGCGCGCCTTGCCGCGCGCGCGGGCGCGCTGGATGCAGTAGTTGACCAAGATCGAAATGACCTCCGGCGCAAGGCCCAGATACCGGTAGATCGAAAGCAGGATCTTCAGCTCCTCGGTGCTCAGCATCCGGCCGAGCCTGCGCTGCGTTTCGCCGACCATGTCGGAAAATTCCTCGCCCGAGGCATACTCGCGCGCCAGATCCTCTTCCGTGTAGACCGGCGCCTCGGCCGGCTGCAGATGCTTTTTTTCCTCCTCCGGCCACAGGCCCAGCTGGCGCAGCGTGGCGCTGGCAAACTCGAACCGGCGCTCATCGAGGCGCAGCTGCTGCATGGCGGTATCCGGCGCGCCGCCCGAGGCGAGGTGGAGATAGACCAGCGCCGCGTCGCCGCTGCCGGCGGCGATCAGCCTGCGCGCCGCCTGCGCGTCGATCGTGATGTGCTGGTTCTGCATGCCGCCGCCCCCTTCTTACAAAATATCCGTGAAAAATAGTATAACACACAATTTCCGCCGCGGCAAGAACAAAGCGCCCCCGCGCACAGTTTGTCGCAGGGTGAGGGTATAACGAAAAGTTTACAAAATATCGTCAAAAAAATTGCAGCTGCTACTTTTCTGTTGCGTTTTGGTGTGATACAATGTACAGGAATATCGCTGTGTAACTATATCAAAGGAACGATCTGACTATGCTGGAATTACTGTCCCCCGCCGGTTCCATGGAGGCGCTGCGCGCCGCCGTGCAAAACGGCGCCGACGCCGTATATCTTGGATATGACAGCTTCAACGCGCGCATGAACGCGCATAACTTTTCCGCCGACGAGCTGCAGGAGGCCATCGTCTACTGCCATGTGCGCGGCGTAAAGGTACATCTGACGCTCAATACCCTCGTTGCCGACCGCGAAATGCCGCGCGCAGCCGAGATCATCCGTACCGCCGCTACATTCGGCGTCGACGCATTCATCGTGCAGGATCTGGGCGTCGCGCAGCTTTGCAAAGAGATCGCGCCCGAAACGCCCATCCACGCCTCGACCCAGATGAGCGTCCACTCGCTCGAGGGCGTGCAGGCCGCCGCAGCGCTGGGCTGTTCGCGCGTGGTGCTCGCGCGCGAGCTGCCGCGTGACGAGATCGCGCATATCTGCCGCCTGAGTCCGATCGAGATCGAAGTGTTCGTGCACGGCGCGCTTTGCATGTGCTACTCGGGCCAGTGCTATCTCTCGTCCGTCATCGGCAGGCGCTCCGGCAACCGCGGCCAATGCGCGCAGCCGTGCCGGCTCCCCTACGGCTACGGCCGGTTCGAGCCGGCAAGATACCCCCTGAGCCTGAAGGATAACTGCCTGGTCGGGTATCTCGACGATCTGCGCCGCATGGGCGTGGCCTGCATCAAGATCGAGGGCCGTATGAAGCGTCCCGAGTATGTCGCCATCGTGACCAAGGCCTACCGCACGGTTTTAAACGGCGAGCGGCTGTCGGACGGCGACATGCGCCAGCTCGAGGCCGCATTCTCGCGCGAGGGCTTCACCCAGGGCTATTACGAGGGCCAGACCGGCCCCGACATGTTCGGCATCCGCCAGCCCGGCGGACCGGATAAGGAACTGCTCGCCGCCGCGCGCGCAAGCTATGAAAATGTAGAGACGCCGCGCGTGCCCATCCGCTTCTACGCGATGCTGCGCGCCAACGAGCCGGCGCAGCTTGCCGTCGAGGACGACCAGGGACACGTCTGCCGCACGCTCGGCCCTGTGCCGCAGCAGGCGCAGATCCGCTCGCTCACAGCAGAAGAGCTGCAGGAGCGGCTAAAGAAGACGGGCGGCACGCCCTATTACGCCGTGAGCGTCAAAAGCGCGGTGGCCCCGGGGCTGATGCTGCCGGCGGCCAGCATCAACGCCATGCGCCGCGACGTCATCGCCGAGCTGACCGCCCGGCGCGGCCGGCCCAAGCTGGCAAAGCTGAACGCCTACAACGCGCCTGCGCTCTACGACGGCATGACGGGCGAGCCGATGCTCAGCGTCTGCGTCCGCCAATTTTCCCAGATCACGCCGCGCATGCTTTCGATGGCGCCGACGGTTTTGTACGTCCCGCTCAGCGAGATCATCCAGCATCCCGAGCTTCCGCAGCTCGTCGGCGTTGAGACGCAGCTGGCCGCGGTTTTGCCGCGCGTAAGCTGGAGCGGCGAAAACGCCCAGCTGGCCGCGCAGCTGCGCGCCGCCTACCAGATGGGCGTGCGGCAGCTGCTCGTGGGAAACATCGGCCAGATCCGCATCGCCAAAGCGGCAGGCTTTGCCGTGCGCGGCGATTTTGGCCTCAATATCTATAACTCCCGCGCGATGCACCTGCTGCGCGCGCAGGGGCTTGATTCGCAGCTGCTGTCTTTTGAGATGACGCTGCCGCAGATCCGCGACGTCTCCAAGGCCGTGCCCTGCGAGCTGATGATCTACGGAAGGCTGCCTTTGATGCTGACGGAAAACTGCATCATCAAAAACCGCACCGGCACGTGCAGCTGCGACACGGCCACGACGCGCCTGATCGACCGCATGGGCGAGGAATTCCCCGTCGTCAAAGACCCCGGCACCTGCCGCAACGTGATCCTCAACGGCAAAAAGATGTATCTGCTGGACAAGAAGGATGTGTTCCGCGGGATGGGCCTGTGGGCGCTGCGGCTGCAGTTCACGACGGAAAATCCCAGCGAGATCGACACGATCTTGTCACAGTATCAAAACGGCGGCAGCTTTGACGCCGGCAGCTACACGCGCGGGCTTTATATCCGCGGCGTGGAATGACGGAAAGAAGAGACCGGCATGAACTTGATTTTAGCTTCCAAATCGCCCCGCCGCCAGCAGCTGCTGCGCCAGCTCGGCGTAGCGTTCACCGTACAGACCGCCGATATCGACGAGACGATGTTCCCCGGCCGCAAGCCCGAAGCAGAGGTCGCGCGCGTGAGCGCCATGAAGGCCCGCGCCGTTTGCTGCGCGCCGGATGACGTCGTCATCTCGGCCGACACCATCGTGGTCGTGGACGACGCCATTCTGGGAAAGCCAAAGGACGCGGCCGACGCGGCCCGGATGCTGCGCCTGCTCTCGGGCCGGGCGCACACGGTCATGACAGGGCTGAGCGTCCGGCGCGCAGAAGAGGTCTATACCAACGTGGTCAAGACCGACGTCTGGTTCCGCCCGCTCACGGACGGCGAGATCGCGCGCTACATCGCCACGGGCGATCCCATGGACAAGGCCGGGGCCTACGGCGTGCAGGGCCTTGCCAGCGTGTTTGTCGAGCGGCTCGACGGCGATTTCTTCAGCGTCATGGGCCTGCCTGTGTGCACGCTGTGCACGATGCTGCAGCGCTGCGGCGTAACGATCGTTTAGGAGTGATCGAATGAACAAGAAATTCTGGTCGGCGCGGCTCAAGGCCATTTTGATCGCAGCCGTCGTGGTGGCGGTCGTGCTGGGCGTGACCGTCGCGCTCTCCTCCGGCACGACCTTCGTCGAAAATGTGGTGGGGACCATCCTCTCGCCCTTCCGCGCGGGCGTCGCCGCCATCGACCGGCAGGCCGAACGGTACTATAATTATCTCTTCAGCTACGAATCGCTGCAGGCTAAAAACGCGGAGCTGGAAAAAAGGATCCTCGACATGGAGCAGGACGTGCGCACGGCCGAGGAGTACCAGCGCGAAAACGAGCGCCTGCGCACGCTGCTGGATCTTGCCGCAGAGCACGAGGACTATACGTTCGTCTCAGCCTACATCATCTCATGGGAATCGTCCAACTACACCAGCGCCTTTACCATCGGCAAGGGGACAAATTCCGGTCTGGCCGAGGGCATGTGCGCCGTCACGGAAAACGGGCAGGTCGTAGGTCTCGTCACCGACGTCGGCGCCAACTGGGCCACCGTCACGACGCTGATGGACTCTTCTTTGGAGATCAGCGTCTCCATCGCCTCGTCGGGCTATACCGGCGTGGTGCAGGGCACGTATCTGCCCGACAATACCAGCGTGCTGCGCATGAACTATCTGCCGACGAACGCGGTGGTCAAAAATAACGACCAGGTCGTCACCACCGGCTCGACACTCTATCCGCGCGGGCTGCTGCTGGGCTATATCACAAACGTGAGTCTCGATGAGACGGGCGTGGCAAAATACGCCACGCTGCAGCCCTCGTGCGATCTGGACTCGCTCGAGCAGATCTTCATCATCACCGAATACGCCAATCAGTGATCGCTTGGCCTCACTGTGCAAGCCTGCGCCCGCGGGGCGCGCAAATTTTGCCGGAGATCCCGCGGGGATGTTCCCGGCAGTCCTGAAAGGAGCGTCCGCATGCGTCAAACCTATAAAAATATCCTGATGTGGGCGCTGTACGCCGTTTTGTTTCTGCTGGTGCTCGTGGTGCAAACGGTCATCTTCGGCCACGCGCGCTTTTTCGGCGTGAAGCTGAGCCTGGTGCCGGTATGCCTGGCATGCATCGCCATGCACACCGGCAGCGAAAACGGCGCGCTGTTCGGCCTGCTCGCGGGCGCATTCTGGATGCTCGCCGGAGCCGACGGCGGCATTTTGTACATTCTGCTCTTTCCCGTCTGCGGCGCGGCGGCGGGATATCTGTGCGACCGGTATCTCAACCGGTCGCTGCTGAGCGCGTTTTTTATGAGTTTTCTGACGCTCGCCGTCACGCAGCTGGCGCTGTTCGCCTTCCGCGTGTTTCTCGGTACCACGGCTCTGGCGGGCGTCGTATCGGTCCTTGTACAGATCGGGCTGTCCATGCTCGCCTGGCCGCTGATCTATTGGATCGCTTGGGCCGTGAGAAAGGCAGGTGCTTAAGGCTTGGAACGACTTTCCCGTTTCCGTATTTCGCTGTTCATCGCGCTCATCGTCGCGATCTTCAGCGTGTTTTTCCTGCGGCTGTACCAGCTGCAGATCAATCAAGACGAAGAAACCATCGCCTATCAATCCGACTCCATCACCTATCAGACCACGGTCGAGGCCTCGCGCGGCAACATTCTCGACCGCAACGGCAACGTACTGATCGGCAACCGCGCCAGCTACAACCTGATCATTGTGAACTTTGTTCTGTTCAGCAGCGACGAGCCGAACGAGAGCCTTCTGAAGCTGCTTGAGCTGTGCGACGAGCTGGGCATCCAATACGAATCCCACTTCCCCGTCTCGCCCGATATGCCCTATCACTACGATTTGGACGCCTTGTCGCAGACGTGGCAGAATTATTTCCGCGCCTTCTTAAATTCCCGCGACTATGATCTGGACATCTCCGCGTCCACGCTCATCAAAAACCTGCGCGCGGCCTACAAGCTGCCCGACGAGTGGACGGCCGAGCAGGCTTACCAGGTCATCTCCGTGCGCTACGAGCTGGAGCTGCGCAGCGTCGACAACACAGGCCTGGAAAACTACACGCTTGCCAGCGACGTCTCTGCCGAGGCGCTGGCGGCGGTGATGGAGCTGGGCATACCGGGCGTCGTCGTCGAATCGACCACCGTGCGCGAATACTACACGCCCTACGCCGCGCACATCCTGGGCTCGATCGGACAGATGGACAGCGAGCAATGGCAAACATACCAGCAGCTGGGCTACGCCATGAACGCGCTCGTCGGGCAAAGCGGCGTAGAGCTGGCGTTTGAGAGCTATCTGCACGGGCAGAGCGGCGTAAAATTCACCACCGTCTCGTCCAGCGGCGAGGTGCTGGAGGAATACTTCAGCTCCGTCCCGCAGCCCGGCAACAACGTGGAGCTTACCATCGACATCGGCCTGCAGGGCACGGCCGAGCAGGCGCTTGAAAGCCTCATCCTCAATCTGCGTGAAAACGGCATCGGCCGCAAGCAGGAGGGCAAGGACGCCGAGGGCGGCGCGGTCGTGGTGCAGCAGTGCAAAACGGGCGAGATCCTCGCCTGCGCCAGCTACCCCACCTATAACCTCGCCACGCTCTCGCAGGACTATAACCAGCTCGCCGAGGACGAATATAATCCGTTTTTCAACCGCGCCCTGGCGGCGTTCCCGCCCGGCTCCATCTATAAAATGGTCACGGCCATCGCCTCGATCGATATGGGCGGTATCGGCCAATACTATACCATTGAGGACAAGGGCGTATATTCGTACTACAAGGACGAGGGCTTCGAGCCGGTGTGCTACGTCTGGACCAGCTCCAACGCCACGCACGGCACGATCAACATGCAGCAGGCGCTGCAGGAATCCTGCAACTACTATTTCTACGAGTGCGGGCGGCTGACCTACGCCTCTTACTACGCGGAGACGGGTGAGAACCCGTTCGACATCGTGGCCAAGGCGCTGGGCCTGGGCGAGCCGACGGGCATCGAGCTGCCGGAGTCGACCGGCACGCGCGCCAACGCCGAGACCAAGGCCGAACAGTACGAGGGCAATGAGGCCGGCTGGTACGGCGCGGACGTGCTGCAGGCCGTCATCGGGCAGAGCCTGAACCGCTTTACGCCCATGCAGATGGTCTGCTACGCCTCGGCGCTCGCCAATCAGGGCACGCGTTATGAGGCGACGTTCCTCTCGCGCGTGGTCTCATGGGACTACCAGACGCTGATCGAAGAGCATACGCCCACTGTGGCAAGCGTGCTGGAAATGTCCGACGAGGCCATTGAATGCTACACCACCGGCATGGAGCTGGTCGCCACCAAGGGCACGGCCGCGCAGTATCTGGCCGACTATCCCATCAAGGTCGCCTGCAAAACCGGCACAGCCCAGTGGCAGGGCGTGACTGTCGGTTCCAACTCCGGCTCCGACCACGCGTCGTTCGTGCTCTACGCGCCGGCCGACGATCCTGAGATCGCCATCGCCGTCTACGTGGAAAAAGGCTCTCAGGGCGGCAACCTGGCCAACGTCTGTATCCCCATTCTCGACGCGTATTTCTCCACCTCGAGCAAATACGAGACGGTTGCGCAGGAAAACATCGCGCATTGATCCGTCTGGCGGACCCTTTCTGGCGGTTCCGCCGTCTATGGGCGCAGCGCTTTTCAGCCTTTGTGCCGCTTCAAACCCGTTGATCTTTATGAAAGAGGACACGCTTTATGACCGATCTTTCCAAAATCCGCAATTTTTCCATCGTCGCGCATATCGACCACGGCAAGTCGACGCTGGCTGACCGGCTATTGGAAGAGTGTAAGACCGTGGACAAGCGCGAGATGTCCGAGCAGATCCTCGATTCGATGGAGCTTGAGCGCGAGCGCGGCATCACCATCAAGGCCCGCGCCGTGCGTCTGGACTACCACGCCGACGACGGCGAGGACTATGTGCTCAACCTCATCGACACCCCGGGCCATGTGGACTTCAATTACGAGGTCTCGCGCAGCCTGTCTGCCTGCGAGGGCGCGGTGCTGGTCGTCGACGCCTCACAGGGCATCGAGGCCCAGACGCTGGCCAACACCTATCTTGCCATCGACAATAACCTCGAGGTTTTGCCCGTCATCAACAAAATCGACCTGCCCGCCGCCCGTCCCGAGGCGGTCAAGCACGAGATCGAGGACGTCATCGGCATCCCCGCGCTCGACGCGCCCGAGATCTCGGCCAAAAACGGGATCAATATCCACGCCGTTCTTGAGATGATCGTAGCCGGCGTGCCCGCGCCGAAAGGCTCGCGCGAAGCGCCCCTGCAGTGCCTGATCTTTGACAGCCAGTACGATTCGTACCGCGGCGCGATCGTCTATCTGCGCGTCGTTGCCGGCGTCGTGCGTCCCGGTATGGACATCAAGATGATGGCGACCGGCGCGGTGTATAAGGTCGTGGAGGTGGGGTATCTGCACCCGTTTGGCATGCGCCCGGCGGACAGCCTCGGCGCGGGCGAGGTCGGCTATCTCACGGCCTCGATCAAGACCATCTCGGACACGCGCGTGGGCGATACCGTTACGGACGCGGAGCATCCCGCGGCCGAGGCGCTGCCCGGCTATCAGCAGGCGCAGCCCATGGTCTTTTCCGGCGTATACCCGGCCGACGGGTCAAAATACGGCGATCTGCGCGACGCGCTGGAAAAGCTCAAGCTCAACGACGCGTCGATGAGCTACACGCAGGAAAATTCCATCGCGCTGGGCTTTGGCTTCCGCTGCGGCTTTCTCGGCCTTCTGCACATGGAGATCGTTCTCGAGCGGCTTGAGCGCGAGTATAACCTGGACCTCATCACCACCGCGCCCAACGTCGTGTATAAGATCACCAAGACCGACGGCTCGGTCATCGACGTCTATACCCCGCTCAACTATCCCGACCCGGCCGAGATCGAGCATGCGGAAGAGCCGTATGCCAAGGTAAGTCTCATCTCCCCGCCCGAGTATGTCGGCGCGATCATGGAGCTGTGCACCAACCGCCGCGGCGAATACAAGGACATGCAGTATCTCGATCCCACGCGCGTGGAGCTGCACTACTGCATGCCGCTCAACGAGATCATCTACGACTTCTTCGACGCGCTCAAATCGCGCACGCGCGGCTACGGCTCTTTGGACTACGAGCTT
>CAZWKZ010000071.1:0-9962 GCA_964633935.1 uncultured Oscillospiraceae bacterium | reverse complement strand
TCGATGAGGCCGTGCCAGATTCCGTCAATCTGATCTGCCATCTCTCCTGTTGATTTCACGGCGCAAAAACCGCAGCGGGGCAAAAATGCTCCGCCGCGGTTTTTCACGTTTCTTGATAAAGTACGCCTGATGCCTACGCCGGGCGCTGCTCCATGGCGCTCATGGGCACCGCCACGCGGTGCACAATGGGCTTCCACTGCCGTTTCTTCACCAGCGCGCTGAGCGCGATGGGAATATATGTAAACAAAAACAGTGGAAAGGTAAACAGATAGCCAAGCTTCTGCGCCGCCGTCGCGCCGATCTTTTTCCAGCAGACCACGGTGGTGAGCAGGCCCACCGCAAACAGCGAGCCATACGCCTGCAGCGCTGAAAACGCCAGCACCGTCAGCGCGCCCTGCATGCCGCCGGAAAGCAGCAGCCACATCAGCGACACGCCGAACGAGACAATGCTCAATAGTGCGCCCCATAGCCCAAGCGTCAGCGTTTCAAAGCAGGCCCAAGCCGTCTGCCGCTTGAAAAGGCCGCGCGCCAGGCGCGCGCCGTAGCGAAGCGAGACCTGCACGCCGCCCTGCACCCAGCGCTCGCGCTGCCGCCACGACTGGCGCAGCGTCTCCGGCTGCTCGTCGTAGACCACGGCATCTTCTGCAAAGCCGATGCGCACGCCGTTTGCCGCGCAGAAGCTGTTGAACTCGATGTCCTCGGTCAGCGTGAAGAATTTCCAGCCGCCGCACCGTTCCAGCAGCGCGCGCGTGAAACCAAAGCCCGTGCCCGTCACGGCGCACATATTCCCCAGCAGCATGCGCGACGCGTTCAGATGCGACGAATCATGCAGATACCACAGCGCGGAACCCGCCGACACCCAGTTTTTCGCGTAGTTTTTCGAATTGCGGAAGCCGCAGAACGCGTCATAGCCGTCGCTGCAGACGCGGTTGATGTTTGTGATGTAGTCCGGCCGCAGCAGATTGTCCGCGTCAAAGATCAAAAACGCGTCGTACTGCGCCAGCGCGCCGGCCGCCTCGATCCGCTGCAGCAGATAGTCCAGCGCGTAGCCCTTGCCAACGTTTTTCTCATCAAAGCGCCGGTAGACGATCGCGCCCTTGGCCGCGGCTACGTCTGCCGTGCGATCGGTGCAGTTGTCCGCCACGACATAGGTCGTGATGAGCGCATGCGGATAGTTCTGCGCGCGAATGCTGTCAAGCAGATACGGCAGACAGGCCTGCTCGTTTCTGGCCGCGATCAAGATCGCGTAGCGGTTCCGTTTTTCCGGTCCGTGCTGCCGGCCGCGCACGAACAGCGGCACGAACAAATAGACGATCTGATATAAAAAGCAGGCGCTCAGCAGCAAAAACAGCGCCTTGCTCACGACGTTCAGCACTTCCAACGGTTCCATATGCTTTTCCTCCGGTCCTGTGTGATCTGCAGCAATCTGCGCTGCAGCTACAGCATACGACAAATCGGTTTAAAGAACAATTTGTTTCCACATTAAGATTTTCTTAACGCGCGGAGGATATTGTGAATTTTTTGTAAAGACTGCTCCCGCAATGGCAGAAAATTCTGAAACGCGCTATAATAGCTTCAGATTTTATGAATCTAATTCAGGCAGGTGTCTGTATGCTTTACGTCTATTCTATTTTGAGCGTCATTTCCTCGTTCACGATCCTCTATGTTACCGGGTATCTCAAAACGTGGCACGTGCTCTGGCGTGTACCGCTGATCGCAGCGGGCTGTTTTTTGGCGCTGGTGCTGCTGTTTCTGCTGGTGATCTACATCTCCACGCTGTTTGTCGACAAGCGCAAGCTGCAGGAACGGCCCAGCGGCTATTTCCGCTTCCTGCTCAGCCAGTTCAGCACGATCGCGCTGGCGTTCATGGGCGTGCATGTGCATACGTCCGGGCTGGAAAAGGTGCCGCGTGAGGGCCGCTTCATGCTGGTGTCGAATCACCGGTTTTTTATGGACCCGCTGATCTACTATAGCGCGATGCCGTGGGCCGATCTGGCGTTCATCGCAAAGAAAGAGGCGTTTTCCATCCCTGTCGTTTCGCAGGTCATGCATGAGGTGCTATGTCTTCCGATCGACCGCGAAAATGACCGCGCGGCGCTGAAGACCATTCTCAAAGCCATTGAATTTTTAAAGCGGGACGTGGCCTCGATCGCCGTGTTCCCCGAGGGCGGCACCAATCGTACCGGCCAGCCGCTTCTGCCGTTTCGCAACGGCGCGTTCAAAATCGCGCAGAAAGCGCAAGTACCCATTGTGGTATGCGCGCTGAGCAATTCCGGCGCGATCAAAAAGAACATGTTCCGCCGCCGTACCGACGTCTATCTCGACGTGGTCGAGGTCCTGCCGCCCGATGCTTTTGGCGCAGAAAAGACGCTGGAGATCGGCGAACAGACGCACACGATCATGGCCGGCGCGATCGCCGCGCGAGAGGCGGCGCAGGCATAACGCAGGCCAAAAGGCTCCTTTTACAAGACAGCAGCTCGGTGCGGAAAAGTCGCCGCTTTTCATCGTTTTTCCCGCTTTTGTAGGAGTCGAGATAGATATTGGGCGGGAAATAGCGCTAGTTCCACGGCCTGCTGCTGTCAAGCCAGCCCTGCTGCGCCCAATATTTCCCATCGAGATATTCGGGATCTGATTGATGTAAGGATTTCTGCATAACACGGCAAACGGAGAACCTGATTTTTGTCATCAAATTGGTGCGCGCAGGCTTCGCATAGTTCATATGCGCAAATTCCTGAGAGAGCCTTTTCACCCCTCTTGTAAGCTGCGTTCGCTTTTTTTCAGAGAGCCTTTCCCAAACAATATCGCTCATCAGTGCCCCGGTAAATACCCCGATTTTGGAAATCCCCCACCAGGATAAGCTGTGCTTGATATCCTTTGCCGCAGATTTCGCCCCCGCGCCCAAGCATTGCGTGATAATGACCGCCCGTTTTCCAAACATTTCCGGCGCAGGGCGGTGCGCCAACCAGCGGTAAGCAAAATGGTCGAGAAATGCCTTCATCGCGCCCGTCGCGTGAAGTACATATGCTGGAGAGGTCATGACGATCAAGTCTGCCTGCAAAAGCGATTTTTCTATCTTTCCGATTTTCTCTGCATCCTTACAGGTGTGTTCGCCCTTTAATATGCAGCTCGTACAGCCCTTGCAGAAGCCCGGACAATCCCTTGGCAGATCATATTGCGTGATATTTGCTTGATCCTGAAACGCTTCTAAAAACGTCTCTTTCAGGCGGTAGGTAACGCCGTGCTTTTCTGTTCCGTTTACGACAGCAATGTTCATTTACTACACCTCCAAAACGTCGTGCAGAATCTGCGTGTGGACCGTCCTGCGGTCTTCTCTTTTTCTAAGGTCAACGCCCAGCATCTGCGATATGATCTCCTGCCGCAGAAACATTTGCTGCATAACGGTAATCAGGCAGAAGGTCTTTCGCTTTACGGTCGACTCATCCCAGTCAGAGCGGCATGCCGCAACAAGCGGCAGATACGCCGCATACGTTCTGTAAGTATTGTCGCCTTCTTTTGGCGTCTGCATATCGGTAAGAACAGAAATCTTGGAAACGGCGTCATGCGCAAACAGAAAATCAAGCGTCATATTGCCGAGATATTCTAGTTTTTCAAAGGGCGCAAGCGTCTCTGTTCTCTCCCGTATATTCTGAAACTGTTCAACGATCCCGTTTATCATGCGCTCAACGCATTGCTCGATGAGTTGATCTTTATTTCCAAAATGGTAATTTACAAGGCCCAATCCAACGCCGGCCCGTTTGCAGATCTCACGGACTGTGATTTCTTCCAAATGCTCGCCCTTTTCTTCGATGAGCTTCATGGTCGCTTGTAGGATCGCTTCTTTGCTGTGCATGCCATACCTCCTGTTGAACATTGTTCAAACCGATTATACTGAACAGCGTTCAAAAAGTCAAGCACCTGTTGATTCATATCGGTAGGTTGAGTATCGCGCCTGCCGCTGGTCGGACGCGCTGTGTTGTCCGCTTTCCTATGCTTCGGGCAAATCGCAAAAACAGAAACCGCCGTCAAGGATAACGCCCGCGTTTCGCGTCCTTGACGGCGGTTTCTGCCCAAAGAATCGGCAGCCTTATGCGCGCTGCCATTCGGGGCAGCCCTTTGCGTCTATTTGCCTCGGTGTTTGCTCTTTTTCTTCTGCTGACGCAGTTCGAACCGGCGCGCCTTGTCCGCTTGCTTCTGTGCGCGGCCGCGCTGTTTTCGCTCTATGGCGCTCTGCTCCCGCTGGCTGCTGCAGCGCCTGCTGCGCCTTCGTGCCGACGTTTGCCGGCTGCAGCTGCGCGCGGATCTCGCGCTGCGCCCGCTTGGGATTGCTGGAGCGCTCCGGCCGTGTCTGCGCCGCTGCGGGCGCAGAAAATGAGAGCGTATGCCAGCTTTTCAGCACAAACTCGTATATCTCGCCGTCCTTCGGCTCTGCGCCGAAGGTGAGCTTCGCGGCTTCATACATCCCAGCGTCAAAGCGCTCGTAGATCCCGATCCAAAACGGCGCTTCAAACAGCACCGTCAGCGTGCTTTTCGCTCCCATCGCCTCAGCTTTGGTCAAACTGCGCTTCAAACGCGTCGAGCCACGTCAGAAGCGCGTCATACACCAGCCGCTGCTGTTCAAAGATCGCCCGTCCGGTGAGCGGAATATCGGAAAACTGCGCGGCATATTCCGCGCTCTGCCGCGCGCTGGCCATAAAACTTTCGCGCAGCTGCGCAAGCAGCGCCAGCGCCTCTGGCTTTTCCAGTTTGCTCAGATTCGCAACGACCACGTTGCAGTCGAATTGCAGCGGGATCTGCCGCGCGCAATACGTATGCATCAGCTCGTGAAAATATGCCCTGCCGCGTTCGGTGATCGAGTAGACCGCTTTTTCGTCCGCGCGCCTTCCCTTGACGGCGTCGCTGCGAAGATACCCCGCCTGCTTCAGCTGCAATACCTTCTTATAGACAGAAGGGATGCTGATCTTTGTCCAGCGGGAAAAATTGTGATATGCCACGTCCTTTTGGATCTCATACGCGCTCTGCGGCCGCTCAGAGACGATGCCCAAAATAGCCAGATCGATCGACGACATCATGCCACCTCCATTTACTATAAAGTATAGTACTATACTTTATAGTAAATGTCAATGTCAAATCGCAGAAAAACACCGCGCAGCGTAAACCGCTGCGCGGTGCTCCGTTATGTACGTGTTTTTTGCTTTGATCGCTTCGTCGGTTCGGCCAGAAGCGCCCAGATCCTTCCAAACAGCTTCTGATTGAAATAGAACAGGTAGATACCCAGCACGCTCACGCCCAGCGTGATCAGGCACGCCATTGTCACGTCGGTGAGATAGTGCGCGCCCATCATGATGCGCGAGACGGCGACAAGCAGCGTCCACACCGCGCCCACGATCAAGCACACGCGCTCTTTATCGTGCCACTGCTTTTTCAGCGTCGGCAGCAGGATCGCCAGCATCGCACACGCGGCGCAGGCCGTATGGCCTGATGGGAACGACCGGAATTCATCCGACGAGATCCCCTCGCCCACCAGCCGCTGCTTGAGCGCGCCGCCAAGCTGCCACCAGGGCATGAAATAGCTCTCATTGCCGGTCGAAATCAGCAGGCGCATCCTCGGCCGCGACCACGGGATCTTGATGATATTGATGAGCACCATCGTCACAAACGCCACAAATACCAGCGTTAGGAGAAAGCGCAGCACCGTCTTGGTCGGGCACTGCCGCGTCAAGAAGAAAAGCCCCGTCACGCACAGCGCAGACACAAACACGGTCACAAGCGCCGCCACCCACGCCGGAAGCGCCGGCACATTATCGCACGCCTCATGGATGTTCATGAAAAGGCCGAACGCTATCAGACACACCGCCGCGGCGATAAATATCCATTTCCAATCCTTCCGCAGCCGCTCACGGATCAGAAACAGCAGCGCGCCCGCGCAGACAAAGCATAAAAACGCCGGCAGTTCGCCAAAGGCGGCAAAAAACTGACCGATGCTGCTCTCATGGCCGGGATACAGCAGCTTTGAGATCTGCAGATCGGCAAACGAGCCGCCAACCATCAATACAATCAACACCGCCAACACGATCAGCGCGCATCGGCGATAGGTTCGCTTCAATTTTCTCATGCAGTTCCTCTTTGACAAAATTCTAGCTTCTTTGCGCCCAGAGTATACCACATCATTTACATAATATCAATAGATTTTTTCCCGTAAGCGGATATATCAGGCTGTAGGAAGCAGACTGTTTCTGCGGTATTTCTCCTTTGTACGGGGCAGTATTTGTGAATCTGCATAGCGGCTGCGTTCGAGATATCTGCAAACTTCAGCAGATTACCGATTGATTTTCTTCCGCAAAGCGTCTAAAATGTAGCGTACTACCTAATTTCAGCGGTATTGGAGGGAGATGATCCGTTTGCCGCCAAGCTACTACATCGGTCCTCGCCTGCGCAGGCTAGACCAACTGATCACACAGTCCGTCAACCACATGTTTGCCACGATGGATTTGACAAGCGCGCAGTCACACATTCTGCGCTATCTCAGCGAAAATAAGGATCGCGTCGTCTATCCAAAGGACATTGAGCGGCGCTTTGGTTTGACGCATCCTACCGTCTCCGGCGTGCTGCAGCGGCTGGAGGCGAAGCAGTTCATCGTCTGCACGCCCGATCCTAACGACCGGCGCTATAAGCGCATCGCGCTGACCGAGCGCGCCCGTCAGCAGCAGCAGGATATTTGCCGCTACTTTACCGAGCTTGAACAGGTCCTAATACGCGGGATGGAGCCGGACGAGGTGCAGACATTCTTGCGCCTGATCGAATTATCTACCCAAAATCTGCAGCAATGCTTAGATAAGGAGGAATCCAACGTATGATCAAACGTCTTGCCGGCTGTATTCGCGAATACCGGACGCCGACAATCCTGACGCCGGTCATCATCACCGGCGAAGTCATCTGCGAGTGCGTCATTCCCCTGCTCACGGCCAGCCTCATCAACAATATCCAGGCCGGCTGCGGCATGGACGTCATCTTGCAGCATGGTCTGAAGCTGCTCGTCATCGCCATCGCATCGCTTTTGTGCGGCGCGGCGGCCGGCTGGTTCTGCGCCACGGCCGCGGCCGGTTTTGCAAAAAACCTGCGGCACGACCTATATTACAAGGTGCAGGAGTTCTCATTTTCCAACATTGACCGCTTCTCCACCTCGTCTCTTGTGACGCGCCTGACCACCGACGTCTCAAACGTACAGAACGCGTTCATGATGCTCATCCGTACCGCCATCCGCGCGCCCTTGATGCTCGTCTTCGCAGTCGTCATGTCCATCAACGTGGGGAAAAAGCTGGCGTTCGTATTCGCCGCTACCATACCGGTGCTGCTGTTCGGTCTTTCGATGCTCATCTACAAGGCGCTGCCGCTGTTCCGCGCCGTTTTCAAAAAATACGACCGGCTCAACAACTCCGTGCAGGAGAACATCCAGGCCATGCGCGTGGTCAAGAGCTTCGTGCGCGAGGACTATGAGACGGAGAAATTCACGGACGCATCCGACGATGTACGCAGGGACTTTCTGCGCGCTGAAAAAATTCTTGCGCTCAATAACCCGCTTATGCAGGTCTGCGTCTACGCCAGCATGATCCTGATTTCTTACTTTGCGGCAAAGCTCATCATCGCCTCCGGCGGTACGTATCTGAACGTCGGCTCGCTCACCAGCATGATCACCTATTCCATGCAGATCCTCATGAGCTTGATGATGCTGTCGATGATCTTCGTCATGCTCACCATGGCCTCGGCCTCGGCCAAGCGAATCGCCGAGGTGCTTGAAGAGACCAGCGACCTGCATAATCCGGAAGCCCCCATATATGAAGTGCCCGACGGCTCGGTGGACTTTGACAACGTCAGCTTCAAATACTCGGCCAGGGCCGACCGGATGGCGCTGTCCAATATCGATCTGCACATCAAATCCGGCCAGACCGTCGGCATTCTCGGCGGTACTGGCTCGTCCAAGACCAGCCTGGTCCAGCTGATCTGCCGGCTCTACGACGTCAGCGCCGGCGCTGTGCGCGTGGGCGGCATCGACGTGCGGAGATATGATCTAGAAACGCTGCGCAATCAGGTAGCCGTCGTACTGCAGAAAAACGTGCTCTTTTCTGGTACGATCAAGGAGAATCTGCGCTGGGGCGATCCGGACGCAAGCGACGAAGAGCTGATGCGGATCTGCCGCCTGGCGTGCGCAGACGAGTTCATCGAGCGCTTCCCCGACGGCTACGACACCTACATCGAGCAGGGCGGCACGAACGTCTCCGGCGGGCAAAAGCAGCGGCTTTGTATCGCGCGGGCGCTGTTGAAAAAGCCGAAGGTACTGATTTTGGATGACTCGACCTCGGCCGTCGACACCAAGACCGACGCCAAGATCCGGCAGGCGCTTCGCACGGAGATCCCGGACACTACAAAATTCATCATCGCCCAGCGTGTCAGCTCGATCCAGGACGCAGATGTGATCGTCGTCATGGACGGCGGCGCGATCAGCGCCTGCGGTACGCACGACGAGCTTCTGCAAGCGAGCGAGATCTACCGCGAGGTTTATGAATCTCAGAACAGGACGGGAGGTGACGTCAATGGCTAAGCGTAACGCAGCAGCAAACGCGCCTAGCCGCGGCGCCGGCAAGCGCAATCAGAATTCCATGTGGCGGCTGATCCGGATGCTGTTCCATGACTACCCTGCAATGCTTGCGATTGTCATGATCTGCATCGTGATCAGCGCCGTCATCGGCGTCGCGCCGTCGGTGTATATCGAGACCATCACCAGCTATATCGAGCAGGGCCTTTCTTCCGGCTGGGCCGCAGTCCAGCAGCCGATCATCAAAGCGATCATCACCATGATCTGTCTGTATCTGCTGGGTCTGGCATGCACCACCGTCTACACACAGCTGATGGCGCATGTCACGCAAAACTTCCTGCACAAGCTGCGTACCGACATGTTCTCCGGCATGCAGAAGCTGCCCATCCGATACTTCGATCAGAACAGCCGCGGCGACATCATGAGCTACTACACCAACGATACTGACACGCTGCGCCAGCTCGTTTCGCAGTCGCTGCCGCACCTGTTCTCCTCGGGTCTTATCGTGCTGTGCCTGCTTGTGATCATGTTCTACTACAGCATTCCGCTCATGATTATCATGTTCGTCGGCATTTTCTTCATGTTCCGCGCCACAAAATCGATCGGCGGCAGATCTGCGTCGTTCTTTGTCCGCCAGCAGAAATCGCTCGGCAAGGTCGAGGGATACATCGAAGAGATGATGAACGGCCAAAAGGTCGTCAAGGTCTTCTGCCACGAGGAGGCGGCCGAGCAGGAATTTGATAACATCAACGATCAGCTGTTCTCCGACGCGCAGAACGCCAACCGCTTCTCCAATATTTTTGGGCCGATCATGAACAATATCGGCAATATCCTCTACGTGCTCATGGCGTTCGTGGGCGGGCTTTTCGTCTGCTCCGGCGGGCAGGTCCAAAACATTTCGTTCCAGAATCTGTTCTTTACCGGCTCGCTGATCGGCCCCATGCCGATCGCGGTCGTTGCGTCCTTCCTCAGCATGACCAAGCAGTTCGCCAACAACGTCTCGCAGGTCTCGCAGCAGATCAGCTCCATCGCCATGGCAGTCGCCGGCTCCGAGCGCATCTTTGAGCTGATCGACCAGCAGCCCGAGGAGGACTGCGGCGAGGTCACGCTCGTCAACTGCCGCGAGCAGGACAGCGCGCTTGTCGAATGCGCCGAGCGCACCGGCCTCTGGGCCTGGAAGTGCCCCCAGGCGGACGGCGGCAGCACGCTTGTGCCGCTGCGCGGCGACGTGCGGTTCTTCGACGTTGATTTTGAGTACGAGGCCGGTAAGCCTGTGCTGCACAACGTCTCGCTCTACGCCAAACCTGGTCAGAAGCTCGCTTTTGTCGGCGCGACCGGCGCGGGCAAGACGACCATCACGAACCTCATCAAC
>CAZWKZ010000070.1:0-10016 GCA_964633935.1 uncultured Oscillospiraceae bacterium | reverse complement strand
TCCGCCGACGATACTTGCCGGGTGACTGGCCGGGAAAATAGGTAACGCCAACATAAAAGAACCAGACCGCAAGGTTTGGTTCTTTTTTTGTCTCCATCCGCGCGCAGGCGCGTTGACCGGCCGGAAAAACGGTGCTATACTGGGGAAAATGTATTTTTGGGGGTTTGGATGATGCCAAACGTTACGCTGCGCGCGCACGCAGATGAGATCGTGCGCCGTTCGATCGCGGCCGTGCTGCCCGACGCAGCGGTGCGCCGCGCGCTCGCGCGCGAGACGCTCACGGGGCGCGTGGTGCTGGTCTCGGTGGGCAAGGCTGCCTGGCAGATGGCAAACGCGGCCATCGACTGTCTTGGCGCGCGCGTCAGCGCGGGCGTGGTGGTCACGAAATATGGCCACGCGATGGGCGCGCTTGCAAACTGCGTCTGCATTGAGGCTGGACATCCCGTGCCGGATGGCAATTCACTGCGCGGCGCGCGAGCGGCGCTGGAGCTGGTGCAGGGCCTTGGCGCGCAGGACACGGTGCTGTTTTTGCTCTCGGGCGGCGGGAGCGCGCTGTTTGAGCTGCCGCTGATCGCGCCGCAGCAGCTGCAGGACATTACGGCGCGCCTGCTTGCCTGCGGGGCGGATATCGTAGAGATGAATACCGTGCGAAAACGCCTGTCGGCCGTCAAGGGCGGCCGCTTTGCCGAGGCGTGCGCGCCTGCGCGCGTGGTGAGCGTGGTGCTTTCAGACGTGCTGGGCGATCCGCTGGATATGATCGCGTCTGGTCCGGCGTGCCCCGACCGCTCGACGGCAGAGCAGGCACTGGCCGTGTGCGAAAAATATGCGCTGCCGCTGTCGGATGAGGCGCGCGTATGCCTGCTGCGGCCAACGCCCAGGACGCTGACGAACGTGACCACGCACGTCACCGGCAGCGTGCGCGAGCTGGTCGCTGCGGCGGCGGATGCGTGCCGCGCGCTGGGCTATGCGCCGGTGGTTCTGACCGACCGGCTCTGCTGTCAGGCGCGTGAGGCGGGAAGTTTTTTGGCGTCGGTCGCGCGCACGCATGCGCACAGCGGGAAAAATCTGGCCTTTCTCGCCGGCGGCGAGACGGTGGTGCGTTTGACAGGGCATGGCCTGGGCGGGCGAAACCAAGAGCTGGCGCTGGCCGCGGCCGAGGGGCTATCTGGCCTTGACGCGGCGGTATTCAGCGTGGGCAGCGACGGCACCGACGGCCCGACCGACGCGGCCGGCGGCTATGCAGACGGCCAGACGGCGCGCGCGCTGGCCGAACAGGGCTGGAGCGTATATGGCGCGCTGGAAAATAACGACGCGTATCACGCGCTGGCCGCCGTGGGGGGCCTGATCGTCACCGGTCCCACGGGTACGAATGTGAACGACGTGGCGGTGGCGCTCATCGCGGCAGGTTAGCGGGTTTCCGGCCCCACAGGGGCCGGCCCTTTTTTCTGCTTGCGGCTGCCGGCGGCCCTTGGCGCAGAAGAAAAAGATTCTTCTTTTCATTTGGCGCAAAATACAATATAATAAACATAACTTTGCAAAAGGAGGCGGGCGGATTGCTGCCGGCAGGATTTACGGCGCGCATGCGCGCGCTTCTGGGCGCGGAATTTGACGCCTTTGCCGCGTGCTACGACGCCCCGCGCGCCGCCGGGCTGCGGCTGAACCGCCTGAAGACCGATGCGCCGCCCGCGCTTTCGCGTTTTTCTCTGTCTGCGGTGCCGTGGGCGCGGGACGGGTACTACTTTGATCCGGATACGCGGCCGGGGCTGTGCGCTTACCACGATGCGGGGCTATACTACCTGCAGGAGCCGAGCGCCATGGCGCCTGCGGCGCTGCTTGACGCGCGGCCGGGCGAGCGTGTGCTGGATCTGTGCGCCGCGCCGGGCGGCAAGGGCACGCAGCTGGCAAGCGCGATGGACGGCCGCGGACTTCTGGTTTTGAATGAAATCAACGCCAAGCGCGCGCAGATCCTATCGTCGAATGTCGAGCGCATGGGCGTGGTCAACGCGCTGGTGTTAAATGAACATCCCGCGCGTCTGGCGGCGCGCTTTGCAGGCTTTTTCGACAAGATCCTTGTCGACGCGCCCTGTTCGGGCGAGGGGATGTTTCGCAAGGAGCCTGCGGCGGCGGCCGAGTGGACGCCGGAAACGCCGGCGATCTGCGCGCAGCGGCAGCTAGAGATCTTGCACAGCGCGGCCGCGATGCTGCGCCCGGGCGGAAGACTGGTCTATTCGACCTGTACCTTCTCGCCCGAGGAGAACGAGGGCACGGTGAGCGCGTTTTTGCGGGCGCATGGGGATTTTATGATCGAGGAGGTCCCCAACACGCCCTTTGCGCCCGGCAGGCCCGCGTGGGTGAAGGATCCCGCGCCGGGTCTGGAGCACACGTTCCGCCTGTGGCCGCACCTGCTCGCCGGCGAGGGCCACTACGCCGCCGTTTTGCGCCGCGCGGGAGACGCGCCGCCGGCAGATACGGCGGCGGAGCCGGGCGCGAAGCCGCCGCGTGAGCTGCTGGCCTTTTCAAAAGACGCGGGCGCAGAGATCCCCGAGGGGAAGCTCGTTTTGTTTGGCAGCTGCGTCTACCTTGCCCCGCAGGCGCTTCCGCGCCTTTCTGGCCTGCGGGTGCTGCGCGCGGGGCTGCAGCTGGGGCAGGTCAAAAAAGACCGCTTTGAGCCTGCGCACGCGTGGGCGATGCAGCTGAAAACGGCCGCGCGCACGGCGGACTTTGCCGAGGGCGCGGACGAGATCGGGCGCTATCTTGCCGGCCAGACACTGCCGGGCGATCTGACGGGCTGGGGGCTTGTGCGAGTGGACAGGCTCAGCCTGGGCTGGGTCAAAGGCTCGAACGGGCAGCTAAAAAATCACTACCCCAAGGCGCTGCGGCGCCGCATGGGTTAAGAAACGGAAGTGGGACAGATGGACAATCCGAAAAAGACCATCCTGATCGTAGAGGACGAACGCGCGATCGTCGACATCATCAAATTCAACCTCATGCGCGAGGGCTACGATACGCTTGAGGCGCTCGACGGCGATACGGGGCTGGAGCTGGCGCGCACGAAGGACCCGGACCTTATTTTGCTCGACGTGATGCTGCCGAAGCGCAGCGGCTTTGAGATCTGCACGGCGCTTCGCGACGGCGGCAGCGCCGTACCCATCATCATGCTGACCGCCCGCGAGGAGGAGACCGACAAGGTCTTTGGACTCGAGGCGGGCGCCGACGACTACATGACCAAGCCCTTTTCGATGCGCGAGCTGATGGCGAGGGTCAAGGCCAATATCCGCCGCCGGAATTTCAGCTACGGCGCGCAGGCGGGCGCGGGGAGCGTGATCACGGCGGGCGCGCTGACGCTGAACCCCGTGACGTTCACGGTGGCGAAAAACGGCGCGCCGGTCGAGCTGACGCAGAAGGAGTATGACCTGCTGCACCAGCTCATCACGTCGCGCGGCGTGGTCTTCTCGCGCGAGGAGCTGATGCAGAAGGTCTGGAACTATGAATACTTCGGCGACATGCGCACCGTAGACGTGACCGTTCGCCGGCTGCGCGAGAAGATCGAAGACGACCCCGGCAAGCCCGCGCTCATTTTGACCAAGCGCGGCGTGGGCTACTACTTCGCGGAGTGATCCGGCGCGAAAGGAGGCATCAGGATGCGCTCGCTGCGTATGAAATTGGTCATGATCATGGTGATCCTGATCCTGGCCCTGATGAGCGTCGTCGGCGCGTTTCTGATCAACGGCGTCGGCAACTTCTATATCTCAGAATTCTATGTACAGATGACGCAGACCTTCTCGCCGGAGTTTATTACCCAGCTGCAGCGCACCGCCGAGCAGTCCGACCGCGCGCCCGAGCGGATGAAGGAGCTACTGATGGCGCAGGCGGGCCTGGGCATCGACATCTCGAACCGCAACGTCTATGTGCTTGACGCCACGGGCGGCGTGCTTGCCAGCTCGAACGGCGATACGGACGTATCCATGAGCACGAACCTGCTCGCGGCCATGAACGGCGCGGTGGGCGAGGAGCGCTCGATCAGCAGCAGCACCATGGATCTGGCCGTGCCCATCGAGACGCAGGGGCAGACCTATATCGTCTACATCCTGGACGCCAAGACCACGGCCGACGCGCTGACGAGCGAGATCATGGGCATCATCATAAAGGCCCTGGCGCTGGGGCTTGTGATCTGCGTGGTGCTGTCGTTTTTGCTGGCGCAGATCCTCATTACGCCGCTGCGCGCGCTCACGCGCGGCACGCGGCAGGTCGCGGCCGGCGATTTTGAACAGCGGCTGGACGCGGCGAGCCACGACGAGATCGGCGTTTTGACGAGAAACTTCAACTACATGGCGCAGGTGCTGCAGGACACGATCTCCGAGGCCGAGAACGAGCGCAACAAGCTCTCGACGCTGTTTTTGCACATGACCGACGGCGTGGTGGCCTTTTCGGCCTCGGGCGCGGTCATCCACTTCAACCCCGCCGCGACGCAGATGCTCTCGCGGCAGCTGGACCCGGCGACGACGTTTGACGAGCTGTTTGGCGAAGAGGCGGAGCTTGATACGCTGCTCACGCTCAAGCGGCCGCAGTATATCGAGCGGCAGAAGACCGTGGGCGAGCGCGAGCTGGAGCTGTTCTTCGCGCCCTTTTCCTCCGACCAGACGCAGGGCGGCGCGATGGTCGTCATCCACGACGTGACCGAGCAGCGCAAGAGCGAGCAGTCGCGGCGCGAATTTGTGGCCAACGTCTCGCACGAGCTGCGCACGCCGCTGACCAACATCAAATCCTACGCCGAGACCATCGTCTCGGCCGGCGAGGAGCTGCCGGCCGAGCTTCGCACCAACTTTTTGGGCGTGATCATCGGCGAGGCCGACCGCATGACGCGCATCGTGCAGGATCTGCTCACGCTCAGCAGGATCGACTACGGCAAGATGGAGATGAACATCAGCCGCTTCTCGTTCGCGCAGGCCGTGCAGAGCGTGTATGAGGCCGCGCGGCTGAACGCCGAGCAGAACCACCGCCATACGATGACGTTTACCTGCGAGGACCAGGTGCCGGAGGTGAGCGGCGACCGCGAACGCATCGAGCAGGTGGTCATGAACATCGTCTCGAACGCCATCAAATATACGCCCGACGGCGGAAAGATCGACATCCATGTCGGTACGGGCAAGAAAAGCGTCTATGTGCGCGTGACCGACAACGGCATCGGCATCCCGGAAAAGGATCTGCCGCGCCTGTTTGAGCGGTTCTACCGCGTGGACAAGGCGCGCTCGCGCGAGTCCGGCGGCACGGGACTGGGACTTTCCATCGCCCGGGAAATCTTGCAGCAGCACAAGGGCGATATCCATATCGATTCTGTCTACGGCGAGGGCACCGACGTGGTCATCACGCTGCCCGCCGCCGGCTGAGACACGCACGCGGAAAGGAGGCGGCAGGATGCGCCGGCGATTGATCGAGCTGGGAAAGGATATTGTGATCGCGCTGCTTACGCTGGCGATCCTGGTGCTGATCCTTTTGGCGCTGCCGACCAGGACGCTGACCAGCACGCCGTGGCTGGCCGCGGCGATCAAGCCCTTCGCGGGGCTGTTCGGCATGAACGAGGCCGAGCTTACCTACGTCGAGACGGCCGTGCCCGCGCCCAGCGCGGCGCAGCCGCTGGCGATCTCGGTACAGAACGTTGCCGGCCGCTGCAGCGCCGTATACGACGAAACGGCGATCGCGCAGATGTACGAGGCGCTGGGCGCGCTGCTGGCGCAGGCGCTGGATTCCGCCGGCGAGCCTGCCGCAACTGGCCGCGAGGCGGTGTATGACGCGCTTCGCGCGCCGTCGGCCGCGTTTTCGTACTCCGCCGCGCTCTCGGCCGACGTGCTGGCCGCGTGGCTGAACGCGTCGTGCGCCGAGACGGACGCGGCGCGCTGGTTCATTCTCACGCTGCAGGACGATGCGGTGTGGCTGTATCTCGTGGGCGACGGGGCGCAGGCGTGCCAGACCGCGCTTTCGGCCGATGCGCTTTTGAGCGCGCTGGAGGGCTATACGCCCGACGGCAGCCGCTTCGCCTTTGAGGCGGCAGAGGGCTATTCACATGTGGACGGGCTGTCGCTGATCCCGTCGCAGCTGCCCGCGCTCTACGCGGCGAAGGCGGAGAATCCGTGCGACGCGCGCTTTACCACGAATCTGGCGGCGGAGATCGGCTTCAACCCCTATGGCGACGCCAGCTATACCGACGCCGCGGGCAACACGACCTATTCCGAGACCGACTGCACGCTGAGCGTCTCGGCCGGGGGCGAGGTGACGATCAAAACCGCGCATGACGCGCCGTCGCGCTTCACGGCCGAGCAGGATACGCCGCTTGCGCAGATCGAGGCGGCGCGCGCGCTGCTCTCGCGCATTACGGCCGAGGCCGCGGGCGAGGCGCAGCTGTATCTGAGCGGGTATGAAATAACGGCGGACGGCGCCGAGTGTACCTTTGATTATATTCTGGGCGGCGTGGTGGTGCAGCAGTCGGCCGGTCCGGCCGCGCGCGTCCGGTTCACGGGAAACGAGATCACGGAGCTTCGCGTACAGCTGCGCAGCTATACCAGGACCGCCGAGACGCTGTCGCTGCTGCCGGCGGCGCAGGCGGCGGCCATCGTTCCGGCCGGGACGGTGCTGGCCGTGAGCTACGCCGACACGGCGGCGCAGGCGCTTTTGGCGGGCTGGCGGTCGTAGCGCCGCAAATACCGCTTCACATCGCGCTGCCATGCGCGCTGCGCGGGCAGAAGAAGGGAGGGCGCGGATGTCCGGGCCGAAGATCAAAAATCTGATCATTCTGATCCTTGCCATCACGGCGGCGTTTTTGCTGGCGCTCGTCGTGCCGATGCGCTTGTCGCAGGCGAAGGCCGAGCAGGCCCAGCACGAGCAGATCGCCGAGCTATACGCGCGCTACGACGTACAGCTTGACAGCGCCATCCTGCCGTCGAGCGTGACGCTGTATACCATCGAGCTGGGCGCGGGCGGAGAAAAGAGCGCGGCCACGGCGCTTCTGGGCGCGGACGCCGTGCTGCAGGCTGACGCTACGCGCTATGCCGCGGCCTATGTATCGGATACGGGCCGGTGCGAATTTTCCCGCGCGGGCGGATTTTTTGCCGCGCTCACGGGCGGCAGCAGCGCCAGCGACCTGCAAAAGCACGCAAAAAAGCTGCTGCGCGAGCTGGGCTATCAGACGGCGTCGCTGTCCGAGCCTGTGCGAGCAGCCGCCGGTATCTATGAGCTGACGGCCACGCAGAGCCTGCTGGGCGTGCCGGTGTTTGATGAGACGCTCACCCTGCGCTATACCAATGGCACGCTCACGCAGCTGTCCGGGACGTTTTTTACCGGCGGCGAGAACATCACGCGCGTGAGCGAGGCGGCGTGCATCTCGTGCGCGGACGCGCTCATGCTGCTGCTCGACAGCCGCGACCGGCTGGGCTGGGTCGGCAGCCGCATCGACCGCGTGCAGCAGGGCTACGTCTATACCGAGACGGCCGCCGGCGCGCTGCGCTTCGTGCCCGGCTGGCGCATCGAGACCGACACCGGCGCGTTCTTTGTCAGCGGCGCCACGCGCGAGGTCCGGGCGGTGGAATAGGCGGCTGACCCTGCAAAAAGCAGCAGCCCGGGGCGACGCCCCGGGCTGCTGCTTGCGTTTAGTCGATGAAATCCGCCGGATCGACCGGCGTGCCGTTGTGGTAGACGGAAAAATGCAGATGCGGCTGCTCGCCAGCCTCCAGCAGCGCCGTCGCGCCGACCGCGCCGATGATATCGCCGGCCGAAACGCTCTGGCCGGCCGCGACCGCAGGCATGGCGGCGAGATTCGCGTACTGCGTGGTGTAGCCGCCGTCGTGCGCGATGACGAGCGTCGTGCCCAGATACTCGTCGTCATACACCGCCGTCACCGTACCGGCGCAGGCGGCTGCGACGGTCGCGCCCTGCGCGGCCAGAATGTCTACGCCGTCATGCGTGCGCCAGTCCTGCATGGTCTCGTTGTATGCCAGCTTGTCCATGCTGTAGCCGGCCAGCGTCTCGCCCGTGACGGGCCAGACGCGGATCGCTGCGGCGATCTCGCGCACGGCCTCGTCGCCGGCATTCATCGCGCTGGCGGGCGCGCTGGGTTCAAGCGGCTTGTCCTGCGCCTCGCTCTGGCCGGACTGGGCGCTGGACGGCGAGCCGGACGACGGCTTCGCCTGTGCGGCGTTTGACGGAACGGTGGCGTCCGTTGCGACGGACATGGTCTCTTCGCTCAGGGAATTCTTTTCGGATACGGCGCTCGATACAAAAATATAGCCCGAAATTCCTACTGCAAGGATGCACAGGAACAGGACTATGTAGTAGCCCTTTTCCTGAAAGAATTTCCGGAACGACTTGGAACCGGATTGCTCATGGTTGTTTTGCATTGTTTGCACCTCCGAGGGTAGTATGCCCGCCGCCCGGAAGATTAAACCTGTTCTGGAAAAAAATATAAGATCAGTGGACACAGGCGTCCGCGCGGACAAAATACCGCTCAAGGCAGTACTTCAAAATGCTGCGCCGGGTCACGATGCCGATGAACGCATCCTTGTCGTCGACGACGGGGACAAAGTTCTGCTCGGCCGCGACCAGCATCAGATCCTCCACGCGCGTGTCGACGGTGACGGGCTGGATGGCGCGGCGCGGCTCGAGTTCAGAGATCAGGTGGTTTTCCGTCTGCTTGAGGTCCATCACGCACATCCGCTTGAGCGCCCAGAGAAGGTCTCCCTCGGTGATGACGCCGCAGTAGCCGCCGTCCTTGTCCAATACCGGCAGCGCGGTGTAGCCGGATTTTTCCATTCTTTCCATCGCCTGCCGGATCGTGCAGCCCGCGTCGACATACGAGCACATGGCCTTGGGCGTCAGGAAGAACAAGATATTCATGCAAAGCCCTCCTTCTTCCTTAGTTTACCACAGCCGCGCGAAAAACAGGTGACGAATTTGTAAACACCAGCGGCGTGCAGACCGAAAAAGGAAGCGAAAAACGCCCCGCCCCTCAGCCGTCGCCGAAGGGCGGGGACATCATACCTCCAGCTGTTTTGCCAGCGTGTCTGCCGCCAGCCACAGCGCCGCAGCGGCGGCCAGCAGCACAAGCCCAGGCAGGGCCAGGCATGCGGAGACCGCCAGCGCCGGCCAGAGCGCCAGTCTTGCGGCAAATTTTTTTACCGCCGCGCCCACGGCCCGCTTCGGCGCGGGCAGCGCGGGTTGGTCCCGGCTCACGCGGCACGCTCCTTCGCGCCGGAGACGATGTGATAGTATGCGTTTGAGGTCGCGCGGTACACCAGCGTGTACAGCACCGCGAACACCAGCACGCTCACCGCGCTGGTCGCGGCGAACAGCGCCACATTGTTCAGATTGAACGCGAGCAGGATCTTCCGCATCATTGGGAACGCGAACAGCAGATGCACCACCGCCCCCAGCAGCGGCAGGAAAAACACTGTCAGGAGCTGCGAATTGATGCTGGCGCGGATCTCGCGCGGCTGCATGCCGAGCTTCTGCATGATATCAAAGCGCGACTGGTCCTCGTAGCCCTCGGAAACCTGCTTATAATAGATGATGAGTACGGCGGCGAAAACGAAGATGATGCTCAGCAGCACGCCCAAGAAGAACAGCCCGCCAAAGGTGCCGTAGTAATCGTCGCGCGCCAGCATTTTGCAGTCGATGGAATAATGGACCAGCTGCGCCTTGCCGCCTGCCTCGCTCAGATCACGCATCGTCTGGCTCAGCGCGCTGCGAAGCTGCCCCTGTGCTTGATCAGACACCTGCGCGTCTAAGCCGTAGTTCCACGAAAGCTCCATCAGATACCGGCCGTCGCCGTTCGTCAGCGGCCACGTGGGCGCGATCGCCTGCGCCAGATCGGGCACGACCACAAACACCGACGGCGCCATGTTCATCGCGGCGTTGGCGCTTCCCATGAACGTATCCACGTTCTTCTTCACCCGGTAGGGCTGCATGCCGCCGCGGATGGAGATCTCCGGCTCTGTGTAGCTGGTGCGGACGGTGTAGATGAGCGCCTC
>CAZWKZ010000069.1:3538-10065 GCA_964633935.1 uncultured Oscillospiraceae bacterium | reverse complement strand
TGACGAACGCGAGCAGACGCTCAATCAGCTGCTCGTCGAGATGGACGGCTTTACCGCCAACGAGGAGATCGTTGTCATCGCCGCCACCAACCGCAAGGACATCCTCGACCCGGCGCTGCTGCGCCCCGGCCGCTTCGACCGGCAGATCTATGTCGGCACGCCCGACCGCCGCGGCCGCCGCGAGATTTTGCAGGTACACGCGAAAAACCGGCCGCTGGCCGAGGACGTCGATCTTGACGTGCTGGCCCGACAGACCGCGGGCTTCACCGGCGCGGACCTGGCGAATCTTCTGAACGAGGGCGCTCTGCTGGCCGCGCGCGAAAAGCGGCGCGTCATCGTCATGCGCGACCTGCAGGAGGCGATGATCAAGCTGATCGCCGGCCCTGAAAAGCGCAGCCGCGTCGTCACTGAGCGCGAGCGCAGGCTCACCGCCGTGCACGAGGCCGGCCACGCCGTGACCATGCACGCGCTGCCCACACAGGCCCCCGTGCACCTGATCACGATCATCCCGCGCGGCGCGACGGGCGGCATGACCATCAGCCTGCCCACCGAGGATGAGACGTTCGCCTCACGCGGGGAAATGTTTGAGACCATCATCTCGCTTCTGGGCGGCCGCGTCGCCGAGCAGCTGCGGCTCGATGACGTTTCCACCGGCGCGTCGAACGATATCGAACGCGCCACCGCCATCGCGCGCGACATGGCCGCAAAATACGGCATGACCGACGCGCTCGGCCCCGTCAGCTACTCCTCCGGCGGCGAGGTCTTCATCGGCCGCGACTACGAAAAGACCAAGTCGTATTCCGAGAAGATCGCCGGTGAGATCGACGATGCGGTGCACGCGATCTTGCAGCGCGCCTACGTCCGCTGCGAGCAGATCCTGCAGGAAAACGGGGACAAGCTCGACCTGGTCGCGCAGTTCCTGCTCGACAACGACACCATGACCCGCGAGCAGTTCGAGGCCGTCATGGCGGGCCGCGCACCGGAAGACGGCGCGCAGACCGTTTAAAGCTGGCAGCCGCCGCATCGCCGGCGGCTGTTTTTCTCAGGAGGCAAGCCGATGTACCGTGCACTGAGTCCTTATCTGCGCGAACGCTTTGGCGCAAAGGTCTATAAGCTCGCGCTCTCGACGGGCTGTTCGTGCCCCAACCGCGACGGCACGCTCGGCACGCGCGGCTGCAGCTTCTGCTCCGGCAGCGGCGAATTTGCCGCCAGCAGCACGCTGCCTGTTGCCGAGCAGCTTGAACAGGCGAAATTCATTCTCGGCAAAAAGGGCGCGCACGCGCGCTATATCGCCTACTTTCAAGAGTTTACGAACACATACGCGCCCGCGTCCGTCCTGCGGCCGCTGTTTTTTGCGGCCATCGAGCCGGTTGAGGTGGTCGCACTGTCCATTGCCACACGGCCCGACTGCCTGCCGGATGAGATACTCTCGCTGCTGCGCGCGCTTGCACGCGTCAAGCCCGTATGGGTCGAGCTGGGCCTGCAGACCATCCATGAAAAGACCGCGCGCGAGATCCGCCGGGGCTATCCGCTGCCGGTCTACGACGAAGCCGTGGCAAAGCTCCACGCCGCCGGTATCGAGGTCGTGACGCACATGATCCTCGGCCTGCCCGGCGAAACGGCGGCCGAGACCGTCCAGACCGCGCGTTATATCGGCCAGAGCGGCGCGGACGGGATCAAGCTGCACCTACTTCATGTGCTGCGCGGCACGGATCTGGCTGCGGACTACGCTGCGGGCAAATTCCGGACGCTCACACTGGAGGAATATCTGCCGCTGCTGGCCGACTGCGTCCGCGTGCTGCCGCCGGATGTCGTCATCCACCGCCTGACCGGCGACGGCGCCAAACGCGATCTCATCGCGCCCGCGTGGAGCGCAGACAAAAAGCGTGTGCTTGGCGCCATCCAGCGCTATTTTGCCGAGCAGAACGTCGTGCAGGGCGAGGCGCTGTAGGCGCTTCCAGAAAGCGGCAGTTTTTTCGGTCATGCCGAACTGATTTCGATTGACTTTCCCCAAAAAATGTGTTATTCTCTGATCAGGATAACGAAATGCGGACATTTTTGTCCGCATTTCGCCGTACTATCGTTATTCTTTTTCGAGAATATCGAAAACCGCCGAGCTTTGTTCGGCATGATGGGAGGAAAGTATGAAAAAAGAAAAACTGATCGTCATCCTCGCCGGTATCGTCACCGGCATCGCGGCGCTGGTGCTGACTGCGCTCGGCAATCCCGCGAACATGGGCTTCTGCATCGCCTGCTTCGAGCGTGATATCGCCGGCGCGATCGGCCTGCATACGGCGGCCAAGGTGCAGTATGTCCGTCCCGAGATCATCGGACTTCTGCTCGGCGCGCTGATCATGGCGCTCGCTACAAAGGAGTTCAAGGCCAGGGCCGGCTCGTCTCCCGCCACGCGCTTTTTGCTCGGCGCGCTGGTCATGATCGGCGCGCTGTGCTTCCTGGGCTGCCCGCTGCGTATGATCATCCGCCTTGGCGGCGGCGATCTGAACGCACTGGTCGGCCTGGTGGGCTTTGCCTGCGGCATCTTCATCGGCACGCTCTTCATCCGCCGCGGCTTTACGCTGCAGCGCAACTATCCGTCGAAGACGGTCGAAGGCTTGGTGCTGCCGGGCGTGCTTGTCGTGCTGCTGGTGCTCTTTATCGCCGTGCCGGCCATCTTCAGGCTCAGCACTGAGGGTCCCGGCTCGATGCGCGCGCCGCTTCTGGCCGCGCTTCTGATCGCTGTCGTGGTCGGCGCGCTGGCGCAGCGCTCGCGTCTGTGCATGGTCGGCGGCATGCGCGACACCATGATGTTCGGCGATCCGCATCTGCTGTGGGGCTTTATCGCCATCTTCCTCACTGTGCTCGTCGGCAACCTCATTCAGGGCAAGTTCTCGCTCGGCTTCGCCGCGCAGCCCATTGCGCACTCGAGCCACCTGTGGAACCTGCTCGGCATGCTGCTGGTCGGCTGGGGCAGCGTGCTGCTGGGCGGCTGCCCGCTGCGTCAGCTCATCCTTGCCGGCGAGGGCAACGGCGACAGCGCCGTGACGGTGTTCGGCATGCTGGCCGGCGCCGCCATCTCGCACAACTTCTCTCTGGCCGGCAACGCCGACTCTGTGAACGAGGCGGGCGAGCTGGTCGACGGCGGTGTGTCGACCGCCGGTAAGATCGCCGTCGTCGGCGGCATCGTGATCGTACTTATCATTTCCCTACTCAATTCCAGACAGGAGGCAAAACGCAATGGTTGATGCAAGAGGTCTCATCTGCCCCATGCCTGTGGTCATGGTGCAAAAGGCGGTAAAAAGCGAAAAGCCCGATACGCTTGAAGTGCTGGTCGATAACCAGTGCGCGGTAGAGAACGTCACACGCTTTGGCAAAAACAGCGGCTATCAGGTCGCGGTCTGCGAAGAAAACGGCGAATTCCGCCTCACGCTTACGAAATAAGTCTGCTCCCTTTCTGCCGGGCGGCCGCAAAAACGCGGCCGCCTGGTATTATTTTGCGCGCTTGCAAATGGCGCTGCTACGCGCTATACTTAGCTTAGAACACAAGAAGGGGCGCGCCATGTGAACAGAGTCTGGAAGCATTTCAAAACCATCACCCATCACCGGCATCTGGTCATGCTGGGCTGCTTTCGGGTGGGGCTGATCTGGCGGGGCCTTGCGCACGATCTGTCCAAATACTCGCCCACAGAGTTCATCACCGGCGTGCGCTACTATCAGGGCGACCGCAGCCCCAACGCGGCCGAGCGCGAACAGAAGGGCTACAGCGAAGCCTGGATGCACCACAAGGGCCGCAACAAGCACCACTTTGAATACTGGACGGATCTCAACCTGCAGACGCAGCGCTACGAGCCGGTCGCCATGCCCACGGTCTTTCTGGTCGAGATGGTCATGGACCGCATCGCCGCCTGCAAGACCTATCAGGGCGCGGCGTATACCGACGCCTCGCCGCTGGAGTATCTGACGAAGGCGCGCGAGTCCGGTTCGGTGCACCCGGACACCATGCGAAAGCTGCGCTTTCTGCTGCAGATGCTTGCCGAGCGCGGCGAGGATGAGACGTTTCGCTTCATCCGCAAAACGGTGCTGCGCGGCCTGCCCTTCGCAGAAGACGGCGGAGCGGCCCAGTCAAGGCGATAGATTTGTTATTTTTGTCAAACCTGTAAAAAACTGCACGTAATTTTCCCTGTTTCTGCCTATAGCTGTTTGTCCGCATACGCGCTATAATATGGGTATGATACCCCGCTACGGCGGGAAAATTTAAAGGAGGATACTATGAAGAAACTTGTAGCACTTCTGTTGGCGGTATGCATGGTCCTGGGACTCATGACCACCGTATTCGCGGCAGACGAAAAGGCTGACAACATCGTAGTGCTCTACACCAACGACGTGCACTGCGGCGTTGACGCCAACATCGGCTACGCGGGCCTTGCCGCCTATAAGGCGGAGATGGAGGCCGCCAACGAGCACGTCGTGTTGGTCGACTGCGGCGACGCCGTACAGGGCGAGGCCATCGGCACGCTCTCCAAGGGCGAGTATCCGGTCGATATCATGAATGCTGTGGGTTATGACTACGCTACCTTCGGCAACCATGAATTCGACTATGGCATGGCCGCCCTGCAGAACCTGATCGACAAGGCGCAGTATCAGTACCTGTGCGCCAACCTGACCTACATTGCCGACGATGGCAAGGGTCTGACCGGCTACAAGGCCTATGACGTCGCTACCTACGGCGATGTGAAGGTCGCGTTTATCGGTATCGCTACGCCGGAATCTGTCGTCAAGTCCACCCCCACCTATTTCCAGGATGGAAACGGAAACTACGTCTATAAGTTTGCCGGCGGCACTGACGGCTCCGATCTGTACAACAGCGTGCAGGCCAGCGTTGACGCGGCCAAGGCCGACGGCGCCGACTATGTCGTTGCCATCGCGCACCTGGGCGTGGAAGAGACCTCCGAACCGTGGCGTTCGACCGACCTGATCGCCAACACCACCGGCATCGACGTCGTGCTGGACGGCCACTCCCACTCTGTGATTCCTTCTCAGGAGGTCGCCAACAAGAACGGCGATACCGTTCTGCTTACCTCCACCGGCACAAAGCTGAACGCGATCGGTAAGCTGGTCATCACGGCCGACGGCAAGATGACGACCGAGCTTGTCACCGACTACACGCAAAAAGACGCCACGATCGACGCTTTTGTGAAGGACATTCAGTCCAAGAACCAGGCGCTGCTTGATACCGTCGTGGCCAAGTCCTCTGTCGAGCTGACCGTCAACGGCGCCGACGGCGTCCGCGCTGTCCGCAGCCGTGAGACCAACCTGGGCGATCTGTGCGCCGACGCGTACCGCATCGTCTCCGGCACCGATATCGCGTTCGTCAACGGCGGCGGCGTCCGCGCCAACATCAGCGCAGGCGATATCACCTATGATGATGTGATCGCCGTACATCCCTTCGGCAACATGCTCTGCGTGGTAGAGACCACCGGCCAGCAGATTCTCGACGCGCTTGAGCACACCGCCCGTTCCACGCTTGCACAAAGCACCGACGGCAAGAACGCGCTGGGTGAAAACGGCGGCTTCCTGCAGGTCTCTGGCCTGAAGTACACCATCGACACCACCATTGCCTCTTCCGTCAAGACCGACGCCGACGGTATGTTTGTCTCCGTTGACGGCGAGCGCCGTGTCAAGGACGTACAGGTCCTGAAGGACGGCAAGTATGTCGCTCTCGATCCGAACGCCACCTATACGCTGGCTTCGCACGGCTATATGCTCAAGGATTGCGGCGACGGCACCAACATGTTCAAGAATGATAAGCTTCTGCAGGAAGACGTGATGCTGGATAACCAGGTGCTCATCACCTACATTGAGGACTACCTGAACGGCGTCGTTCCTGCAAGCTATGCTGCTCCGCAGGGCCGTATCACGGTCATCCCCACCGCCTACGCTGACGTTGCCGACGGCAACTGGGCTGTCCCGGCCATCAACTACGTCACCGAGGAAGGCATCATGAACGGCACCGGCAAGAACTTCTCGCCGAACGGCTCGCTGACCCGCGGCCAGCTCGTCACCATGCTCTACCGTCAGGCCGGTAAGCCCACGGTCGAGGGCAAGGTCTCCGAGACCTTCACCGACTGCGCGGACGGCACATGGTATTCCGACGCAGTTCTGTGGGCTGCACAGAACAAGATCGTCAACGGCTACGGCGACGTCTTTAAGCCCGACCAGGCCGTCACCCGCCAGGAGATGGCCAAGATCCTCTATGGCTATGATGTTGCCGTAAATGGCGCCGAGAAGGTTGAGGGCGCTGCCCTGCCCTACAAGGACGCGGCCGATGTCGCCAGCTGGGCGCTCGAAGGCGTTGCCTACTGCACCGACAAGAAGATCCTCTCCGGCAGCAACGGCAGCTTCTCCCCCAACAGCACCGCGACTCGTGCGCAGGGCGCTCAGGTCTTCATGAATCTGGGCAAGCTCGCCGCCGAGGCCGCATAAGACCCCAGCCCAGCATACATCTAGGGGCCGCCCTTATGGGCGGCCCC
>CAZWKZ010000069.1:0-3438 GCA_964633935.1 uncultured Oscillospiraceae bacterium | reverse complement strand
TCCTCGCCATTGCCTGGGCTTGCATACGGCCGCAAAACTTTTTCCGCGAATACAGTCTGGTCAGAGATCTCTGCTTTTTGCTGGCGCTGATCGCCTATCTCGTTTTGCACGAGCTTGCGCACGGCGCCGCCTATCGCACGCTGACGCACCAGAAGCTGCGCTTTGGCATCAGTCCCAGCGCCGCCTTCTGCGGCGTGCCGGATATCTATGTCTACCGCCGGACCGCGCTGATCTCGCTTTTGACGCCGTTCGTGCTATTTATCCCGGTCTTTCTGATCCCCGCGTTTCTGCTTCCCAACGCGTGGGACAAGATCTACGTCCTATTCCTCTTTGCTATGCACATTGGCGGCTGCAGCGGCGATCTGTACGACACGGCGCTCTATCTCTTCAAATTTAAGGACCCCGCCACCTTGATGCAGGACACCGGCCCAAAGCAGACTTTTATACACCAGGCTGATGAAAGCCCCCTGATGCGCGAAAGCGAAAACGCTGCATCAGGGGGCTTATCCTGTTTTTAAGACGAGATACGCGCACAGGGGAACTTTTGTGCGCCCCGTATCAGCGGGGAGGGCCAAAGCAGCGCTTTGGCCTGTAAATTCATCTTTCGTTTACTGCGCGCGTTTGGTTTCTGACGCAGCCTGCTCGGCAGCCAGCCGCTCGGCCAGGCGGCAGATATCCGCCGCCGCGTGGGCGTTGATCACACATTGCTCGGTCGCATGCGCGCGCAGCAGCGCCGACTGCGTCTGCTGGAGCAGATTTCTCCCGTCTGCGTTGACGCTCAGCCCGTTCTGCGAAAAAAAGCGCACGTTTTTCGTCTCGCAGCCGGGAATGGGCGCAGAGTGCAGCAGCGGCACGCCCGCGACAACCGCCTCGGTCGACGACAGCCCGCCCGGCTTGCCGATAAAGACGCTGCACGCCTTCATATACAGCGCCATCTGGTCGGTGTGGCCGATCAGCGTGACCGCGCCGCCGCAGCGCTTTTCCAGCTGCCGCAGGATGCGCGTGTGACTGCCACAGATCATGATGATATGTACGCCGCTGTCCGCGCCGTAGCGCCGCAGCAGCCGGTAGAGCACCAGCTCGATCTTGCCCGCGCCGATGCTGCCGCCCGAGAGCAGAATATACTGCTTATTTTCATCCAACCCCAGCTTCCGCTTGGCCTCCTGCCGGGACATTTCCTCGGCAAAGCCGCCGCGCACCGGGATCCCCAGCGGGTAGAGCTTGTCCTTGTCCATGCCAAAATCGACATATTCCTGCGTCAGCTCGCGCGCCGCGATCACATACGCGTCGCACTTCGTTTCCTCGGTAAACGGGATACAGGAATAATCCGTCGCCACAAAGATGGTCTTCGGCGTGCGCAGGCCCTGATCGCGCATAGCGGTCAAGATCTCCGCCGGGTACAGATGCGGCATAATGACGACGTCGGTCGGGTGTTCTTCAAAATACTGCGCCAAAACGCCCGCCATCCTCCGATTGATGAAATACACCGGCGAACGCCACGGCAGGCGGCGGTAAAGCTCGCCCAGCGCGTACACAAGCCCGAACATGCGCGGCACGCGCTGCGCCATTTTGATGTAGGTCTCGTCGATACGGTCGGCCAGCTTCTGGCTTTTCAGCGTATAGGGATTGAGCATCCGGGCGTGATGGCCGCGGCGCGTCAGCTCCTCACAGATGGCCGCGCCGGCCGCGTTATGTCCGCCGCCCGTACCGCACGAGAGAATCAATGCTTCCATAAAATACGCACCCTTATTTTTTCTCGTTCCTCATCGCTGCGATGCATCCGGTAGCAGAGCAGGCCCGTGATCAGATAAAAGGCCAGCCGTACCGCAGGACTCGGATGCAGCAGCCCCAGCGCGAGCGCTGTGGCCAGATACGCCGCGATGGTCCTGTAAAAATCAGGACTGATGCAGATGACAGTAGAAAAGAAAATAAACATCGTGGCAAACACAGCCAACGGCAGCAGATCGGGCGCAAGCCCCAGCAGGCACCCAAACGTGACGGCAATGCCCTTGCCGCCGCGGAAATGGTACAGGCACGGGAACATATGCCCCAATACCGGCGCGGTAAGCACCGGCGCCAGCGCCCATACCGGGGCCTCAGCGCCGGAGAGCGCAGCGGCTAGCATACCGGACAGATACAGATGTACCGGCAAAAAGCCCTTGAGCAGATCGCCCGTCAGCGTCAGTACGCCGCAGGCAAAGCTGCCGTACTGGAACGCGTTTGCCGTACCGGGATTGCGGTCGCCGCTTTTTTCCAGCGCGTCCGCCTTGCCGAACAGCTCCAGCACCAGGTTTGCATACAGCACGCTGCCCGACAGATACCCCAGCAGGGTAAAAAGCGCCATTCGAATCATCCATTTCACCGTCTTTCACACACCGCAGTTACATGATGATGCATCATTATAACAGCAGCTGACGAAAATTGCAAGACTGTGCCCTTACGCGCCGCCCTCGCGATAAAAAATAAGCGAAAACCAGGTGACGATGTTCCCGTCAAAAAAGTCGATGCCGTGCTTTTCAGCAATGTCGGTGGCGAGAATGCCATGGCTTTCGACGCACGGATACATCTGATCCGGATGGCGGCACGGCGCGTCGGGATAGCTGCAGCGCGCACAGATGGCGCACGCCTCGGTCGAAAGCACCATGATTTGCGCCGCCTGCTCCGCCAAAAGCGCCGCGGCCTGACGTGTGACGGCCTCATGCGGCGCGCGCGTGGCGAGCGTCTCTTCCATATTGGCAATATCGGCGACCTCTGTCACCGTGGTCAGAAGCAGCGCCGACGGGTACGACAAGCAGCGCTCCCTGCATGCTTCCACCGAGCCTACGGCGGGCGGGCAGGCCCAGGTCTTGCCATACATGGGGCACTCGGCCCGGCAGATGGCGCGCACCCGCTCAGTAAAAACCAGCTCGCGCGTGTCGATCCACGCATATTGATACAGTGGCAGCTGTGAAAGCGCCCGCTCGATGGCCTCCCGGTCCAGCATAGTTTCTCACCCCATCCCATTGTACACGCGCCATTGCGCCGCTGTCAACCGCCGCGCGCGGGAAAAAACATGCGTCCGGCAGGGTGTGTGAGCTGCCGGACGCACGCCGCGCGGCTTGCGCGCGGACGAGAAGTATGCTATACTTGATAAAAATCCCACGCGGATGACGGCGTGTTTCTTATCGCTGTTACTGTAGCACATGCACCGCCGCTCTGTCACCCTACCGCTGCTTCCGCGCGCCGGACGCATGCGAGAGTCGGACTCTACCATTCGTAGAATCCCCGTTTTTATAACTTTTTGAAGGAGGAAATCCGCTTGTTCCCAGACGAAGCAACGATTCGGCGAACGGTTGCAAAAAATATCGCCGCTTACCGCAAGGCGCACCGCGACACGCAGCTCGATCTGGCGGAGAAGCTCAACTACTCCGACAAATCCGTCTCCAAATGGGAGCGCGG
>CAZWKZ010000068.1:0-10138 GCA_964633935.1 uncultured Oscillospiraceae bacterium | reverse complement strand
GCATGAGTATATGTAAGCGTGGATTGTGGTGGTATCTTTAACTATTGGAAACTCCTTTTTCGTAGTTTGATATGGTTCCACCAGAAACGTAGATTTTATTTCCGAGTTCGGCTTGCGAAAAATGCTTCTCTTGACGAAGCTGCATCAGTATTTCCCCAAATTTCGTCAAGCTCACACCTTCTTTCGCAGTTTTTTGACATTATACTTTTTCTAAAATCAAAATGTGTCAAATATTAGATTTGCAATAGTATTATGTTGAAAATGCCATTTTATTATTGTAAAACTAATATAGCGAAGATACTGACTTGACGTTCCAACATACTCGTGAAATTCTTTGTTGCAAAACGGCATGTTCTGTGTCTTAGTATTATGAACGTTCGGGAGAGCAAGACCATGCATAAGGAAAAAGAGAACCAGAGCTTCATGGGAGATATATATCAAAAACATGAACGCTTAATGTATTATATTGCAGGAAAATACACAAAAGATTCTGCTCAACGGGAAGACATCGTGCAAACCGCTATGCTTTCTCTTCTAAAAAATGAAGCGACGCTGCATCAGTTACCTCCCTATTCACAGATCAGCTACATCATAGCGGCCGTCCGCAACACTGCGATCAACACGATAAAACGGGAGCAAAAAGAAATCGGACGCTGCGTGCCCTTGGACGATTTAACGGAAGACTTCCCGCAGACGCAAATACCTGGCGCCGAAGTGAAGTATCTGGAAAAAGAGCGTCAAGAAGAACTATTGGCTGTCTTTCGGGAGATGCGTGATGAGGAACAGCAATTGTTATTTGGAAGATATCTAATGGATCTGTCGGACACAGAACTTGCGCAAATGCTCGGCTGTAAGCCTTCCAGCATCAGAATGAAGCTGACCCGGGCGAGGCGCGCGTTTGTAGAAAAGCTCCGGAAAGGAGGGGAAAGTAATGGATGAAAATGAACGACTGTATGAGCAATATGAAGATGCCTTTTTTGCGCTGCTTATGAATAAAGTGGCGGAAGCAAACGGTAAAATGCTGATGCAGAAGAACGAGGAGCTTCTTGAAGATCCAAGCGCAGCGGTTCCTGATCGCTTGAAGAAACGCTGCCTACGTACCATTAAAAAAAGCCATCGAAAAAAACAGCTTCAAAAAACGGCGAAGCGTGCATTGCGCACGTTGAATCGCGTTGCACTATGGATCCTGATTCCGATTTTCATGTTTGTCGGTGTATTTGCTGCATCGGAAACGGTTCGTGTTAAGACACTGAATCTTTTAATCAGGGAATTCGACGTCGGAACTGAATTCCGTATGCAGGAGCAAACAAGTGACAATGCTGCCATGATGACAGAACGGCCTTCAGCAGAGCAAGTGGAAAATGCTGTGCCAGATGATTTTTCGCTGGATTTTTCTGATTCAAATGCATTCCTTGATCGGTATATATTCAGAAATAATAATGGTGCTGAGATACGAGTCACACTACGTTCTTTAGATGGGTCAAATGGATCGCTGTCTATTGATACCGAAGATGCAGAGGTATGGTACGAGTCCATTGGACTATATGATGTGATGCTCGTTCAGAAGGACAATTCGTATCAAGCAATTTGGTCAAGCAGTGTCGCTCAGATGATGTATATCGTGTATGGCTCAGATATTCCGCTTGAAACAATACTAAATATTTCAAGTGAGCTCATTCGAGCAGATAAAACTGGAATAGGAGAATAATAAATGAAAAAGACTATTGCTAAGCTACTTTCCATTGTACTTGTACTTTCTATGCTTTTGCCGTGCGTATCCGCACATGAATCTAGTCCATCTATTACGCCGCTGAGATATAGCAAAGTGATAGAATTCTCAATTGATCTGAAAATCACAAGTCGTGGTTATGCAGAGTGCATGGGTGAATTACAGCTTAGGAGTGGAGCAACCGCGAATATGACAGTTACTTTGCTCAAAAGCACAGATCAAGCCACTTGGGAAGAAGTTGATTCCTGGAGTGACAGCGGCTCATCTTGGCTTATGGTCGACGACGGATGCTATATAATGTCTGGATACTATTATGCAACAAAGATTAGTGCGGATGTATATGGCAGCGACGGTAGTTTTATTGAACATATTAGCTCACATTCGAACATAAAATACTATTAATTTTTTATCTGCACATATTTTGTCAGGATGTCGCGCTTCTGTCGCATAATTACCCAAAATTGCGCACACACGGCACTTGATTTGTCGCAGGTTCCTATGTTATCCTTATAATAGAAAAATAGAAAACAGATGTTGCAGCACCTGACTGCACATCTGTTTTTTATATGCTGCAGCGCAATAAAATGTCGGCATTTTGGTTTAGGAGGGATAACAAATGGACAACAAATACCTGAACGAAGTGCTGGAACGGCTGGAAAACTATCAAAGAATAATGCAGCAAATAGAACTGCTTCGGTATGAAATACAGCATGCCGGACATATTTCACCCACAGAAATGATTGAGGTCATGACGTTCCAGAGGCATGATGCAGATGGGCGCACAGATGCCTATCCCAAGAGCGTACCTGAAATTGCGTTGTCATATCAGCGCGCTGCTGCGCAACTGAATGGCGAAGCCATCGAAGAGCTAATTGCAAAATATGCCGATCTTTGCCGTGAGCAGGATCGGCTTTTGCATTACATCGGTTTTCTGAATCAGCGCCAGCAGGATGTGATTCGGAGGTATTATTTCGAGCAGCAGCCATGGGGTGAAATTGCGGACGGCATGGGTTCAACACCCAGAACTGTGCAGCGGATCAGACAGCAGGCTGTGACCGAACTTGCAAATCTATATGCTTTTGCAGGCGGTATTCTCCGGCGCTAGGAAAAGAGAAACATCTTTCAAAATAATGCCGCCGCGATAACCGCGGCGGCATTGCATTGCCCGCAGAGCTATCGTACAATAGTTATACGAGTCAGCATCTGCACTTTGAAAAGTTCATATTTTTACTTTGTATAAGGAGGACCCCACAATGGCGCAGCAAGAGAGCATAACCCTGAGCGTAAAGGATGTGAAGCAGCTTCTGAACATTGGCACCGCTGCGGCGTACAACCTGATCCACAGCAAGGCATTCCCCGTGATTCGGATCGGCAATTTATTCCGCATCCCCAGAGAGCCATTCTATGAGTGGTTGAAGTCCTCCCATACAATTCTGAACTGATTTCAAATCTCCAAATCACACAGCTTCTATGAATTGGAGGTTTATCATTATGAAACGTCGCGCAAATGGGGAAGGCAGCTTCTATCAGCAGAAAGACCGCTCATGGGTTTATCAGGTCACATATGGGCGTAAGGAGGACGGCAAGCCATACCGCAAGTCCTTCAAAGGCCGCACGAAAACGATCTGTAAAGAACGCCGTGCGCAGTGGGAAGAAGAACAGGCGCAACTGAAGAAGGAAGCAGACGCAAAGATGCAGGAGCAAGCGCAACTGGAGGAGCTTCGCGCAAAACTTGGGCATTCGATCGAATCTGAAGTCCTGTTTTCTGAGGCTTTCCCACTTTGGCTTGATTTGTATAAATCACCGCCAACCAGAAAACCGACCACCTACGGCAGCTATCTGGATACCTACCGCATCCATTTTGCGGAAGCGTTCGGAGAACTGCCGCTCTATCAAATCACGCAGGACATCATACAGGATTATTACCTGCGAAAGCAGAAAAACGGCGGGCGGAACGATGGAAAAAAAGGTGGGCTGTCCGCAAAGACCATTCGCAACCACCACATGATCCTGAAAGATTTTTTCCGTTATGCGGTTGGCAAATACAAGCTGCCGGAGAATCCAACACTCGGTACGAACCGTCCGGCTGTTGCAACGCCGGAAATGCGCGTTCTGAGTCCGGAGGAAATGCAGATCTTCATGGAGGAGGTCATGCGCGAGACGCAGCGCGTGGCAATCCTGACCACGCTCTTTATCGGATTCCGCGTTGGTGAAGTTCTGGCGCTCAAAATTGAAGATCTTGATCTGGAGCGGCAGACGCTTACCGTCAACAAGAATCTGATCCGCGCAAAGACGGCAGCTATCTCGCCAGACAACCCCAATATTGAGATCCTGAATTATGACCCGAAAAAGCGGACGCATTTGATCGTCCAAAATACGCCGAAAACGAGTTCCTCTCACCGGGAAATTGCGATTTCAGACGCGCTGTGCGAACTGCTGCTCCGGCATATATTTACGCTGGCAAATTCAAGCTGGCCAAATCCGGATGGGCTGCTGTTTCCCTCAAAAGTTGGGACACATCTCGATCCCAAGAGCTTTGAATTGCGGTTGACAGCAGTATCCAAGCGCTGTCAGATCCGAAAGGTCAATCCGCACGCGTTGCGGCATACGCTGGCAACGCGGCTGGTAGAAGACAGAGTTCCGCTGAACATCGTGCAGGGAATTCTCGGTCATGCATCGATTGAAACAACGCGCAAATATCTACATAAAAATGAGAATATTGAACGCGAAGCGATTGATACGATGAGCGCCTATTTGCATATGGACAGGATGAACGATGCTCCAAAGCTGAACGGGGCTACACCACGGGCAAAATTCGCGGACATTCCGCTCCCGGTCTTCTCACAGCGACGAGAGCAGGCAACATGATTGGTATTTTGCTTAACTGCATACTTTATTGCAAACGTGCAGGAGAAGCAGCTGCCTACACGGAAGCGCAGGATACTTTTTGCAGGGTGAAACTTGGCGCTTTCTGGATTGCAAATCGGCCCGAGAGAAAATTGACTCCACGGGCGAGGCTAAATTGCAAATGAAGAAATCCGGGAAAGCCGAACAAAATGATGGAAAAATCACCGTATTTCTCACGAAATACGGTGATTTATGGTTGCGGAGGGAGGATTTGAACCTCCGACCTCCGGGTTATGAGCCCGACGAGCTACCGGACTGCTCTACTCCGCGATATGAACTTTTTGCTCCTGAGAACTGAGCGGTGACTCTACGGGTTATGAGCCCGACGAGCTACCGAACTGCTCTATCCCGCGATATGCCGCTCACAAGTGAGCTTAGTTATAATAGCACATGCCGCCGCCGCTGTCAAGAGGGAAAACCGGTTTTTTCTCTGTCTTATTTTGCCGCCGGACGCGTAAGCGCCCGGCGGCAAATCTGACCCTGCGGCAGCGGTCTCGGTCGCGCCGCGCAGCGGCCTCAGTAGACGCTCAGCGCGGCAAGCGTCACAGCGCCGAAGAACATCCATGCGCGGAAGCTCCGCTTCCCGGTCCAAAGCGAATACACGCTCGCCCCGCAGCCAAAAAACAGCACGCACACCAGCCACGAGCTTTGCAGCCGCTTCGGCGTAAAGCCAAAGCAGGAGATGTACAGCATCAGCTTGGAAAATGCGATTACAGCGAAGAGCATGCTCTCGGCCAGCAGCGCCGTACACAAGCCCTGCAGCAGTCGGCCTTGCCGCGCCTGCTCGCCTGCCGTGCGTGTGACGAGCCAGAGCAGCATAAAATTGAGCGTCATCACCCCGCACAGCTCGAAGAAGCCCTGCCGCGCGTAATTTGCCACCGTAAAGCCCGCGGGCAGCTGACGGCGGAAGGCGCCAAACAGATACGACCCCTGCACGCAGAAAAACACCAGATACAGCGCCAGAAACACCGCCAGCGCCGCCGTCCACACGCCGCCCGGCACGCGCCGCAGCCGCGCCACCGCAGCCGAGACCGACTCGCCGCGCGCACGAATCGTTTCCTCGCGCTCGCGCCCCGCGCCGGCCAGCAGTCCAAACACATACGCGCCCACAGGCAGGCTCAAAAGCAGGCGCAGGCAGACCGCCGCGTCCACATGCAGCTCCAGCCGGAAACGTTCAAACAGCCGCGCAAAGCCTTCGTCCGCCTGCAAAAGCAGCCTTCCCGCGCCGAGCAGCAGTACAAACGCCAGCAGGCTCACAAGAACGGTCGCCGCAGCCGTCGCAGGCTGCGCCTTCTTTCGCTCACCGCGGCGCAGATGCGTCAGCGCATACCACACCGTGCGGATACGCAGAAAGAAGTGCTTGAACGGGAACACGAAAAAGCCGTGCAGCGCGTCGAGCGGCAGCAGCGTACTGCTTCTTCCCATACAGAGTCTTCCCGACCGGCTGAGCAGCCAGTACACCCCGAACACATGCAGAAACAGCGCCGAATACTCGCCCCACACCTGATTTCGCCCGAGCAGATCGCTGATACAGAGCAGCGCCATGCAGCCAAGCCAGACGAAGCTCTCGCCGCTGCGCCTTGTGTGCCAGTACAAAAGCTCCCCCGCCGCTACATACAGCGCGCAGAACACCGTCAGCCACGTAGGACGCGGGCAGAAATAGCAGTACGCCGCAATGTAGACGATGACGGCCGCAAGCATTTCCCGCCGCGTCGCAAAAAAGGCCGGCCCGGGAGCAGCGGGAGCCTGCGGCAGCTTGAGCGCCTCGTCCGCCCAGGTCTTCTCCATCTGCCGGTCGTTATATTCCTGTTCCATCGCTTACGCCTCCCCTGCGGCGGCAGCTTGGCCGCGCGCAAAATAGGCGCGTCTCGCCGTCCGCTTTTTCATGTCTCGTCCGCCCGGTATTCCAGCAGGTCCCCCGGCTGGCACTGCAGCTCGCGGCACAGAGCCATGAGCGTAGAAAAGCGGATGGCCTTGGCCTTGTTGTTTTTCAGGATCGAAAGATTTGCCGGCGTGATGCCCACACGCTCAGCAAGCTCGCCGCTTGAGATCTTGCGCTTGGCCATCATCACGTCCAGATTCACCAGAATTTGCATACCGCGCCTCCTAGATCGTCAGATCCAGCTCGGATTTCATCGAGATCGCCTGCTGGAACACATTCTTTACGATCCGGACGATCAGCCCCATCAGAGCCGCCGCGATCGCGATCACCACAAACGGCACATATGCCGCGCCGCCGACGAGACTTGCCGCCGCCGCGCCAAAGCAGCACCAGCTGATCGCGCGCAGCAGCTTCACATTCTGCTCGTCGAACACATCGCCGTTTTTGATGCGCCGCAGCAGGCGATACAGCTTCCACAGCACGATCCACGCAAACACGCTGCCCACATACACCGCCGCAAGCAGCACGGCGGCATGCTGCCAGTTGGTGCTGACCCAAAGCCGCTCATAGCTGTGGCTGCCGAAATAGCGCACGATGCTGCAGAACTCCGTCGCCAGCGGGTAGGCGAAAATGTCCAGCGCCAGCAGCAAAAGCGCAAACACCGCCACGCACACCTGGGAAAGCACGATGCTGTTTTTAGAATCCCATCGCATCCTTACCACATCCTTCCTGTGCGGCTAGTTTAGCACGGGATCCATCGTTTGTCAATCTATTTTTATCGTTTTTCAATATTTTCTTTTTGTTTTTCGATTTTCCCGGGTGCCTTTTCTTCTGCGCGTATGCGCTGCGCCGTCTTTCGCGCCGCAGGCGAAGGCAAGCATATCAAAAGCGCGGCCAAAAATGCATAGAAAAACCCCCGCCGCAGCCCTGCGGCGGGAGCTTCGTTATTTCCGTTCAAAGCCTAAGTATCTTGTTCCCTGAAAGCTCAGCATGCCGTGGTCGCCCTCGATGAGCATGCCGTATTCCGTGCCGCTCACCGGCAGCTCCAGTCGGTCGCCGCTGGCAAACTGGAACGTCGCGTAGTATTTGCTGTACGCATTGTGCTGTATCATATCGTCGCTGCGGTGCATGTTGCTGCCCACCTGCATGCGCTTGCTCACCACCGTGGCCTCGACCGTAAGCCGGGGCGATCGGTTGTTTTTGTGCTCGCGCTTTGCGCTGCGCACAAGCGCGGCAATGAACATGCCAACGATCAGCACAAACATGATGCTGAACAAGACCGGGAATATACGGAACACCAGATCTGCACCTCCACTGATACCAAATCCACCCATTGCAATTTTCCTTCCTTCGCGTTTTCCTCTATCGATTGGACGAAGCTCGGCCAAAATAGTTCCATCGCCGGGCGCTCCAGCCCTTCGTCAAGCGGCTCTGCCAGTTTCCGGCCTGTGCAAAGGGCGGCCTTTTTCAAGACCGCCCTTGCGTTTACGCTTCCTCGCTGAACGAATCCTTGCCGACCGAGCACAGCGGGCACTCGAAATCCTCGGGGACATCTTCCCACTTGGTGCCGGGCGCGATGCCGCCTTCGGGATAGCCCTCTTCCTCGTCGTAGACCCAACCGCAGACGTCGCAGACATATTTCATGGCGTTTCCTCCTTTGGTATTGACTTATGGTTGTATTCTAGCACATAGCGTGGAAAAAATACAGTCCTTTCTGCTTGCATTTTTCAGTGCGCCGCGTTATACTAAGTAAGAAAAGTTATACAAATCATAACGAGGAGGTATATTATGCCGCTGCAATTTCCAGAGGGAAAATTTCTAAGCATTGTAAAAGTCGGCGAGAAGGGCCAGATCGTGATCCCGAGGGGCGCGCGCGAGCTGTTCAACATCCAGCCTGGCGACAGCCTGCTTCTGATGGCCGACAAGGCGCGCGGCATCGCGCTGGTGGCGGCGGACGCGCTCCACGACCCGCAGGGGCTATTCCAGCTGCCGCAGGAGCAGAAGGAGGATGGCGATGGAAATTCTCAAGGTTGACCGGCTTTGCAAGCAATATCCCGCGTTCTGCCTGCGCGACGTATCGTTTTCCATGCAGGCCGGCACGATCATGGGCTTTATCGGCCGCAACGGCGCGGGCAAGACGACGACGCTGAAATCTCTTCTGCATTTGGTCCACCCCGACAGCGGCAAAATCGAGATCCTCGGCATGGATATCGACACGCACGAGCGGCAGATCCGCGAAAAGATCGGCTTCGTCTCGGGCGGCATCTTCTGCTATCCGCGCAAGCGCCTGTATACGCTGAGCGAGGTCACGCGCCGCTTCTATCCCGGATGGGACGACGCGCACTACCGGCAGCTGCTTTCGCGCTTCAGCCTTGACGAGCAAAAGCGCGTGTGCGAGCTGTCCGAGGGCATGAAGGTCAAATACCAGCTGGCGCTCGCCATGTCGCACGGCGCGCAGCTGCTCATTCTCGACGAGCCGACCTCGGGTCTCGACCCCGTCTCGCGCGACGAGCTGCTGGAGCTTTTCATGACCTTGGCCGAGCGCGACGGCGTGTCCATCCTTTTTTCCACGCACATCACGTCCGATCTTGACGCATGCGCCGACACCGTCACCTACATCCGCAGCGGACGCATCGTGGAAAGCTGCGACAAGGCCGCGTTCACAGACAAGTATCTGCTCGTCTCGGGCGACGAGCGGCAGCTGACGCAGCCGCTCCGCGCCCAGCTTGTGGGCCTATCGTGTCACAAGGGCCGGTTCGAGGGCCTTCTGCGCGCAGAAAACCGTCCGCTTGCGGCGGGACTCGTCTGCGCCCCGGCAAGTCTCGAGTCGGTGATGGTACATCTTGAACGGGAGGCGATCGCATGAAGCAGCTAATACACAAGGAATGGACGCTCGTCATGACGCCGGTGCCGCTGCTGTTTTTGGCGCTGAGCGCGCTGCTGCTCATCCCCAGCTATCCGTATTTCGTCACGTTTTTTTATACCTCGCTCGGCATTTTTCTCATGATGCAGGCCGCGCGGGAAAATAACGACCTGGCGTTCGGCATGCTTTTGCCGCTGCCGAAGCACGCGATGGTCACGGCGCGCTTTTCCACCGTCGTCACGCTGCAGCTGCTGCAGCTGCTCGTCTGCGTGCCGTTTGCCCTTCTCCGCGCCAGCTACGGCCATATCCTGAATCCCGTGGGCTTCGAGGCCAACGTCTCGTTTTTCGGCGTGGGGCTGATGATGCTGGCGCTGTTCAATGCGACGTTCTTCCCCATGCACTACAAAAACGGCTACGATCTGGGAAAACCGTTCCTGCTCGCCGCCGTCTATCAGTTGTTGTTCGTTGCCGTAGCCGAGACGCTCTCGCACGTCGTGCCTTATCTGAACACCGTCTGCCAGAGCTACGCCATGGCCGAGCAGTGCAGGCAGCTGCCGCTGCTTCTGGCGGGCGCGGCGATCTATGCGGCCGTCACCTATCTTTCCTGGCGCAGCTGTGTCCGCCGCTTCGCCCGCGTCGATCTATAATTGGAAAATACAGCAAAAAGCCCGCCGGTATAGCCGGCGGGCTTTTGCGCAGCGTGTCAAAAAACCTCGTAGCGTTCGCGGCGCGCACGCCGCGAATCAAAAGGAATTTG
>CAZWKZ010000067.1:0-10179 GCA_964633935.1 uncultured Oscillospiraceae bacterium | reverse complement strand
GCGGAAAACGAGTGCGCTGCAGCGGGCCGTGATCCTTTTGTCGGAAAAGGCGCATAGCCTTTTTCGACAGTCTCAGCGCCCGGTACCGCAATGCGGTACCGGGCGCCGTGCATTATAGGCTCTGACTTCTCGCCAATTGGCTGTTTTTATACGCCGGATCGTCCGTCACCTCGCGCAGCAGCTCGATCTGCGGCGGCAGGCGCAGCGCCTGCGCCTCTGGAAGCGCGGCGCGCATCACGGCGCGCTCGGCACAGAAGGGATAGACGTCGATCTCAAACGCCGTGCCGTCAAAATGGAAACGGTACTTCGTCTTATGTACGGCGTGCAGGCTGGTGTCGCCCTCCATGAGATAGCGGATATACTGCTTCTCGGCGATGGGCTTTTCCGTCTCCCACTGGCCGGAGTCTGTCACATGCTTCTCGGTATAGAAATACAGATACTCCTCGCCGTTCTTCTGCTGGCGGATACGGCGCGTGACCTGCGGGTTCGTCTGCTGCAGATACGTCTGCATCATATCGACGCCCTCGATCTGGTACGCCTGCTCCAGCGCCTTGAGATCGGGCATGCATATCAGGTATTTGTGCCAGCTCTGCGCCGGCGGCGCCTGACCGATGATCTCATAGACGGCGCGGATGCCGCGGTTGATCTTATCCTCGAAATCGGCGGAATTGTCGATCACATGCAGATTTGGATGCGGCTTCCAGGCGCGCAGAATGTTGTCGTCCTTTTCCCGCGCAACCTCGATCGGCTCATAGCGCGCCTCGTTGCCAAAGTTATAGGCAAACTCCGCGCCCTTGGCGCATGAAACCAGATGCAGCACCGCGTCGTAGCCCGCCATGGCCTGCTCGGGCGTAGTGTCGAAGCTGGAAAGCACCGTGTTGAATTCCTCGTCTGTGATGTACGCCTTGTCGTCAAACAGCGCCCGGTCGTAGACCACGAGCACGTTCGGCTCCGGCACCATCTCGGCCGCCTTCAGCGCCAGCTTTTCCTTGTGCAGCTGGTCGGCGATCACAAAATATTGAAAGTCCAGCATGGACACGCAGTTGCCGAACGGCTTGATGCCAAAGCCTGAGATCAGCTCCGTCGCCGTCTCGGGAATGGTGATGACCTTCCAGCCGTCGTTCTGCTTGAACTCCTTTAAGATCCGGCTGATGAGCGTCGTCTTGCCGGCGGCAGGTCCGCCGGTGAGCACGATGCGCGTAATATGCTTTTCCATCCGTATCACTCCAATATCGTCTCTTGTTTTATTCTACCATTCGCCGGCGGTAAATGCAAGCGGGCGCTAGTGCGCAAATTGGCTGTTATACAGCGCGGCATAGAAGCCGCCCCTGCGCAAAAGCGCGTCGTGCGTGCCCTGCTCGACGATATGCCCGTCGCGCATGACCAGAATCACATCCGCCTCGCGGATGGTGCTGAGCCGGTGCGCGACGATAAAGCTCGTCCTGCCCTGCATCATCCGGTCGAACGCCTGCTGGATGCGCGCCTCGGTGCGGGTGTCGATGGAGGACGTGGCCTCGTCCAGGATCAGCATCGGCGGCAGGCAGAGCATCACGCGCGTGATACACAGCAGCTGCCGCTGCCCCTGCGACAAGCTCTCATCGCTGGAAATGACGGTATCATAGCCCTGCGGGAGCTTGACGATAAAGCTGTGCGCATGCGCGGCCTTGGCTGCGGCGATCATTTCCTCGTCCGTCGCGTCGGGCTTGCCCATGCAGATGTTCTCGCGCACCGTACCGGTCTTGAGCCACGTATCCTGCAGCACCATGCCATAGCTGCGGCGCAGGCTTTCGCGTGTGATCTCGCGCACGTCTATCCCCGAGACGCAGATCCTTCCGCCGTTTACGTCGTAAAACCGCATCAAAAGGTTGATGAGCGTCGTCTTGCCGCAGCCGGTCGGCCCCACGATGGCGATGCGCTGGCCGGGGCGTACCTGTAGGTTCAGATCCTCAATCAGCGGCCGGTCCGGCGTATAGCGGAAGCGGACATGCTCAAGCTCCACCTCGCCCGTGGCGCTTTCCAGCCGCCGCGGCGCATCCGTCGGCTGTGCCGGCTCGTCAATCAGTTCAAACACGCGCCCGGCGCAGGCCAGCGCGTTCTGCAGCTCGGTCACCACGCCGGAGATCTCGTTGAACGGCTTGGCGTACTGATTGGCGTAGCTCAAAAAGCACGACAGCGCGCCCACGCTGATGCTCCCGCGCACCGCCGCCAGCGCGCCCGTCAGCCCCACGCAGGCGTAGACCACGCTGGTCAAAAAGCGAGTGGTCGGATTTACGAGCGAGGAAAAGAACGTCGCGCGCAGCGACGCGCGCTGCAGGCGGTCGTTGATTTCGTCAAATTCCTCCAGCGTCCTGTCCTCGCGGGAAAACACGCGTACGACCTTTTGCCCGGCCACCATCTCGCCGAGAAACGCCGTCTGCTCGCCGCGCGTCTGCGATTGCAGGCGGAACATGCTGTACGTTCTGCCGGCAATGAATTTGGCCGCGAGCAGCGACGCCGGCGTGAGCACCACGACCACGAGCGCGATTTTCCAGTCGAGCCAGAGCATGAAGCCCAGCGTACCGAGGATACTGAGCACGCCTGTAAACAGCTGCGTAAAGCCCATGAGAAGCCCGTCGGCAAACTGATCGACGTCTGCGATCATGCGGCTGACCAGCTCGCCCGACGGATGCGCGTCAAGATATGACAGCGGCAGCGCCTGCACGTGCGCAAACGCCTGTTCGCGCACGTCGCGCGTGACGCCGAAGCACACGCGGTTGTTGAGCGCCTGCATCGCCCATTGGCACACGGCGGCCAGCGCTGCCGCTGCGGCGATCTTTCCGCCATATACGGCCACAGCCGCAATATCCACCTGTCCGGGCGAAACGATACAGTCGATCGCGTCTCCCACCAGAATAGGGACGTACAGCGAGGCCGCGACGAACACCGCCGCCAGCAGCAAAGAACCGGCCACATTCACGCCATACGGCCGCAGCAGCTGCAGTACCCGCCGCAGCGTCTGATCCGCGCCCTGCTTCATGCCTCATGCTCCTTTCTGTTCTGCGACTGATAGATCTCACGGTAGACCGGGCACGCGGCCATCAGCTCTGCATGCGTGCCAAGCCCGGCGGCGCGTCCGTCATCGAGCACCAGGATCTGGTCGGCATACTGCACCGAGCTGATGCGCTGTGAGATCACGATCACCGCCGGGTGATACGCAAGCTCGCGCAGCGCCTTTCGAAGCGCAGCGTCCGTGGCAAAATCCAGCGCCGACGCGCTGTCGTCCAAAATCAGGATCTGCGGCCGCCGCACGAGCGCGCGCGCGATCGTCAGCCGCTGACGCTGGCCGCCGGACAGATTGCGCCCGCCGGATTCGACCGGATACGAAAGCCCGCCTGGCTTACTGTCCACCACTTCCCGCGCCTGCGCGCTTTCCAGTGCCTCACAGATCGCCCCGTCCGACGCATCCGGATCGCCCCAGAGCAGATTTTCGCGGATGCTGCCGCAAAACAGCTGCGCCTTCTGCGGCACAAAGCCGATCGCTTCGCGCAGCGCGTCCATGCCGCACGCGCGCACATCCGCGCCGAACACCTTCACCGCGCCGCCGCTTACGTCGTAGCAGCGCGCCACAAGGCCCGCCAGCGTGCTCTTGCCCGAGCCGGTGCCGCCGATCACGCCGAGCGTCCTTCCCCGCTCCAGACGGAAGCTGATATGCTGCAGCGCGTCGCCGGACGCGTCCGGATAGCGGAACGACACGTCCGTAAACTCCACCGCCGGCGCATCCGGTACGGCCGGCAGCCCCTCGCCGTCCGCCATCGAGCTTTTCACGTCGAGCACCTGCGAGATGCGCCGGGCGCAGGCAAGCGATTTTGTGATGGTCAAAATGAGATTGGCCATCTTCACAAGCTCCACCAAGATCTGCGACATGTAGTTATAGAGCGCGATGACCTCGCCCTGCGTCAGCGCGCCGGCGTCTACCTGTACCGCGCCGGTGCGCAAAATGGCGACGATCGCCAGATTGATGATGACGTATGTGACGGGGTTGAGCAGCGCCGAGATGCGCCCGACAAAGCGCTGCAGCCTTTCCAGCGCCGCGTTCTTTGCCGAAAATGCGTCCTGCTCGCGCATCTCCATGGTAAAGGCGCGGATGACGCGCGCGCCCTCTAGATTCTCCCGCGCCGCGCCCAGCACGCCGTCGAGTCCGCCCTGTACCTTCTTATAAAGCGGCGTGCAGGTGAGCAGGATGGCAAAGACCACCGCAAACAAAATCGGGATCGCCACTGCGAACACAAGCGCGGCCTTCGTATCGACCGTGAAGGCCATAAGCATCGCGCCAAAGACCACGAACGGCGAGCGCAGCAGCAGCCGCAGCGCCAAATTGACGCCCGTCTGTACCTGGTTCATATCGCTTGTCATACGCGTCAGCAGCGTCGCCGTACCAAGCTGGTCCAGCTCGGCGTAGCTCAGATGCTGCACGTGGTCAAACAGTGCGCGCCGCAGCCGCGCGGTAAAGCCCGTAGCGGCCTTGGCGGCAAAATACTGCGCCGTGACCGAGCATACGAACCCCGCCGCGCCCAGCCCCACCAGCGCCAGCGACCAGCGGACGATATAACCCGTGTCGCCCGACGCCACGCCGGTATCGATGATATCGGCCATAATGAGCGGCACCAACAGCTCCAAAAGCGCCTCGAACAGCTTGAAAAGAGGACCAAGCACGCTCTCCAGGCGGTATTGCTTCAGATAAATCAGCAGCTTTTTCATCTCTCGCACTCCAAATGCAGCATTCGCTCGTAGTATACCACACCAGCCGTCCGATTTCCATACGTGCAAAAAAATCGCCGTGGCCCTACAACCACGGCGATTTTTTTGCAGATCATTGCTTTTCTTCACACAACCGGCGCAGATATGCGCCGTATGCCGTCTTTTCCAGCTTTCTCGCGCAGCCGGCAAGCGCCTCGGTATCGATATAGCCCATGCGCCACGCGATCTCCTCCAGGCACGCCACAAGCTTCCCTTCGCTCGACTGCAGCTGCATGATGGTGTTCGCCGCCGTGAGCAGGCTCTGCGCGTTGCCCGCGTCAAGCCAGGTAAACGGCGCATCCAGCTTTACCACGCGCAGCTGCCCGCGCGAAAGATAGTGCTCGTTCACGGTGGTGATCTCCAGCTCGCCGCGCGCCGACGGACGGATCTGACTCGCCACGTCTACAACGCTGCCGTCATAGAAATACACGCCCGGCACCGCATAATTGGACTTTGGCCGCGCGGGCTTTTCCTCGATGGAAAGCGCCCTTCCGTCGGGACCGATCTCCACCACGCCGAACGCTCTGGGGTCCGGCACCCGGTAGCCAAAGACGGTTGCGCCGGAATTTTGCGCGGCGGCGGTATGCAGCGCCTGATACAGCCCCTCGCCGCACAGGATATTGTCGCCCAGCACCAGACACACGTCGTCGCCCGCCAAAAAGCTCCTGCCGATGAGAAATGCGTCGGCGATGCCGCGCTGCTCCTGCTGGATGCGGTAGGTGAGATTCACGCCAAAGCCCGCGCCGTCGCCCAGGAGCTTGATAAACGAATACATCTCATCCGGCGGCACAATGATCAGGATGTCGCGGACGCCGGCCTGCATCAGCACAGCCAGCGGATAGTAGATTAGCGGTTTGTCATAGACGGGCAAAAGCGGCTTGCAGACCGGAAGCGTCATGGGATACATGCGCGTTCCCTTGCCCGCTGCGAGAATGATACCCTTCATCTGCCCACGCTCCTTTCTTACTTTATCAGTATAACCGATCGCGCGCAGATTGTCCACACAGCAAAAAAGGAACGATATGTTTTTATTTTTCGCGCGCAGCAGCTCATTCGATCGACTTGAGCGCCTGCGCCATGTCGATGCGCCGGATCTTCAGACGCAAAATGAGGCTCACCAGCACGCTGAACACAAGCGTCAAAAGCGCGGCGATCACATAGCTCACCGGCGCGATGCGCACGTCAAAGGTGATCATGTCCAGCTTGATCTGCCCCATCACGAACGCGTGCAGGCCGATGCCCATCGGCAGGCCCACAAGGATGCCCAGCAGCGTCAGCACAAAATTCTCACGGAAGACATACATATCCGTCTCCACATCGTAGAAGCCCAGCACCTTGACCGTGGCGATCTCCCGCGCGCGCTCGGTGATGTTGATGTTCGTCAGGTTATACAGCACGACAAACGCCAGCGCACCGGCAAACAGAACGATCATCAGCACAATGTAGTTCAGACTGCTCATCATGGTGGTGATGCGCGCATAGACGTCCTGATTGATCGTGACATTCATCACCGCGCCATCGGCAGCAACGACCGCTCCGGCGGCATGTACGTCTCGCTCAGCGGCAAACAGCAGCCACGCGTCCTTGTACTCCGGCTCTGTCTGCATCTGCGCGCGCCAAGTAGACTCGGTCAGATACACGTAGTTCGACACATAATTTTCAAACACGCCGCTCACGCGCAGGCATATCTGGTGATACTCGCTGTCTTGCAGCGTGATCTCGTCGCCGATGGAAAGATCCAGATAATCCGCCAGCGCCTCGTTGATGACGCACTCCCCATCGCCCGGGTACGCGACCGGCTCGCCGTCGAAATGCAGATCGACAAAGCCCTCCAGCGCGTCGTCCTCGACTACGACGGTATAGGCTGATTTTGCTTTCTCGCCCACCTCGCACGTCATTGTCTGCTGGGCATAGAAGCGGCAGCCTGCCGCCTCGGCCTGATATCGCTGCGCAAACGCCGCGCGCCCGTCTTCGTCCATGGCGTCTGAAAAGCGGACGGAGGCGTCGTAGCGCGAGATCTCACCGAACTGGTAGTCCACCACGTTCTGGATCGAGTCGTGGATGCCAAGTCCCGTCAGCAGCAGCGCCGTGCATCCGCCGATGCCGATGCTCATCATGACCATGCGCTTTTTATAGCGCAGAATGTTGCGGATGGAGACCTTGTGCGCAAATTTTACATGCTTCCAGATAAACGGCACATGCTCAAGCAGAATACGCTTGCCGGCCTTCGGCGCCTTGGGGCGGATCAGCTCCGCCGCCGGCTGCATCAGCTCGCTCGCGCAGGCATTCCACGTCGCAAGCAGCGAGCCGGCCAGATACGCCGCGGAAATGCCGACGGCAAGTTTCCAGTCAAACGCCCATAGGATATCGGCAAAGCCGTACATGATGTTATACGCCTGCCACAAAATCTTCGGGATACCATACGCCCCCGCCAGGATTCCGACCACGCAGCCCAGCGCCGACGCGCTGGCCGTATAAAACAGATACTTCCCCACGATCACGCCGTCAGAATAGCCCATCGCCTTGAGCACGCCGATCTCGGTACGCTGCTCTTCGACCATGCGCGTCATCGTCGTGATGCACACCAGCGCGGCCACCATGAAGAAAAACACCGGAAATACCCTTGAGATGCTCTGTACGATGTCTGAATCGCTTTCAAAGCAGACATAGCCCGTGTTCGTATCCCGGCCAAGAACGTAGCACTCGGCCGGCTCTAGCGCCTGAAGCTCCTGCTCGGCGTCAAGCAGCTCCTGCTCGCCGTCGGCGATCTGCCGCTCGCCGTCGGCAAGCTCTGCGCGCGCGTCCAGAAGCGCCTGTTCGCCGTCGGCCAATTCCTGTCTGGCGTCCAGCAGCTTCTGTTCTGCCGCAAGCAGCTCCTGTTCGGCGTCGTCTGCCGCCTCATAGTAGCTGGTCCATCCCTCGGCGATCTGCCGCCGCGCGTCGGCCAGCTGCTGCCGGCCGTCGTCCAACTGCCGCTCGCCGTCGGCCAGCTGCTGCAGCGCATCGTCCAGCTCCGCCTGCTTTTCCAGCAGCTGCTTGCGCGCCGCGGCAAGCGTCATGCTCGCGTCGTGGATCTGCTGCTGGGCCGACATCTGCTGACTTGTCAGCTGGGCGCGTCCGGCATCAAGCGCCTGCTGCGCCGTGTCGAGCTGCTCCTGCGCGCTGTCAAGCTGCTCCTGCGCCTCGCGCAGCTGCTCGGCCGTCACCTGACCGGTCAGAACGCCCAGCGCCAGCTGAAGCTTCTGCGAATTGACCTGGCTCTGCGCATTATCGATCTGCTGCTGCGCGCTGTCAAGCTGCGCGTAGGCGTCTGAGATCTGCTCGCCGGCGGAGTCGTAGCCGCTTTTCAGCTCCGCGCGCCCAGCATCATACTGCTCCCACGCCTCGTCGAGCTGCCGCTGTCCGTCCGCCAGTTCCGTTTTCGCCGCGTCAAGCTCAGCCTGCTTTTCTTCCAAAAGCGCCTGCTGCTCGTCAAGCTCCTTCGCGCCGTCGATCAGCTTCTGCCGGGCGTTCGCCAGTTCCTGCTCGGCTTCCAGCCTGCCGTCTTCCAGCTCCTGCTGCCCGTCATAGTAGCTCTGCCAGCCGTCGGCAAGCTGCTGCTCGGCGTCCGCCAGCTCCTGCCGGCCGTCGGTCAGCTCCTGCTTTTTTTCCTCCAGCATCTGCCGCGCGTCGTCGAGCGCCTCGCGCGCCTCGATCCGCACCGTCTCGTCGCGTCCGACGGCGAGCCGGTCGGCAAGCTGGGTGATCTGCGGCTCGGCCGCGTCGATGGCGTCATTGTATGTATCAGAGTATACCTCGCCCGGCACGTCCGCGAGCGTCAGATAGATATCCGTATAGTAGTCCAGCTCGTACGCTTCGGGCAGGATACAGAAAAACCCCGTCAGCGTACCGTCGCCGACAGTCGTACCGCCGCGCTCAAAGTTGATATACAGCGGCGAGCACACCAGTCCCACGACGGTAAACGTATCCGTACAGAATGCCTCGATCGTCTCTTCATCATTTTCCGGGCTGATGGCGAGCGTCTGGCCGATGACGCTCTCATCATAGCGCCAGGCGTCGAGCACGCACTCGTCTGCAGCCTCCGGCATCCGCCCGGCCTTCAGCTCCAGCAGATTGACCTGCGACGGCACGCTCATGCTGTGAAGCGTTACGCCGGCCTCGTCCGCCACCATACAGATCGCGTCCTGCCAGACCGCGCCCTCGGCCAGCAGTACGCCGTCCTGTTCGCGCACGGCGTCGACGTCGTCTTGCGTCAGGCCCAGCGTACAGACAAGCCGGTAGTCATAGAAATGATGCTCGTCGGTATACACGTCCAGCGTGTGGATCATCGCCGTTTTCGTCAGCCGCAGTCCGCAGAAAAAGCCCACGCCCAGCGCCACGATCGCAAAAATGGCGAGAAAGCGGCCGAGTGAGTTGCGGATCTGCCGCAGCGTCAGCTTCAGCATGCCGGTCACCACTCGATCCTTTCCACAGGCGTGGGATCGTCGTTGCGGTTGACCGACTGGATCATTCCGCTCTTGACGCGGATCACGCGGTCGGCCATGGCCGTGAGCGCGGAATTGTGCGTGATAATGACGACCGTCATGCCTGCCTCGCGGCTCTGGCGCTGCAGCAGCTGCAAAATCTGCTTGCCGGTGTTGTAGTCCAGCGCGCCGGTCGGCTCGTCGCACAAAAGCAGCTTTGGATTTTTTGCCAGCGCGCGGGCAATGGCCACGCGCTGCTGCTCGCCGCCGGACAGCTGCGCCGGGAAATTCTGCATCCGATCGCCCAGTCCCACGTCGCGCAGCACCTGCTCGGCCGCAACCGGCTGGCGGCAGAGCTGGCTTGCGATCTGCACGTTCTCCGCCGCCGTCATATTGGGCAGCAGATTATAAAACTGGAACACGAAGCCTACATCCTGCCGGCGGTACGCCGTCAGCTGCCGCTTGTTATAGCCAGAGATCTCCTCATCCGCCAGCAGCACCCGACCGCTCGTCAGCCGGTCCATGCCGCCGAGAATGTTCAATAGCGTCGTCTTGCCCGCGCCCGACGCGCCGACGATGACGCAGATCTCCCCTTTTTCGATGGTAAACGACGCGTCCTTCAGCGCTTCGATCTTGACCTCGCCCATGGTGTAGGTCTTGCAGACGTGTTCAAATGTCACAAATGCGCTCACAGCCGCCGCACGCTCCCATCCGATACCAGACTTTAAGAAAAACTGCCGTTTTCGGCAGTTTCCAACGTTTTACTCTCAGCATTATAGCATACTGCCGCGCGGGCGGCTGTAAACATTCCGTGAATTCTCCGCGCGGCAGGCAGCCGCCTTGCCGGTAAAGCGGCTTTGCCGTTTGAGACTGTCGAAAAAGGTTATGCGCCTTTTCCGACAAAAGGATCACGGCGTGCGCGCCGCGAACGCTACGAGGT
>CAZWKZ010000066.1:0-10492 GCA_964633935.1 uncultured Oscillospiraceae bacterium | reverse complement strand
TTTGGTGCACGCGCTTTACATCCTGTCAACTTCCTGTTACATCTTTGGTGCACGCGCTTTACATCCTGTCAACTTCTTGTTGCATTTTTGGTGCATGCGCTTTACATCCCGGCAACTGGCGGCTGCTTTTTGCCGCAGCGCCTGTTTCGCCGCGTTCCGACAGTTTTTCAGTATCACACAAAGCACGCTCACTTGGCAAAACGATACAGGAAAAATAGAAAATGTGCTTTCCTTTTTCGCCATTTTGCTGTAAACTTGTAGTAGCTACCAAACTACTGCTGAGGTGATCCCATTTGCATACCATACTGCTGGCCTTTGATATCGGTACCAGCGGGCTGAAGGCTTCGCTGGTCGATGAAAATTTGAATGTACTGCGAAACGTCACGACCTCGTACCCCACGCACCACCTGCCCGGCGGCGGCTGTGAGCAGGATGCGAACGACTGGTGGATGAGCGCGGTGCGCGCAATGATGATGCTGCGCGAGCTGGCGCCGGAATATGTCAAGCAGGTCGAGGCCATCGGCGTCTCCGGCCACATGCTGGGCTGTCTTCCGATGGACGCCGAGGGACAGGCGCTGCACGCGTCGATGATCCACGCCGATACGCGCGCGCTGCGCGTATCGGACGAACTGTGCGAGCGCTTTGGCCGCGACTACTTCTACAATATTTCCGGCAATGTTCTCAGTCCCGCCGCGACGCTGTGCAAGATCCTGTGGCTCAAGCACGAGCAGCCCGAGATCTACGCCAAAACCGCGAAATTCCTGCAATCCAAGGATTATCTGGTCTACCGGCTCTGCGGCAATCTGGACTCGACCGACATGTCCGACGCGTCGCACGCGATGCTCATGAACCTGCGCACACGCGCATACGACCGCGACATGCTGCAGTGCGTCGGCATCGACGAAAGCAAGCTGCCGCAGATCCACGCTGGCTGTGAGATCGCGGGCAGGCTGACCGAGGAGGCCGCGTGCCATCTGGGCCTGCGCGCGGGAATCCCGGTTTCGGTCGGCGGCGGCGACGGCGCGTGCGCCAACGTGGGCGCGGGCGTGGTGCAGCCGGGCGATTTCTATCTGTCGCTCGGCACCACGGCGTGGATCGCTGGGCGGATGGACGCGCCGTTTATTGACCCGAAGCACCGGCTGTTTCATATCTACGCGCTCGACGCGGAAGGCTCCAACGTGTTTGGCACGGTGCAGTGCGCCGGGCGCTCGGTCACGTGGGCGCAGGAGCTGTTCGACGTGCCGTCGGTACGCGCGTTCGACGCGGCAGCGGCCGCCGTTCCGGCTGGCGCAGATGGGCTGATCTACCTGCCGTATCTTGAGGGCGAGCGCTCGCCCGTATTTGACGCGCAGGCGCAGGGCGTATTTTTCGGCATGCACACCATGCACAAGCGCGAGCATTTTCTGCGCGCGGTGCTCGAGGGCGTGGGCTGCGGTCTGAGCCAGATCCTAGGCGTCATGCGCGAGCGGCAGCCGATCGAAGACCTGCGCATCATCGGCGGCGGCGCGCAGTCGAAGCTGTGGAAGCAGATCATTGCCGATCTGTGCCGCGTGCGCCTGCACGATATCTCCACGTTCTCGGATTCGGCCACGTCGCTCGGCGCGGCCGCCGCTGCGGGCGTGGGCATCGGGCTTTACGGCTCGCTCGCCGACGCCACGTCGCATGTGCGCCTGAGCAGTACCATCGAGCCGGACGCGTCCGTGCAGCCGGTCTATGATGTGACCAGAAAGCGCTACGAGATGCTGTATCCCAGTCTCAAAGAGGCGTTCCATACAAGAGCTTGAAAACCGCCGCCCGGAGGCAATTCCTCCGGGCGGCCTTGCGTTTGCTTTCGTTTTGCCGCCGCGCGTTTTCAAGCGCTTCCCGCAAACCGCTTCGTGAAAGCTTAAACAGCTAAACTAAACAAGAAACAAAAATTTTTGCCGTATATCCCAACAAAAACAAAAAAACTTATGGCATAATACAACACTTTGTGGTATGATGGAAAGCAGATAGTTCGCCGGCCGAAATTAACCGACGGGCAACGCAATCCCGGCGCGCGTGCGCCGGACGCATGGAAAGGAGAACCCGATATGAAGAATAAAGGCATTGCCGTCGCTGGCAATATGGTCGTGGATATGCTCTACCCGGTGCATGGGCTGCCCAAGCCCGGCGAGCTGACGACCATCACGGCCGACGTCTCACGCTCGACCGGCGGCGCGCTGTGCAACGATATCATGGATCTGGCCGCGCTCGATCCCACGCTGCCGCTGACCGCGCTGGGCCGCATCGGCAACGACGCGGCGGGCGATTTCATTTTGGAAAAGATGCGCGAGTTTCCCAACATCTCGCTCGCGCAGGTCAAGCGCGAGGGCGTGACCTCGTTCACGCTGGTCATGGCCGACGAGATCACGACGCAGCGCACGTTCTACCAGTGCCGCGGCGCGAACGCCGCGTTCTGTGAGCAGGACATCGACTGGGACGCGTTCTCGTGCGACATGCTGCACATCGGCTATATTCTGCTGCTCGACACGCTGGACGAGGAGGACGCCCAATACGGCACAAAGATGGCCCGGCTGCTGCACAGCGCGCAGCAGCGCGGCATCAAGACCTCGATCGACGTGGTCTCCGAGGCCGGCGAGCGCTTCAAGCGCCTTGTCTCGCCCGCGATGCGCTACACCGACTACTGCGTCATCAACGAGCTGGAGGCCAGCGCCACCACGGGCGTCGAGCTGCGCACGGCCGAAGGCAAGCTTCTGCCCGAGCGGATGCCCGAGGCGCTCAAAAAAATGAAAGAGCTGGGCGTGTCCACCTGGGCCGTCATCCACTGCCCCGAGGGCGGCTACGGTCTGGATGAGAACGGCAGCTTTGTCGAGGTGCCGAGTCTGAAGCTGCCCGCGGGCTATATCAAGGGCACGGTCGGCGCGGGCGACGCGTTCTGCGCGGGCGTTCTGTACGCGGCGTGGAAGGGCGAGGATCTTCGCAGCGCCATCGAGCTTGGCACAGGCTCGGCCGCGTGCTCGCTCAGCCAGCCCGGCGCGACCGAGGGCATGCGCTGTGAGGCAGAGGTCAAAAAGCTCTATCGGGAGCTGCGGTAAGCATCAGAAAGAAGGAACAGCAATGAAAGCAATCATGTACGGCGGCGGCAATATAGGCCGCGGCTTCATCGGCGCGACGCTCAGCCAGTCCGGCTACGAGGTCACCTTTATCGACGTGGCCGAGCCTGTGGTCGAAGCGCTGCAGCGCAATCGCCACTATCCCGTGCGCTACGTCTCGTCCGACGGCTTTGAGGACGTCATCATCACAAACGTCACCGCCGTGAACGGCAACGACGCCGAGGCGGCGTCCGAGGCCATCGCCTCGTGCGATATCATGGCCACCGCCGTGGGCGCAAGGATCCTGAAATTCATCGTGCCGAACATCGTCGCCGGCCTGCGCAAGCGCTGGGCGCGGAGCGAGGCTCCGCTCAATATCATCATCTGCGAAAACCTGATGGACGCGAACAAGGTGCTCGAGCAGCTGCTCAAAGCGCAGCTCACAGAAGAAGAATGCCGCATTTTTGACGCCCGCGTGGGCCTGGTCGAGGCGTCGATCGGCCGCATGGTGCCCGTACAGACCGACGCCATGAAGGACGGCGACCCCATGCGCGTGTGCGTCGAGCGCTACGGATATCTGCCCGTGGACAAGGACGCGTTCAAAGGCGAGATCCCGGCCATTCAGGGGCTTGTCCCCTTCTCGCCGTTTGACTTCTATATCAAGCGCAAGCTGTATCTGCACAATATGGGCCACGCCGTTTGCGCGTACCTTGGCGGCTACTGCGGCAGAAAGTATATCTACCAGTCGATCGACGATCCTGAGATCCTCACCGTCGTGCACAACGCCATGCTCGAAAGCGCGCTGGCGCTGTCGAGAAAATACGGCGTACCGCTGGACGACCTGTTGCTGCATATGACCGACCTGCTCGGCCGCTTCCGCAACGCCGCGCTGCAGGACACCTGCAAGCGCGTTGGCGGCGACCCGGCCCGAAAGCTGGGCGCGGCCGACCGGCTGATCGGCGCGTCGCTGCTTGCCATGGAGCAGGGCGTGACGCCTGCGTTCATCGCCGCCGGCGCGGCCGGCGCGGTGTACCGCTATTTGAACGAGTCCGGCGCCGAGCAGTCTGCAAGCGCGGCCGCCGCCGTTTTGCACGACGTTTCGGGTCTTTCGCCCGAGCATGCGCTGACGAAGATGATCTTATCCATGTATGCCCTTTTGCTCGAGGGTGAGCCGGTCGCCGAGCTTCGCCGCGCGGCGCAGGCGCTCAAATCCCAGGGGCTGAAGGACATCATCTAAAAACAGTATCCCGCCCAAAGGGCGGGGCAGCGCGTTGTCTGTCCACACAGAAACGCCCAAACGAAAGCGCTTTCGTCTGGGCGTTTCTCTGCGCCCGTGCGCGGCGCACACTTGATAAACACAAAAAGATCGAGGTATCTGCAAATGATCGGGTTGGGAACGTTGATCAATACGGCCGGGATCGTCGCCGGCGGCGCGGCCGGGCATTTCTTTGGACGCTTTCTCAAGCAGCGCCACCAGGACACGTTGAACATGGCCTGCGGCGTCAGCGTGCTGTTCATCGGCGTCGCCGGCGCGATGGAGGGGATGCTGCGCATGGAAGACGGCGCGCTCGTCAGCGGCCGGAGCATGCTGATCTCCATCTGCCTTGCGCTCGGCGCGCTGGTAGGCGAGATCCTCAACATCGAGGCCCTGTTTGAGCGCTTCGGCGAGTGGCTCAAGCGCAAGACCGGAAATGCGAAGGACGCGAACTTTGTAAACGGCTTTGTCACGGCGTCGCTGACCGTGTGCATCGGCGCGATGGCGATCGTCGGATCGATCCAGGACGGTCTTACCGGCGATTGGAGCATTCTGGCGACCAAGGCGGTATTGGACCTCGTCATCATCATGGTCATGACCTGCTCGCTTGGAAAGGGCTGCGTATTCTCCGCGATCCCGATCCTGGTGTTCGAAGGCGGCATCACGCTGCTGGCGACGCTGCTGCGGCCGGTCATGACCGAGCTGGCGCTTTGCTACCTGGGGCTGATCGGCTCGATACTGATCTTCTGCGTGGGCGTGAATCTGGTCTGGGGAAAGCGAATCCGCGTGGCCAATCTGCTCCCTGCCGTCGTATTTGCCGTCGCTGCGGCATGCCTGCCCATCGCCTTTTAAAACGTCTCGCAGCGTTTTGCCGCTCTGGCGGCAAAACGCTGCGAGACGCTTTTGTTGCCTTTTAACGCATGAATGCGCCGAAAGAATTGAGCACGCTCGTGGAATACAGGTACAGCACATCCGTATCCTCTGTCACCTCAATCAGCTGCGGCAGCAGCCTTGGCGAGAGATAGCGGATATCCACCAGTGTGATCTCGGAATACGCCGGGATCAAAAGCGGGGCGAGACTGCTGCCGAACGAGTCGCGCAGAACAATCAGCCTGCGGCCGTTTTTCTGCGACGGGTTTTCGATATGCAAAAGCGCCGCCGCGCCGCCCAGATACACGTCATACGGGTCGACGTTGGCAAAGTCGCCCGTTTCATATACGCCCACTGTCTCATCCGTCTCCAGATTGTAGACCGTCACGTCGGCAAAGGCGGGCAGGTGCAGATATTGCAGCGACTCGGGCTGCGCGCCGATGGCCGAATGGCCGTAGTACGCGCCGTAAAACGGCGAAAGCGTGCTCGTCTGCCACAGCACGCCGGACGCGAGCGGCGATGCGCCCAGCTTCTGAAGTATCGCGTCGGCAAGCGGCACGAGCGTCTGCTGCTGCCAGTGCGGGTCGGTGGCATAGTAGCTGCCGGCCGTAAGAAGCGGCGCAAGCTCGATTGCTTCGCACGTCTGGCCCAGCGCCTCGTCCGCCATTGCAAACAGCGCCTCGTAGTCCATGTGCGGATAACCGTTTGCAGCGGCGAGATAATAGTTTTTGTCCGGGACGATCGCATAATAGCGCCGGGCCGGAGAAAACAGCGCTTCATCGAGCGTCTGCAGCGTGCGCAATGCGTCGGAAACCGCCTTTTCATTCAGCTCGTCCTCAAGCTTTCCGATCGAGCCGCCCACGGCGTAGTATCCGCCTGCATCGCGCTGGAAAAACAGATGCAGCTTGGAAAAGCTCCGCAGCTGGCGCAGGCGCTGCCGCGCGGGGAACTGATCCAGCAGCACTGTCTCGAGCTGCGCAAAATACCCGGCCAGCGTCTTCTCCTTCCCGCCCGCCGGCGTCCAGTCGGCATAGCGCTCAAACTGCGCAAGCGCGCGCCGCTCATCCCGGCTCACGGCCTGCGCCGGGCGCAGCAGCAGCGCGGCCGCAGGAATCGCAAGCATCGCGCCGAAGACGGCGCACACCAGCATGTGTCTTAGTTTCATCTCACCGCCCCCTAGAACCGGAAATACAAGAAGGGATTGAACGAGCCTTCGACCAGAAACGCCGTCACCAACAGCAAAAGCCCCGCGCAAAACAGCGGCTCCAGCAGCGTGCGGCTCCTGCCGAGACGCCCGGCGAGGCGTTTTGGAAGCGGCGTCGCGCCCACGCAGCAAAGGATAAGCAGCGGCAGAAAGCTCAGCGTGTAATATAGATCCATCTGACTTGCCCTGTCCACGCCAATGCCCAGCATGCCGCCCAGCTGCGCCAGCGCGGCGGAAAGCGAGCTGGCGTTGAAGATCACAAAGCTGACTGTCACAAGCAGCATCGTATACGCCACGCGCGCCCAGCGCGGCAGCTTTTCCAGCGCGCGCCCCCAGACAAACTTTTCCAGCAGCAGAAGCGCGGCAAAAAACAATCCCCATACTGCGAACGTCCACGCCGCGCCGTGCCAAAGTCCCGTGATCAGCCACACGACAAGGATATTGCGCAGCCATGTTCCCCTTCCGCAGCGGTTGCCGCCCAGCGGGATATACACATAGTCGCGCAGCCATGCGCCAAGCGAGATATGCCATCTGCGCCAAAATTCGGCGACGCTGTCGGATAGAAACGGATATTTGAAATTTTCCGGGAAGTGAAAGCCGAATATCCGTCCCAGGCCGATGGCCATGTCGGAATAGCCGGAGAAATCAAAATAGATCTGCAGCGTAAATGCGGCCGCCAGCGTCCAGCACGCAAGCGCGCTGGTGGGCGCGAGCATCGACTGCAGCTCCGCGAGCTGGTTTGCAAGCAGCACCTTTTTGCCCAGCCCCACGCAAAAGCGCGTGATGCCGGAGGACGCCTCTGCCAGCGTCTGTCCGCGCGCTTCCAGCTCATTCTGGATCGTCTCATAGCGGACGATCGGGCCGGCGATGAGCTGCGGAAACAGCGCGATATACGTCACGAAGTTGACGGGATTTTTCTGCAGCCGCGCCGTATGGCGCGAAACATCGATGAGATACGACAAAATCTGGAACGTGTAGAAGCTAATACCCACCGGCAGCGGCAAATTGGTGAGCGGAAGCGACAGGCCAAAGAGCGAATTGACGCTTCCGATCAGAAAATCGGCGTATTTATACACCAGCAGCGGCGCAAGGCACACTGCAATCGCCAAAACGCGCGCCCAGCGCGCGCTTGTACGCTGCAAAAGCAGCCCAAAGCCCCACCCGGCCAGCGCGCTGCATACGAGCAGCGGCAGCTGCTTCGGCTCGCCCCAGAAATAGAACAGAAGGCTTGCCGCCAGCAGCACCGCGTTTTTTGCCCTGCGCGGCGCGAGCAGATAGACCGCCAGCACCAGCGGCAGGAACAGGTACAAAAACGTGATACTGGAAAACAGCAAGCCCTCGTCCTCCGTTTCGAAGATTACTCCAGGACCGCGTCTGTGACGATGGCCGCAAAGCGGCTCTCAAGCTCCTGCCGGACCTCCTCCGGGCACGCCTCCAGCGAGGCCATCAGGAACATCACATACCGGCCGTTGGCCATGCCGTCGGCGTAGTCGGCGCCGACGCAGACCCACTTGTTGAGATCGGCGTTCGCAGCTAGATCCGCAGCAAAGGCCTCGGCGTCCGCGCCCTCGGGCAGCTGGAAGAGCGTCATAATAAACGCGGTCGAGCCGGTAAACGGACCGTAGCCCAGCGCGGATTCAAAATTCGTGTCCATTTCCTCATAGCCCACTACGTAGGGCGCATCCTCCGCCGTCACGCTGTACGAGCCGTAATAGGGGATGAACTCAGCATCAAGGCCGTCAAGCAGCGCGTCCAGCATCGTCTGCAGCGCAGCGTCGCCGGCTTCGTCCGAGGCGCCCGTGCCCGCCGGATCGTCGGGCTGCTCAGTTTCCTCGGGCATTTCCGCGTCTTCCGTGCCCTCTGCGTCGGGCTGCTCCGCCGCGTCCGATTCGGTTTCCGCTTCGTCGGGCTGCTCGGTTTCGGTCTGCTCGGGAAGCTCCGCGGCGACGCCTTCGGCGCCGGCCGGCTCGTCCTTGGTCGAGGCGCAGGCCATCAGGGCAAATACCATCAGGCAGGCGAGCAAGAGCGCGATCATTTTTTTCATTCTTATGGTTCTCCTTTCGCGGCCAATTTATCTCGGCCGCTATCCAAGACGAAACAAAATACGACAGGTTGCAGAGAATCTGTGAATTTTTCGTAAACGAATATGAAATTCTCACGGTTGCAATTATACCACAATATGATATACTATAAAATAGAGAAATTTGGATTTTTAAATGGAGATTTGCCATGAGCAGAGCCGACGAGCTGTATATTCAGACCTGCCGCGACATTTTAGAAAACGGCGTGTGGGACCGTGACCGTGCGGTCCGTCCCCGCTGGCAAGACGGAACGCCGGCGCACACGATCAAAAAATTCTGTGTAGTGAACCGCTATGACCTGCGCGAAGAATTTCCCATCATGACGCTGCGCAGAACCTACTACCGTTCCTGCATCCAGGAGCTTTTGTGGATCTGGCAGAAAAAATCAAACAACATCCATGACCTGGGCAGCCATATCTGGGACAGCTGGGCCGACGAGACCGGCTCCATCGGCAAGGCCTACGGCTATCAGCTAGGCGTGAAGCACCGCTACCCAGAGGGCGAATTCGATCAGGTCGACCGCGTTTTGTATGATCTCAAGCATGCCCCCGCCTCGCGCCGCATCCTGACGAATCTGTACAACCACCACGATCTGAGCGAAATGGCGCTTGCTCCGTGCGCGTACTCGGTCACGTTCAACGTCAGCGGCAATACGTTGAACGCCATTTTGAACCAGCGCAGCCAGGATATGCTCACGGCCAACAACTGGAACGTGGTACAGTACGCCGTACTGGTGCATATGATGGCGCAGGTGTCCAACCTGCAGGCGGGCGAGCTGGTGCATGTCATCGCCGACTGCCACATCTACGACCGGCATGTGCCGCTGGTGGAAAAGATGCTGGAAAACCGGCAGTATGCCGCGCCCAAGCTCGTCATCGACCGCACAATTACAGATTTTTATCAATTTACAGTGGACAGCTTCTCGCTGCCAAACTACCGCTACAGTGAATTTTCCGAAAAAATCCCCGTAGCAATCTGAGCATCCGAGGTGCAGCATGGAACTGATCGTCAATGTAACGCCCGACTGGGGCATCGGCCAAGGCGGCAGGCTGCTTGTCAGCATCCCGGCCGACCTGCGCCGCTTCCGCGAGCTGACGACGGGCAAGGCCGTCATCCTGGGCCGCAAAACGCTTGAGACCTTTCCGGGCAGGCGGCCGCTCAAAGGCCGAACGAATATCATTTTGACGCGCGACGCGGCCTTTACCGCCGGCTCTGCCGTTATCGTGCACGACGAAGCGGCGCTGTTTGACACGCTCCGGCAGTATCCGCGCGACGGACTTTGCGTCATCGGCGGCGCCAGCGTGTACGAGCTGCTGCTGGACTACTGCGACGGCGCGCGCGTCACCAAGACCTACGCCAACACGCCGGCCGACCGCTTTTTGCCGAATCTCGACGCGCGGGAAAATTGGCAGATCCGCCGCGTATCCGATCTGCAAGAGGAAAACGGCCTGCAATTTCAGTATATCGACTATGTGAATCTTTCGCCGAAGCCGTTTTGACGCCCGGCGCAAACAAAGGACATTTGACTATGGAACAGAATTTGACATTCGCTGATCTTGGCCTCTCGCCGCAGATTTTGCAGGCGCTGGAGAAAAAGGGCTATGGCTATCCCACCCGCATCCAGGCCGAGGCCATCCCGCCTTTCATGCAGTGGAAGGACGTCATCGCCAAGGCTCCCACCGGCACGGGCAAGACCTTCGCCTTCGGCATCCCGATGATCGAGCACATCGATCCGGCGAGCCAGGACCTGCAGGGCCTGATCCTCGCGCCCACGCGCGAGCTGGCTATCCAGATCTGCGACGAGCTGCGCGCGCTTCTGGCCTATTACAAGGATATCCGCGTGGCCGTGGTCTACGGCGGGGCAAAGATCGAGGGCCAGATCAAGCAGCTCAAGAACCACCCGCAGATCGTGGTCGCCACGCCGGGCCGGCTCATGGACCACTACAACCGCAAGACGCTGCGGCTGGACAAGATACAGACCGTCGTGCTCGACGAGGCCGACCGGATG
>CAZWKZ010000065.1:0-10568 GCA_964633935.1 uncultured Oscillospiraceae bacterium | reverse complement strand
AGCGGGCTTCGCCCAAACGGGAAGAAACTACCGGCAAACCATCCATCTGCGCCGCAGGACCCAAAGCCGGCTTCGCCGGCGGGCGTAGTCTTACAGCTGCGATAGCAGCTATGGCATTGCCGACGCCATCAAATTTCCCTGGCGAAGCCATGGCGGAGGTTAGGTTGTCAGGGAAGGGCGCTCATGAAGCCCTTCCCTGACTGATTCTTTCATCCAATACTTTCTGATACTATTTTCGAATCAAAACATGGAACATGTTTTGATTCCTGCAAACCTTTGGTTTGCAGGATCCGCATAAAATGCGGATCGAAAAGCCGTACCATATTGATTTTGTGAAACCATGTTATGGTTTCACCACTGCGGCTTGCCGCAGCATGAAAAGCGTTGCTTTTCATGAAAATCAATATGATCATTCAGAAAGTATTGGTCGCCGGGGCCACCGGCAAAAGCAAATTAGGAAAAAGAGCAACAGAAAAAACGGGAAAAGCAGAAAAAACCCGCCGGCGCAGCCGGCTTCGGACACGGACGGAAGAAACGAAAAAACAGCGGCAGAAACAAACCTATGGGGCGAAGCCCGCTCTGCGCGTCAGCGCTATAAAAGCCCCGGGATTGTCAAGGGCCGCAGCCCTTGACCGCTTCTTTCATCCAATCCTTTCTGCGCGTGCAGAAAGGATTGGCCTGCGGAGCATGCTGCGGCGCTGCAGATCGCAGGGCAGAAACGAAAAAACGGAAAAGAGAGATGGAAAAGATTGCCCCGCCGGAGGCATACCGCAAAAACAAATCAGGAAAAAGATCGCCCTGCAGGGAGCAGCCTGCTCGGCGCAAGCCGATTGCATGCGCCCTGAATCGGTGCTATAATGAAACTATATTCTACACAAGGAGGCGGACTCGATGCCGGCGCAATCACAACCCATCGCGTTTTTCGATTCCGGTCTTGGCGGGATCAGCGTGCTGCGCGAGACAGTGCGCCTTCTGCCGCAGGAAAACTATCTCTACTACGGCGATTCGCTGCACGCGCCCTACGGCGTAAAAACGTCTGACGAGGTTCTCTCGCTCAGCCGTGCGGCTGCCGCACATCTGGTGCAGCAGGGCATAAAAGCCCTTGTCATCGCCTGCAACACCGCCACGTCCGTATCCATCCGCCGTCTGCGGCAGGACTATCCAGCGCTTATCATCATCGGTACCGAGCCTGCCATCAAGCCCGCGGCCGAGCGCTATCCCGGCGGCCGCATCCTGGTCATGGCCACGCCCATGACGCTGCAGGAAAAGAAATTTCTCTCGCTGCAGCGCCAGTACGAGCCGCAGGCCGAGATCGTCCCCGTCGCCTGCGGCGGATTGATGGAATTCGTCGAACAGGGCGTTCTGCGCGGCGAGGCCGTGGAGCAATACCTCTATGACAAGCTCGAGCCGTTCCTCAAGGTCCCCATAGACGCGGTGGTGCTCGGCTGCACGCACTATCCGTTTCTATCCGCCGCGATCCGCAAGGTCATCGGCCGCAGGCCCGAGATCATGGACGGCAGCGCGGGCATCGCCATGCAGCTGCGGCGCAAGCTGGAAGAGCGTGGATTGCTCGCGCCCGCATCGCAGACAGGCCGCGTGCAGTTTGAAAACTCGCTGGATGAGCCGGAGATCCTGTCGCTCAGTCAGGCGCTGTTCGACTACCGCCCCGAAGAGACGGAAATGGCATAGCGCTTTTCCGTCCGCTGCCGCAGGCGCCGCAGCGCTGTGCCCGTTTCGACCGTTTTTTGAAGCAATGCTCCTCATATGTACGTTTTTCACCGTTTTTCTCCACAAAAAGGAAACCCGAAATTTTAAAACTTTTTCTTACATTTTGGATTCCATTTCTGTTATAATGGAAGTGAAATGGGAGCTTTCGGCATTTGAGGCGTGTACAGGAGGGAGATTATGTTTTCCGTCGGAGATTATGTGATTTACGGTTACGAGGGCGTGTGTCATATCGAGGAGGTCGGCCACCCGAAGGTTTCCGGCTTGGACAAGGACAGGCAATATTATACGCTCACGCCATATTATCATGGCGGTACGATCTACGCGCCCGTGGACGGGCGGGTATTGATGCGTCCGCTCATCTCGCGTGACGAGCTGGAGTCGCTGCTGCCGCAGCTCAAGTCGCTGCCGCTGCTCGACGACGTGCCGGACAACAGCCGCATGGCCGGCGATTACTACCGGACGATCCTCGCCGGGCATGACTGCAGGATGCTGCTGCGGCTGTGCAAAACGCTGCACGCCCGGCAGTCTGAGCGCGCAAGCTCCCGCAAGAGCGTCAGCTCTACCGAGCTTCGCAACTGGAAAACCGCCGAGGACATGATCCAAGGCGAATTCGGCTTCGTCCTGGGCATCGCGCCGCAGGAGGTTGCAAAGTACCTGCTGCAGAAAAATTCATAACGGCAAAACCGGCCATCCGATGGATGGCCGGTTTTTTCTCTGGCAGACGCCGCTTACTTTTCCAGCTTTTCAAGAAGTCCAGCTCTTTTGAGCGCGGGCGTCATGGCGAAGAACAAGATCACGCTCACGACCACGCCGACGGCGGCATTGATGGCGGAGGCCGGGAGCTTGCTGAGCATGGTGGCCCAGGTGGTTTGCATCGGGTAGCCATAGACGAAGCGCTGATAGACAAAGGTCTTGAGCATGTACAACAGCACATAGCTCAGCGCGCCCACCACGGCCGCCACGATCACGCGCAGGTGGCTGAGCCTTCCTTTGTGCGTGCCCGCGATCCAGGCGCAGATCGCCGCCATCAAGAACTTTGAGACGAACGTGATCAGGCCCTGAATGATATCATAGCCGCCAAAGAGCACGTCATACAGCCCCGAGCCAAGTCCTGCGGCAAGCCCGCCGCCGACCGGCCCGAACAGCAGGCCCGAGAGCAGACACATGGCGTTGGCCAGATGGACCTTGGAGCCTAGCAGCGGAAACCGGAAGAACGTGACCACGCAGACGATGGCGGCCATGACGGCGATAAAGACGATGCGGTAGGTTGAAAATGCAGATTTTTGTTTCATGGATATTCCCTCTTGCTTTCTCTGACAGAATCTGCTAGTATCATAGCACAAACTGGCATTTCTGAAATTGCCAGAAAAATCTTATTTTGGTAGGGCCAGATCATGCTGCTATCCTATTCTCTCTCGCGCGAGGCCGGAACACCGCTCTATGAGCAGCTGTACGCCGCCATCAAGGCCGACATCCTGAGCGGCCGTCTGACGGGCGGCGAGCGGCTGCCGTCCAAGCGCGCGCTGTCCGGACATCTGAACATCAGCAAGATCACCGTCGAGACGGCCTACAGCCAGCTGCTGGCCGAGGGCTATATCTCTTCGCGCGAGCGCTCGGGCTACTACGTCTCGCAGATCCGGTTGGCAGAGCCGTGCTTGACGGGCGCGCCCGCCGCCTCGCCCGTTCCGGACGAGCCTGCAGCAGCGCCGGGCGCTGCTGCGTCGCTGTTTCCCTTCTCCGTCTGGGCGCGGCTGATGCGCGGCGTGATCCTCGACACGCAGCAGAATCTACTGCAGCGCGTGCCAAACGCGGGCCTGTTTGCGCTGCGCAAGGCCATCGCGGACGAGTTTATGCGCCAGCGCGGCGTGTTTGTCAGCCCCGAGCAGATCCTCGTCGGCGCCGGTACCGAGTATTTCTACAGCCTGCTCATCCAGTTCCTTGGCCACGACCGGCGCTATGCGCTCGAGGCGCTGGGCCACCGCAAGATCGCGCGAGTATATCAGGCCAACGCCGCAGCGCTCGTCCCGATCGAGATGGACGAAAACGGCGTCGTGCCGGAGGCGCTTGAAAAAAGCGGGGCCAGCGTCGTACACATCTCGCCGTCGCACCATTTCCCCACCGGCGTCGTCATGCCCATCAGCCGCCGGCAGGCGCTCATGGCGTGGATGGCCGAGCAGCCCGACCGGTATATCATCGAAGACGACTATGACTCGGAATACCGCTTCTCCGGCAGGATCATCCCCACCATGCAGAGCATGGACTACCTCGGCCGGGTCATCTATATGAACACCTTCTCGCAGACCATCACGCCCGCGCTTCGTATCAGCTATATGATTTTGTCCAAGCAGCTTCTGCCGCTGTGGCAGCGGAAAATGGGCTTTTACAGCTGCTGTGTGCCGAGCTTTGAGCAGCTCACGCTGACCCGGTTTTTAGACGAGGGCTACTTTGACAAGCACCTGAGCCGCATGAAAAAGCACTACCGGCAGCAGCGCGACAGGCTGTTGTCGGTAGTGGCGCGTCCAGAGTTTGCACGGCATTTTACCGCGCTGCGCGCCGACACGGGACTGCATTTCGTGCTGCAGATCCACACGTCCTTGTCCGACGCGGCGCTCGCGCCGCTTGTGACATCAGCCGGCCTGCAGACGCCGCTGTTGTCGTCCTACTATGTCGGCAGCCCCGCGCCCAGCGCGCGCGGCTGCGTGGTCGTAAACTACGCCGAGCTGGACGTGGATACGTTCGGCCGGGCGCTGCAGACGCTTGCGGCGCTTCTGTGAAAATCGCCTGCCGGTAAACGGCAGGCGATTTGATTTACGCTTTTTTCGAATCCAATATCACGCGCAGGATGCGCAGCGCCGATTTTTCCAGCGTCACGCGCGCCGGCTCGGCGGCGTAGCGCTCGCCGTCGGAAAGGAACATGCCCGTGTAGCGCCAGTCGACGACCAGCGTGCGCACCAGCGCGCTGTCCTCGCAGACCGGCTCGCCGCCGAGCGTCATGGCCGGCAGCAGGCACGCGTCATATGCCCCGGCCGCGATCTCAAAGCTGCGGCCGTACACGTCGCGCAGCGCGCTCTGGCTGATCTCGGCATGGCGGCGGTCGCACACGTCGCGCAGCACCGCTGCGCCGTATGTACGCACGCCCTCGGCAATGGCCCTGGCGCACAGGCCCGAGACGACGGGATCCTCTGACCAGCTCTCAGCAAAGCCCAGCTGCGCGGGCGAGCGCTGCAGCGACGCGCCGGGCGCAAGCCACAGATCCACGCCGTATTCGGCCATCTCGCGGCCGATGGCGCGGCCCACCATGCGGACCAGCTCGGGTTCAAAGGCGCAGGCCAGAGACGAGGCCATGGGGAACGCCGTGCAGTATTGGTGGCGCGCGGGCACATCTTCGTCGGGCTGATGATCCTTCGTCAGCTGCAGGCCGTCCGGCCCGGCCGCGATATTGAGCGCCGGGATGCCGTAGCGCTCGAGCGCCGCCGACGCGCCCAGCGCGCCTGGGACATCCGACGCATGCGCGCCGAACGTACACACCAGCTCGCGCAGGCTGTGATCGTCCATGCACGCGACGAGCTGAAACGGATTGCAGCGCCCGGCCTTCACATCTGCCAGCGTATAGCTGTTTCCGTCCGCGCGGCAGCCGGAAAATTCACGGCCCTTTTTGCGGCTGCGGCGCGGCAGGTTCCGGTCGGACAGGCGGATGGCACAGCGGCGTGCGGCGGCCAGCTCCTCCGCCTCGCCGGGATAGGCGAACGGCTGCACGCCCATCCGGCTGCGGCTGAGATTCGTGGCCATCTTCATGGGCGAGACGGCCTGCACCACGGCGCTGCGCGCCACGCGGATCGAACCTGCAATATAGCTGGCGCGGCAGTTCGTACCGATACGGATATCATAATAGCCCTCTTCCAGCACATAGCCGGACGCCTCTTCGTGGAACACAGACAGCTCTGTCACCGGGAAGCGAAGCCGCAGCGTCTGCTGCTCACCGGGCGCGAGCAGCGCGCTTTTTGCAAAGCAGTTCAGAAGATACACCGGCCGCTCGCCGCGGCCCTCGTGCGAGACATAGACCTGTACCAGCTCCTGTACCGGCCAGTGCGCGCCGGTGTTCACGACAGTGGCCGACACGGTCACGTCGCATCCGTCAAGCCCCACCGACACCGCGTCAAGCTCGGCCTTGCCGTAGCTCAGCCCGTAGCCGAAGGGGTAGCGTACCTGCTTTCCGAAGCTGTCAAAATAGCGGTAGCCGGTATACACGTCCTGCTGCGCGCACGCCTCGTCAAAATCGGATGCGCGCATGGGCCACGTGTGCGCCAGGCGCCCGGCGGGCATGACCTCAGCCGTCAGCACGTCGCTCAGCGCATAGCCCGCCTCTTGCCCGGCGACGCCGAGAAATACGATCGCGCCGCAGGCAAGCGCCTCGTCCGGCAGCTCAAGATAGCCCGGCGTGTTCAGCACCAGCACCACGCGGGAAAACGCGCCGTTCACCAGCCGGAGCATCTGCCGCTCATCGGCTGTGAGCTGCAGATGGCGATCGTCCGCCGCGCGGGTGATGACGGCGACGGCGGCGTCGTTATTTTCTGCGAACTGCTCCATGCTGAGCTTCGCCAGCGGCAGCTCGCCGCCGTCGGGATGCTCCAGCGCCCAGGCGCGGTACTTGTGGCTGAGCAGGCCGTCGACGGCCAGCTTTGGCGACGCGCACAGGCCGTCTAGAATATTCACCGTGCGCCACGGCGTCATGCCCGCGCTGCAGCAGGCGGTAAAGATCTGTCCCGCGCCAAAGACGGCCACGCGAAGCGGCGCGCCGCCCTCGGGCAGCAGCGGCAGCGTCTGCTCTATATTTTTCAACAGCACGCACCCGGCCGCAGCCGCCGCGCGCGCAGCAAGCGCATGATCCTGCATTCTCGGTGTAGCTTCCATAGGCAAAAACGCTCCTTTGTATTTTGGGTATCATATCATATTTTCGCGCGATCTGAAACGGGGAAAACGCAAAAAAACCAATTTTTCTCCCGGCGCAGGCGATTACAAGTTTTTACAAAATGTTCACGCAAACAGCCCTGCAGCGGTTATAATAATGTATAAACAAAAGCGTTTTGCCGAAGGAGGAGCAGAGCATGGCAAAGACCGTTCTGATCGTCGAGGACGAGCAAAATATTGCAGAGCTTCTGCAGCTATATCTGCAGAAAGAGGGGTATGCCACCGCCGTCGCGTCCGACGGCGCGCAGGGCGTCGAGCAGTTCCGGTATCTGCACCCGGATCTTGTACTGCTGGATATCATGCTGCCGGTGCTTGACGGCTGGGGCGTGCTGCAGAAGATCCGGCAGGAGAGCCAGACGCCGGTCATCATGCTCACCGCCAAGGGCGAGACGAACGACAAGGTGACGGGACTCAAGCAGGGCGCGGACGACTATATTACCAAGCCCTTTGAAATGAAAGAGGTCCTGGCGCGCGTCGAGGCGGTGCTGCGCCGCGCGGCGGACCCGGATGAAAAGGGAAAATCGCGGCGGCTGGTGTTCGACAAGCTCGTTATCGATCTTGACGCGTTCGAGCTGATCGTCGACGGCAAGCGTGTCGAGACCCCGCCGAAGGAGATGGAGCTTTTGTACCATCTGGCCTCGTCTCCCAACCGCGTATATACGCGCAACCAGCTGCTCGACGAGGTGTGGGGCTTCGACTACTTCGGCGACAGCCGCACCGTCGACGTCCACGTCAAGCGCCTGCGCGAAAAGCTCGAGGGCGTGTCGGATCAGTGGTCCGTCAAGACCGTCTGGGGCGTGGGCTATAAGTTTGAGGTCGTGTAACGGATGAAAACGACCTTCAGCCGGCAGTTTACCATGGTCGCCGCGCTGCTGCTGGTTTGTATGCTCATTACGGGCGTCTCGTTCATGTCCCTCATGCGAAGCTCCCTGCAGGAGCAGGCCGTCGATACGCTGCGCGGCAACGCCGAGGCCGTGGCCAACCTCGCCCGGGCCTACGATTCCGCCGGCGAGCTGGAGAGCAGCTGGGACTTCCGTCTGAGCCTCTCCTTCTTCTCTGATATCGGCGGCGCCGAGGCGCTCGTCTGTGACGAGGCGGGTACCGTCGTGCTCTGCTCATGCAGCCAGTTCAACTGCGAGCATCTGGGCAAGCGCGTGGACGAGGCGTTTCTCTCCTCGCTCGCGCTGGGCGACGCGGCCACAACCGACGTGCTCGACGGCATCTATGACGAGACGCGCTATATCACCGGCGTCGCCGTCCATTCCAACACGACAAATGAGATCATCGGCTACGTCATCGTCTCGTCGGCCATGACGCGCACGCTGCAGTCGGTATCGCACAGCGGCGCGCTGTTCCTCTACCCCGCGCTGATTGTCATCGTGGTGGCGCTCGTGGTCGCGACCTTCTTTTCTCGCAGCCAGGTCAAGCCTCTGGCGCAGGTGGCCGAGACGGCGCGGCGCTATGGCCGCGGCGATCTATCGGCGCGCGTAGAGGTGTCAGAGAAAAACACGCGCGAGATCAACGACTTGGCCCAGGCGTTCAACACCATGGCCGCCTCGCTCGAAGAATCCGAGCAGCGGCGTCAGGAATTTGTCGCCAACGTCAGCCACGAGCTGAAAACGCCCATGACCACCATCGGCGGCTACATCGACGGCATGCTGGACGGCACCATTCCGCCGGAAAAGCAGGCGCACTACATGCAGATCGTCTCCAGCGAGGTCAGGCGGCTGTCGCGCCTTGTGCGCAACATGCTCGACATCTCGCGCATGCAGGCGCAGGGCGTCGAGGAGAGCCGCAAGACGCGCTTTGATCTTGGCGAGGCAATGAGCGACGTGCTGATCACCTTTGAGCAGAAGATCAACGCCAAGCGGCTGCAGGTAACTGTCGAGCTGCCGGAAAAGCCGGTCTGGACGCGCGCCGAGCGCGACAGCATCACACAGGTATTCTACAACCTCATTGACAACGCCATCAAATTCTGCTCGACCGGCGGCAATCTCTCGCTGCTTCTGAGCGTCAAATCCGGTCTGGCGTGCGCCGTGGTGCAGAACACCGGTCCCACCATCGCGCCTGAAGAACTGCCGCTGCTGTTCGACCGCTTCCACAAGGCCGACAAGAGCCGCTCGGCCGACCGCGAGGGCTGGGGGCTGGGGCTTTATATCGCAAAGACCATCGTCGGCGCGCACGGGGGCGATATCTGGGCCGAGAGCGAAAACGGCGTGACGCGCTTCAGCTTCACCCTGCCGGTCGTGCGCTGACGGCGTTCAGATTTACAAAACGTTCAACATTCCCGCGCACGATCGGGATATACTTGCAATAGAATCGTTCGCCGGAAAAGCCAGACGGCTCTTCCGGCAGCCGCGAAGAAGGTGTCTGCATGAGCTATTACGACAACGACAGCTTTTATGACGACAATTCCATACATTCCTACGACGAGCAGCCCGCGGGCGGCTATTATTCCCCGCCCGAGAACACCCCGATGGGTCTTGGCAGCCGGCGGCGCAGGCGCGCGCTGAACGCCTTTCTCGGCGTTCTGGGGATACTGATCCTGCTTGCGCTCTCGCTCGGCGTGCTCTACGTGGTCCGCAACGGCGGCGTATCGCTCGAGCGGACGGACGGCGGCTTTACGCTCTCGCTCGGCGCCAAGGCCGAGCTGCCCGAAGCGCCTGTCTCTGACGCGCCCGAAGCGCCCGCTGCAGCCGAGCCGTCTGCGCCCGGCACGCAGGCAAACGGCGCGGACGAGGCGGCGCAGTCCGCGCCCATCGGCACGGGCGTGACGCTGGAGCTTTCCGAATCGCCGCTCTCCGCGCCGACAAAGCAGTCGGACGAAGCCGACGCGCTCAGCCTGCAGGAAATCTACCAGCGCGTGATCGCCAGCGTCGTGTCCATCTCCTCGGCCACGCCCTCGGGCACTGCCACCGGCACGGGCATCATCATGTCTGAGGACGGCTACGTCATCACCAATCACCACGTCATTGAGGATGCGCAGGTGATCTCGGTGCTGACCAGCGACGATCAGCAATATGGCGCCGTGCTCGTCGGCAGCGACGAGACGAGCGATCTTGCCGTGCTCAAGATGGACGTCAGCGGGCTGCAGCCGGCGCAGTTTGGCGACTCGACCCAGCTGCGCGTGGGCGACTCGGTCGTCGCCATCGGCGATCCGCTCGGCGTGCAGCTGCGCGGCACAATGACGTCCGGCATCATCTCCGCCATCAACCGCGACCTCACGGTAGGCGACCGCACGATGACGCTGATCCAGACCGACGCCGCGCTCAATAACGGCAACTCCGGCGGCCCGCTCATCAACTGCTATGGGCAGGTCATCGGCATCAATACGATGAAAATGAGTTCGTACTATTCCTCCTCCGCCTCTGTCGAGGGTCTCGGCTTCGCCATCCCCATCGCCGTCGCCAAGCCCATCATCGACGAGCTGATCGAAAACGGCTACGTCGCAGGGCGGCCGGCCATCGGCATCACGGGCGAGGCGCTTCCCAAGACGTTCCAGACGTATTACCATCTGCCGTCCGGCATCTACGTCACCTCCGTAGCCGAGGGCAGCGACGCCAAGGCCAAGGGTCTGGCAGAGGGCGACGTCATCACCGCCATCAACGACACACCCGTGACCTCCATCGACGAGCTGAATACCGTAAAGAATCAGTTTGTTGCGGGCGACACCGTTACGCTCACCGTCTACCGGGGCGGAACGTATTACCTGGTCGAGATCACGCTCGTCGATCAGGCTACAGGCAAGTAGCAAAGACCAAAATGACCCCCACGCCGGTATCCTCCGGCGTGGGGGTCGAGACTGTCGAAAAAGGCGATGCGCCTTTTCCGACAAAAGGATCACGGCCCGCTGCAGCGCACTCGTTTTCCGC
>CAZWKZ010000064.1:0-10579 GCA_964633935.1 uncultured Oscillospiraceae bacterium | reverse complement strand
TGGCGGATTTGAAAGAAAAAATTCGGAAAAGTTCGAAAAATGGGTTTACATAACGGTGAAAATTATGCGGTTTTTTGAATAAAAATGGAGCAGAAACACGAAAATCAACAATATTTTTCGAGATGAATGGAGCGAAATTGGAGAAAATGAGGTTTAATTTGACAATATTTCAGAAAAATGCCAAAAAAGGTAGAATTCTTCAAAAAGTTGATGTATAATACAACACAAGAAGGTAGGTTGTTTGTCATGAAAAAACGCACAAACACTTCAAAAAAGCCGAGAAAGCCAGTCGAGCGTTCTGCGCGCGCGTCTAAGCGCAAGGAAGAGCGGCTGCGTTTTCTGCGGCAAAATACCTGGCTGGTATTACTGGCGGTGCTGATCCTTGTGGCGGTGATCCTGTTCATCTGTGTGGTCGCGGGCGGCAGCACGCAGACGGCGCAGACGGACGAGATCGCCGGCGGGAAGAAGGACCGCTATGTCTCCGGCTATATCTGCGCCGATACGGCGAGCGTTGCGTATTACGACGCCGAGCTGAACGAGGCGGGAACGGTCGCGCGCGGCACGCAGATCACCTATTGCACCGACGAGGCGCTGAAGAAGGACGGTGTGCAGTATTATCTGACCTATTTGGATTCTCTGCGCTATGGATATGTCCCGTCGTCGTCGCTGACGACCGATTCTTCCAAAGTGGTCGGGGAGACGACCGTCTATGTACGCACGCCGCAGAATTTGCGGCTTACGGCCGACGGCGCCGAGCTGGGACAGCTGGTCGAGCAGGGAACGGAGCTGCCGGTCGTGGGATATGACTATCTGGAAAACGGCGTGGTGCATCTGTACGAGGTGCGCTACGGCGGTGAGACAGGCTATATCAGCGGCCAGTATACCGCATCCACGCTCGAGGCGGCGACCGAGGTCTATGACCGCTTCGGCATATATTCCGTGCATGCCGGCCGCGGCGATATCTATGGCGGCGGCGACGCGGGAAGTCTGGATTACTATCCGCGCGAAAAGGCCAGCTTTGAAGACAACGTCATGCCGGAGCGCTGCTACAGCCTGTACCTGACCTGTGATCCCGAGGTCATCGGCAATGTGGACAAGTACATCGAATATGCCAAATCGACAAAGATCAATGCATTTGTCGTCAATATTATCGACGGCACCTCTGTGGGCTATCCGTCCGAGGTATATAAGCAGTATTCGCCCACGGCATATGACTACGCCAACAACTCGCTTGAGACGTACAAGGCCGCCATTCAGAAGATCAAGGATGCGGGCTTCTACTGTATCGGCAGACTGACCACGTTCAATGACTCGTTTTTTGTCGCCGATCATCCTGAGTATGCGATCTGCGACGCGGCAGGAGACCCGCTGTACATCGCCAGCAGTTATTGGCCCAGCGCATACTGCCGCTATGTGTGGCAGTACAAGGTCGAGCTGGCCAAGGACGCTGTAGCGACGATGGGATTCGATGAGATCCAGTTTGACTATGTCCGCTTCCCAGACGGTACCTATGAGTATGAGTCGAGCGGCAATATCAATTACCACAATACGTACGACGAGACCAAGGCGCAGGCCATCCAGCGCTTTTTGATGTACGCCACGGACGAGCTGCACGACGTCGGCGTCTATGTCGGGGCCGACGTCTTTGGCGAGACAAGCGGCACCTATGTCACGGCCTACGGCCAGTACTGGCCCGCCATCAGCAATGTCGTCGACGTCATCAGCGGCATGCCGTACCCCGACCACTTCAGCCAGAACGGCACATACCGGCCGTGGGAGCATCCGTACGACACGCTTTTCGAGTGGGCCGAGTCCGCTTCGAAGCGTCAGGAAGAGACGCCGACGCCCGCCGTGGCGCGCACATGGATCCAGGCGTATGACGCCATCCGTTATCCGTACAACAGCTACGGCGCGGACGAGATCGGCGCGCAGATCCAGGCGCTGACCGACGGCGGCCTGACCGGCGGATTCATGGCGTGGAACGCTGCGTGCAATCTCAATAAGCTCGAATCGTTCAAATCCGTCTTTGACGCATTGGAATAGCACCGAAGAAAACAGCCGCGCCCGCCATATTGGCGGGCGCGTTCTGGACTGTTCAAGACTGCATAGAGCCAGCGGCGCGTGCGCTGCGGCAGGCCGCAGCCTTGCCGAAAAAGTGGCCAAGCCGCTTTTTCGGCATACGCAGCCGCGCCCGCCACATTGGCGGGCGCGGCTGTTATCAAAGCGTCAGATCCTCTGCCGTAGTGTCTGCATTGCCGATCCGCGCGCGCACCTTTTTGGTAAAGGCCGCGACCTGTTGGGCACATCGGCCGGTGTAGCGCTCGGGCTGCAGCTCGGCGCGGATCTGCGGTTCGGTCAGGCCAAAGGCCGGCTCGGCTGCGAGCGCGGCGATGAGATCCATTTTTTCGCCGTTTTTCATCTGCGCCGTGGCGTGCATCGAGGCCTGGCGGATGATCTCGTGCACCTGCTGGCGGTCGCCGCCGCGCTGCACGGCGAGCATCAAAAGATTCTCCGTTGCAATGAACGGAAGATATTCGGAAACAAACTGTGCGACGATTTTTTCGTTCACATGCAGTCCCTTTGTGACATTGCGCATGATGCGAAGGATCCCGTCTACGGCCAAAAACGCCTCGGGCATGCTGATGCGGCGGTTGGCCGAATCGTCCAGCGTCCGCTCGAGCCACTGGGTCGAGGCCGTCATCGGCGCGTTCATCGCGTCGGCCATCACATAGCGGGCGAGCGAGCAAATGCGCTCACAGCGCATGGGATTGCGCTTGTACGCCATCGCGGACGAGCCGACCTGCTTATCCTCAAACGGTTCTTCCACCTGCCGGTCGTGCTGCAGCAGCCGCACGTCGTTTGCAAAGCGGCAGCAGCTCTGCGCGATGGAGCTGAGAACGTTCAAGATCCTGCTGTCGAGCTTTCTGGGATAGGTCTGGCCGCAGACGTCATAGAGCTGGTCAAAGCCGAAATCGGCGGCGATCCGGCGGTTCATTTCGTCGATTTTTGCTTCATCGCCGTCAAAGAGCGCCAGAAAGCTTGCCTCGGTGCCCGTGGTGCCGCGGCAGCCGAGAAAGCGGATGGCGGCAATTACGCTGTCCAGCTCGTCTAAATCGAGCAGCAGATCCTGCAGCCAAAGCGCGGCGCGCTTGCCTACGGTGACAAGCTGTGCGGGCTGATAGTGCGTATAGCCGAGGCAGGGGGTGGCCGCCCACCGGTCTGCAAAGTCACATAGATTCTGCATCACGCCGCAAAGCGCCGTGCGCAGGCGGCGCAGAGCGCTGCGGTAGATGATAAGATCCGCGTTGTCGGTCACATAGCAGCTCGTCGCGCCAAGGTGGATGATCCCTTTCGCGCCGGGCGCGGCCTGACCGAAGGCGTAGATATGCGCCATCACGTCGTGGCGAAGCTCCTGCTCCTTCGCGGCGACAACGGCATAGTCAATGGGGCTGACGTGGGCGGCAAGCTCGTCGACCTGCTCGCGCGTGACCGGCAGGCCCAGCGCGTGCTGCGCGCGCGCCAAGCTGACCCACAGCTTTCGCCATGTCTCATAGCGCGTGTCAGGCGAAAACAGATGCAGCATATCGCTGGAGGCGTAGCGTGTGACCAGCGGGCTTTCATAGGCAGGCTTCATTGCGCCCTCCTTATCGGTAGATGATCTCGTCACGGCTCGCGCCGACGGAGACGTAGCTGATGCGGCAGCCGATGCTGCGCTCAATAAACGAAATATAATTGCGCGCTTCGACAGGCAGAGCCTCATATTCACGCACGCCGGAGATGTCGCACCTCCAGCCGGGCATGGTCTGAAAGCCGGGCTTGGCCTTGCCGATGACGGCCGGGAAGGGGAAGCTGTCGGTCTGTTCGCCGTTACATTCGTAGTGCGTGCAGATGGGGATCTCGTCCATATACGACAGCACGTCCAGCTTTGTCAGCGCGATCTCGGTCGCGCCCTGGATGCGGCAGCCGTAGCGCGTGGCGACCAAATCGATCGGACCGACCCGGCGCGGACGTCCGGTGGACGCGCCGTACTCGCCGCCGGCGGCGCGCAGCCGCTCGGCCTCGTCGCCAAACCACTCGGCGGTGAACGGACCTTCTCCAACGCAGGTGGAATAGGCCTTCACGATGCCGATCGTGCGGTCGACATGGCTGCCGGGAATACCGGCGCCGATGCAGGCGTAGCCCGCGATGGACGAAGATGACGAGGTATAGGGGTAGATGCCAAAATCGATATCCCGCAGCGCGCCGAGCTGGGCTTCAAACAGGATGTTCTTACCGGCTTTTTCCGCGTCATAGAGGAACCTGCTGGTGTCGCAGAGGAAGGGCTTGAGCTTTTCGCCGTACGTCCGGCACCAGTACATGAGATCTTCGAGCTTGTAGCCTTTTGCGCCGTAGACGTTCTGAATGGTGAGATTCTTCCACTCGAGGATCGTGCCCAGGTGCTGCTCGAGGTATTCCGGGTAAAGAAGCTCGCCCATCATGACGGTTTTTTTCTGATACTTGTCAGAGTATACGGGCGCGATGCCGCGCAGGGTGGAGCCATACTTTTTGTCCTTCAGCCGCGCCTCCTCCAGTCCGTCGAGCGCGCGGTGATAGGGGAACACGATGGTGGCGCGGTCGGAGATCTTGAAATTATCCGGCGTGATCGAAATGCCGGCTTTTTGCAGGGCGTCGATCTCGCCCCAGAGACTCTCAAGGTCGATGACCACGCCGTTTCCCAGCACGTTCACGACGCCGGGCAGGAAAATGCCGGACGGGATGAGATGCAGGGCAAACTTGCCGTATTCATTTACGACGGTATGGCCGGCGTTGTTGCCGCCCTGGTAGCGGCAGACGATATCATATTCTTTGGCGATGAGGTCGACCATGCGGCCCTTGCCCTCGTCGCCCCAATTGATGCCTACGATTGCGCAGTTGCTCATAGAAACGGTCTCCTTTAGAGAAAGATTTCATAACTTTGGTCATTATATCACGCAAGCAACATTAGTAAAACAGTTATTTTCGATAAGATCCATTAAATTTACTAATAGCGGCAGGCGAAGATCCATGCTATACTTAAGAAAAAGGGGGCGGGAGTATGACGAGACAGGAACTGATCGCGCGGTGTCTGGAATATCCCGATGCATACGAGGATTATCCCTTTGGCAGCGATGCGGCGGCCGGCGCCGTTTGGACCGCGATGCGGCATGTTTCAAATAAGAAGACCTTTGCCTTCCTTTTTGAGCGCGGCGGGCTTTGCGTCAATCTCAAATGCGAGCCTGCGCGGGCCGATCTGCAGCGGCAGCTGTTTGACGGCGTGACGGCGGCGTACCACATGAATAAGACGCACTGGAACACCGTGCGTGTGGATTCCGATGTGCCGGAGGATATCCTGCTGCAGCTGATTGACGACAGCTATGCGATCACCGCGCCGAAAATCAGGCGCCAGCCAGAGAACCAGAAGAAGGCCGGCGTGACAAATTCGGATGAACGCGCCGTCCAGATGTGGATGGACGCGCTGCAGGGATCCAATATCCGCATGAAGAAGATGTTCGGCTGTTATTGTGTGTATTGCGACGATCAGGCGGTCGGCTGGCTGAGCGGAGACGTCTTTTCGCTGCGCGAGGTCGGCTTGCCGTATCTGCCGGCAGAACTGAAGCGGCCGGCGCCTGACGCTTCGTGTCATGAGATCGTCATTCCGCTAAACTATTGCAGCGCCGAATGGCTGCCGCGGGCTGTACAGCAGACCGCCGATATCTGCAAAGCGAAAAAGAAATGACGCGCAGAAAAGCCCCGCCTGAAAGAATAGTTCCTTCAGACGGAATCTTTTGTGCAGCAGCGCGTCATGCGCCGGCAAGCTGCTCTTTGGCCTGGATGAGCGCGCTTGCGAGCTGATCGGGACAGGAGGTCGGCTTCATGCCGCAGCGGATGCCCTGCAGACGCTCAATGACAGTGTCGACGTCCATGCCCTCGACGAGCTTGGAGATGCCCTGCAGATTGCCGTTGCAGCCGCCGGTATACGAAACGTGCGTGAGCTTGCCGTCCTCAATTTCAAAGTTGATCTTGCTGGAGCAGGTGCCCCTGGTACGGTATTCGAACTGCATAATATCTGGTCCTTTCTATTGTGTCAGATCGCCCAGCTTGAGCTGCGCGTAGTCGATAAGATCCTCCGGCCGCAGCAAGATTTGACAGCCGCGGCAGCCGGCCGAGACGCCGATCTGCTCATAGAGCAGGGCAGTCTCATCAAGAAACGTGGGAAAGCGCTTTTTCATGCCGATGGGGCTGCAGCCGCCGCGGATATAGCCCGTGACGGAAAGCAAGTCCTTGACGCGGATCAGCTCGATCTTTTTTTCGCCGGCGGCCTGCGCGGCTTTTTTGAGATCCAGCTCGCAGCACACGGGAATGCAGAATACGGCGTAGCCGCCCTTGTCTGCGCGCGCGACAAGCGTTTTGAAGATCTGCTCGGGCGGCATGCCGATGGCCGCGGCGGCGTGCATGCCGTTCAGATCGGACGCATCAAACGCATACGTGGCCGCGCGATAGGCGATCTTCGCCTGATCGAGCAGGCGCATTACATTGGTCTTGGTCATGGCGTTGCTCCTTCCAGGGGCAGTATACAATATTTTCGCGCATCTTGCAAGAACCGCTGCGGTTTGCTATAATACCCAAAATCTTTTTTATGCGGCATACCGCAGGAAAAGCAGACCCAGGAGGCAATCGTATGTCAATTGATAAGGTGCGCGCGTATTTTGCGCAGTTCGGTCTTGCCGACAGAATCCTTGAGTTCGACGTTTCCAGCGCTACGGTGGAGCTGGCCGCGCAGGCGCTGGGCGTAGAGGCAAAGCGCATTGCAAAGACGCTGTCGTTTCTTACGCCGGAGGGCTGTATTTTGATTGTGGCGGCCGGCGACGCAAGGGTGGACAACAAGAAATACAAGGCGCAGTTTGGCGTCAAGGCAAAGCTGCTCGGGCATGACGACGTACCGGAGTATGTCGGCCATGCGGTGGGCGGGGTGTGCCCGTTTGCGGTGAAAGCGGGCGTTCGCGTGTATCTCGACGCCTCGCTGCGCCGGTTTGACACGGTCTTTCCCGCCTGCGGCAGCTCGAACAGCGCCATTGAGCTTACGATTGCTGAGCTGGAGCGGTATTCCGGATTTAGCGGCTGGGTCGACGTGTGTAAGGACTACACGGAGGAATAAGCGCACCCTGCGAATGGCTTTTTCGTTTTGGTGAATACTAACGGAAAACCATTTTGCAGGAGGATTACGCATGCCGGACGAAAAACAGGAGAAGCTTTCTCAGCAGGAGCAGCAGGCCATCGATCTCGGCGCGGCCACCACGCGCACGAGCCGCGGCACCATCTATACGCTCACGATCGTTGGACAGGTCGAGGGCCATCAGGTTTTACCGGAAACGGTAAAAACGACGAAGTATGAGCATGTCCTACCGCTGCTCGCGGCGGTGGAGGAGAGTGAGGACATCGACGGCCTTCTGCTGCTTTTGAACACCGTGGGCGGCGATATCGAGGCCGGCCTCGCCATCGCAGAGCTGATCGCGGGCATGAAAAAGCCGACGGTCTCTCTTGTGCTGGGCGGGGGACACTCCATCGGTATCCCGCTGGCTGTCTCAGCCCGGCGCAGCATGATCGTGCCCACGGCCAGCATGACCGTGCACCCCGTGCGTATGACGGGCATGGTCATCGGTGCGCCGCAGACATTTCATTATTTTAACCAGATCCAGGACCAAATCGTGAATTTTGTCACGAAGCACTCGAAAATTTCGCATGAGCAGTTTCTGCACTATATGATGGCCACCGATGAGATCGCCAATGACGTCGGCACGGTGGTCTACGGCCGCGAGGCCGTGGAAAGCGGCCTGATGGATCAGCTGGGCAGTCTCGGCGATGCGCTGGGTTGGCTGCACAAGCAGATCGCGCGGGAAAAAAAGCGAGCGGGCGGGCATAAGCGCTGATCAAAGAGGCCTGTTTTTTGCCTGTGCGAGGATTTGACAGTTGATGGTGGAAATATTCTCCGATTTGTGATAATATAATCTCGTATGGCCGCTTGTCTGGCCGCGCCTTGCAGGCGTGACGTCTCGCGCTGCGGGCGCGGCTGCGGAAACAAGACGCCGCGCGCGTTTTGCCTGTTATCATAGTATCAAATCGGAGGACTGCGTATGACCTATCTGACGGCGATCGTGCTGGGGCTGATCCAGGGCGTGGCGGAATTTTTGCCCATTTCAAGCTCTGGTCACCTGGCGATCGTGCAGAATTTTTTAAAGCTCGGGCAGACGGAGGAGCATCTGTTTTTTGACGTTCTGCTGCATCTGGGTACGCTGGCGGCGGTCATCATCGCATACTGGCGCGATGTGCGCGGCGTGGCGCGCGAGGGCCTGATCATGGTGCACCTGAAGCGTCTGCCGCGCGGGCAGAAGCCCGACCGGCTGATGCGGCGCATGATCCTGCTTCTGATTTTCGCCACGCTGCCGCTGATAGCGGTCGTGTTTTTCAAGGATGCGGTGGAGTCGCTCTACGAAAATACATTTTTTATCGGCTTCGCGCTTGTGGCCACGGGCTTTTTGCTCTTTGCGGCGGACCGCTGGGGGCATGGCAACAAGAATGAGCGCGGCGCGACCATCGTTGACGTGCTTGTCGTGGGCGTGAGCCAGATGGTCGCCGTCGTGCCGGGCCTATCGCGCTCCGGCACCACCATTTCTGCGGGCATGCTGCGCGGGTTTGAGCGCTCGTTCGCCGTGCGCTTTTCCTTTCTGCTCTCCATCCCGGCAGTGCTCGGCGCGAATCTGCTGTCCTTGATCGACGCGATCCAAACCGGCGTCAACTGGTCGTATGTGCCGATGTATCTGGTGGGTGTGCTGGTGGCGTTCGTGTCCGGCTATATGGCAATCTATTTTCTGCGTGTGATCGTCCAGCGCGGCAAGTTCGGCGGCTTCGCCTACTACTGCTGGGGCGTGGGCCTTGTCACGCTGATCCTATCGCTTGTATCGTGAGGTGAAAGAAATGGCGCAGCAAAAAAACAGGCGCACGCCGTCAAAATCCGGCACGCGGAAAAAAAGCGGCGGCTCGCGCACAAAAACCAGCCAGCGCAAACCCATCCGCAGGGAGGTGGGCGCGTTTGTGTGTCTGTTTTTGTCGATTTTCACTCTGTTGGGCTGTTTTCAGATCGACGCGGCATTTTTGAATCTGATCTCGTCCTTGTTCAAGGGCCTCTTTGGCGCAGGCTTTTACATACTGCCGTTCGCATTTTTGATGGGCTTTTTGATCTTGCTGCTGCACGATGGGCGGCCTGTCGTGCTGCGCGTGGTGTGTACGTTTCTGATTGTCGTAGTCATTGGCTCTTTGGTGCAGCTGGTCGGCGGACAGGACGGCGCCGCGTGGTCGGCGTCGATACTGCCGGAGCTGTGGGAAGGCGGCATCGACGGCACGGCGGGCGGCGTGATCTCAGGGCTTGTGGCGCAGGCGCTCGAACTGATCGTCAGCCGTATCGGCGCTGTGATCGTGCTGCTGTTCGCGCTGGCGCTGCTGCTGCTTACGAGTTTGAATATGACGGTGAGCGGCATCATTACCGCCATCAAAAACCGCCCGCGGCCCGAGTATGAGCCGCCCAAGCGCGAGCACCGCGATCCGGCCGAAGTGATCGTGAATCACGTGGCGGAAAAGCGCATCGAGCATACCGAGCGCAAGCGTTCGAAGGCAGCGGAGTTCGACCTGCCGGTGGACGAGCCGCCGCTGCCGGTCAAAGAGCCGTCCGATCAGGAAAAGAAGATCGTCCGGCCGGACGAGTTCGTCGCGCTGAGCCGCAAACAGAAAAAACAGCAGACGCCTGCGCCCGCGCCAGAGATCGAGCAGCTAGAGCAGCCCGCTGCGGCGGAGGACGAGCGGCTGGACTATAAAGAACAGTTTGAAAGCCTTCTCGCCGAGGCGAACGGGGCAAAGCCCGCGCCGCTGCCGCGCAAGCTGCCGCCGCTGATCCTGGACGACGTGCCGCAGTCGCCTGTGGCGGAAAAACTGCCCGAGCTAAGCGCCGAGCCGCCTGCCGCGGCCGAGCCTGCACAGGTCAAAAAGGAAGAGGTCTTACAGGAGGCGGCGAAGATCGCACAGAAGATCGAGGACAAGCCGCCGCTGCCCGCGTATCAGTATCCGCCGGTAAAGCTTTTGAAAGCCGGCGGCGGCGCGAGCGTCGACGGCACCGATGAGATGCGGCAGAACGCCGACCGGCTGAGCGACACGCTGACCAGTTTCGGCATCGAGGCGCACATTATCAACGTCACGCGCGGCCCGTCGGTCACGCGCTATGAGCTTGAACTCAACCGCGGCGTAAAGCTGTCGAAGGTCACGAATCTGGCCGACGATATCGCGCTTTCCCTCGGCGCGTCCGGCGTGCGCATCGCGGCCATTCCGGATAAGATCTCCGTGGTCGGCATCGAGGTGCCAAACCGCCAGGTCTCGACGGTCTTTGCACGCGAGGTCGTCGACTCGCCGGAATTTAATAAGAGCAAGTCAAAGATTTCCTTTGCTGTTGGCAAGGACATCGGCGGCAACCGCATCATCGGCGATATTGCCAGATTGCCGCACATGCTCATCGCCG
>CAZWKZ010000063.1:0-11055 GCA_964633935.1 uncultured Oscillospiraceae bacterium | reverse complement strand
AGCTCGTTTAGGGTTTCCTCGACGCTGCCACGAACCAATTCTTTGATCTGCCCCTGATTACTCCTTCATTAAGCTGTACAATTTTTCAGACATGGTTTGACAACGGAAAATGATCGACGCGGCATTGGCGCAGGGGCTTCCGATGATTGTTGCCGCTCTTCGGGATCCCTACGACCTGCATAATCTGCCTGAAACAGTCTTTTCGATAGAACTCTGGGAGTACTCCAAGACTATGTTCGATATCTTTGGCCGCTACCTCAAGGGAGAGCTTACTGCGGAAGGTGTTTATCCACTTTCCACCTATTGATCGGAGAGGGCCAATGCGTTATTATTGGGGAATTGACGGCGGTGGCACAAAAACAAAGTTTTTGCTGACGGATGAAAACGGAGTTGTCGTCGGGGAAAGAAAGCGTACAGCCGACCAGCCACTACAGTCAGTGTGGCTTTGGTGGTTTTGCGGCGGTTCTAAATGCCGGCACGGAGGAATGCTGTTGCTTGGCACAGATCGGCCGGTCGGAGATCACGTCGATTTTTGCAGGAATCGCAGGGTATGGTGACGGAATCGGCTCTTTGGGAAATAAAGAAAAAGTTGTGTTTGAAACCGTTTTCGTGGACATCACCTGTACCATCGCAAATGACAGCGCCAATGCTTTGGCTGGAGCACTTCTTACCCAACCCGGAATCTGCATCATTGGCGGCACTGGTTCCATCGGCTTTCGGGAGGGAACCGATGGAAGGATGGTAACCTGCGGCGGCTGGTGCTATGCATTGTTTGGAGATGAAGGCAGCGGCTATTGGATTGCACGCCGGATGCTAAGCGCCTTTACACGGCAGAGCGATGGTCGGGAATCCCGCACTTTGCTGTATGAGGCACTGATACGGGATTTGCAATTGGAGACGGCAGCTGATATAATCAGCATTGTTGAAGAGGATTGGAAGCTGGATCGCACGCGGATTGCCGGATTGGCCCGGTACTGTGCGGCATATGCTGAACAGGGTGATGTTTGCTGTCTGGAGATCTTAAGACAGGCTGCGGGGGAACTGGCGGCTATTGCAATTGCGCTTTCCAAAGATAATCCGGACGGAAAAAAGCTCCCGGTCAGCTATTCCGACGGTGTGTTCCGTATGGGTGCGCTGGTCTTGGATCCGCTGGAAGAAATACTTTCGGCGTCGGGGCCTCGGTTGGTGCATCCGCAGCTTCAACCCGATTGCGGCGCGGTACTGCTTGCGATGAAAACTGTGGGAGCGCTCAGCCCAGCTGCGATCAAGAGGCTGGTTTTGCGCGAGGAGGAAAACAAAAATGGCATATATTCGTTGCGATCTACGTTCTGAGAGTATGAAAATGACTACCTCCTTGGTGGCAATTCTGCCAGAGGATATTCCGGTTTCGGAGGCTAGGGTTGTTTTTTTGCTTCACGGCCTTTCAGACAATTGCACCGGTTGGACCCGGTATACGGCAGTGGAACGCTATGCCCGGGAAAACCGGCTTGCAGTCATCATGCCAGAGGTGCAGCGCAGCTTTTATACGGATATGATCTACGGTCTTCAATACTTCCGGTATATCCAACAGGAACTGCCACAGCTTTGCAACCATCTGTTTGGCGTTACCTTGGCTCCGGAAAAGAGCTATATTATGGGCCTTTCCATGGGTGGCTACGGTGCATTGAAGTGTACATTACAGAACCCCAGCCGCTATGCCGGGTGTGGCGCTTTTTCGGCAGTTACAGATCTGCCAAAATGGTTTTTGCAGGAAGACGAGGTATCAAGCAGCGAAAAAACAGCCATATTTGGTCTGCAGAGACAGATTCCAGCAGAATGCGATTTGTATTCGCTGTTAGAAAAGACAGATGCGGACTGCTTGCCGACCATTTATTTGGTCTGCGGAGAGCAGGACGGGCTATACAGCGACAATGTGAGGTTCGCTCAGGCCCTTCAAGCCCGGCATCCCGAAACGGTATTTGAGCATTGGTGTGGCCTGCATGAGTGGGCGGTTTGGGATCGTGCTGTGGCCCGCGCATTTGCCGTCCTGCTGAAAGAGGAGAACTAAAATGCTGTTTACTGCAGGAATTGACGGTGGCGGTACCAAAACGGCCCTGTTGTGCCAGACTCTGGATGGGCAGACGCTTCTGGCCAAGACTTACGGGGCATTTAACCTCAATGCTATCGGCGAAGCTAATTTCCGAGCTTTGCTGCAGGAGATCACAGCAGATCTTCGAAAGCTTGGAACATGCTGCTCGCTGTGTATCGGTGCAGCTGGCGTCAGCAACCAAAGAATGCGTGAACTGGTAATGGAGGAACTCTCTGCGGAGGAAATTGGCTGTTGGGATCTGGTCGGTGACCATTGGATCGCTCTGCAGGGAGCACTGGAGGGGCAGCCAGGGATCTGTCTGATTTCTGGTACCAGATCGATCTGTTGTGCTATGGGCACTGACGGGCCGCAGATCCGTTTGGGAGGCTGGGGCCATCTCATGGGCGACGAGGGCAGTGCCTACCGTATTGGCCGGGACGGCTTGGAAGCAGTTGCCGGTTATATGGACGGTATCCGTCCAAGAACAATACTTTCTGAGCTTTTGAATCGGGAACTTGGACTTAAAAGTCGGACGGATTTGATCGCATATGTTTATCGTGATGGCAAAAGTCATATTGCCGCCCTTGCTCCACTTGTGGAGCAGGCAGCCAAACAGGATGATTCTGTGGCGAACAGAATCCTTTCCGACAATGCTTCAGCACTGGCGGATTTGGTGATTGGAGCTGCTGACCAAGCTGGGCTGACCTGTGCGCCTGTAGCACTGATGGGTAGAATGCTGGAACACAATACCCTGTTCGCAAGCTGCTTGTGTTGGAACTGGCGAAGCGGCGGCCTGCACTTTACTGCATTTACCCAGGTGCTACTGCTGTGGTGGGAGCGGCAATGCTGGCGCAAAAGATGTGGAAATGTTCGCAATAATCTGAAAAATAAATACAGCTGCATTCTGCGGTGGCCAACGGCCGCTGGTGCGGTAGCCAGCGACCGCCGTTCGGTCAGAACAGCCACCTGTAATTTGTCAGTAATCTGTGGCTTAATCACCACGGTATTTGTGCTGTGGATCTTTCATTGATGAGGCGTTGAAAACCTGTTTGTCAAGGTTCACGCTACGACTTATTTTCGTAGCAAGGTACAAGAGGAAGTGGTCTTATCAAACCCCTTCACCTTACAACGGACATTTTTTAGCCGTTTGTTGAGTACCCCATGAAAACTTTTTCATAATTTTTTGCACTGCTGCCTTGGTGTCGAATACTGCACGGACATTGATATTGTTTTTCCGGGCGTACTCGCGGAAGGTCATGCCACGGAGAAGGCAGGCAAGGCTCGCGTAGCAAAATAAATATCATGTTTGGCGTTTCATACTGGCTCCTTTCCCAATATAGGCAAATGGACAAAACACCGGCGCAGCGCAAGCGCCGGTGTTTTCTGCTCAAAAGATCTTTCTTGCGGCGTTTACGACCGTCTCGATCTCTGCGTCCGTATGCGCGGCGCAGAGGAACATTGCCTCGAACTGGCTCGGCGCGGCATAGATCCCCTGCGATAACAGGCCCAGGTACCAGCGCCGGAACGATTCCAGATCGGACGATCTCGCCTGCTCGTAGCCTGTGACGGGCGCAGCTGTAAAAAACACAGTCAAGATCGAGCCGGCGCGGTTGATCTGTACCGGGACAGCTTTGAGCGCATCGCGCAGGCCGTCTTCCAGCAGCGCGCCGCGCCGCTCAAGCCCAGCATAGATCTGCGGACAGCGCTGCAAGATCCGCAGCTGCGCAAGGCCCGCCGCCATGGCCACAGGATTGCCTGAGAGCGTCCCCGCCTGATACACAGGCCCCAGCGGCGCGACCAGCTCCATCAGCTTTCGGCTGCCGCCGTATGCGCCCACCGGCATGCCGCCGCCGATGATCTTGCCGTAGGTGACAAGATCGGCGCGCACGCCGTAATATTCCTGCGCGCCGCCTGGCGCGAGGCGGAAGCCCGTAATGACCTCGTCAAAGATCAAAAGGCTTCCAAATTCGTCGCACAGTGCGCGCAGCCCCTGTAAAAAGCCCGGCTGCGGCGGCACAACGCCCATATTGGCCGCGACAGGCTCGACGATCACGGCCGCGATAGCGCCGCGGTTTGCTTCAAACAGCTGCCGGACGCTGGGCAAATCGTTATACGAAGCCGTAAGCGTATCGCCGGCGATCTCAGCCGGCACGCCGGCAGAGTCGGGCGCTCCGCCCGTCAGCGCGCCAGAGCCGGCCTTGACCAGCATCGAATCGGAGTGGCCGTGATAACAGCCCGCGAATTTTAGGATCTTGCTGCGCCCCGTCGCGCCGCGTGCCAGGCGCAGCGCAGACATGACAGCCTCGGTGCCGGAGTTCACCATCCGCACCATCTGCACGCCCGTCATCTTGCAGACCAGCTCCGCCATCTCGACCTCAAGCGCGGTCGGCGCGCCAAAGCTCAGTCCGTTTCTGACGGCCGCCAGCACCGCCTGCTCCACTTCTTCGCTGCAATGCCCAAGAATCAGAGGACCCCAGGATCCGACAAGATCGATATACTCCAAGCCGTCTGCATCCCACACACGGCTGCCCTTCCCCTTTTCCAGAAAGCGCGGATACGTGCCCACGGCGCGGCATGCGCGCACAGGCGAATTGACGCCGCCCGGCATGCGCCTCTGCGCGGCTGCAAAGAGCGTTTCAGAGCGCGTCATCAGCCAAGATCTCCCTTCCGCATGGCCTCTGCCAGCTCTTTTGCAAAATACGTGATAAGGATATCTGCGCCTGCGCGGTAGATCGACAGCGCGCTTTCGCACATCACGCGGTATTCGTCGATGCGCCCTGCCTGCCCTGCGGCCTTGATCATGGCGTACTCACCGCTGACGGAATACGCCGCCAGCGGCAGCTCAAATGTGTCGGCGCACTCACGGATGACGTCGAGATAGCTCAGCGCAGGCTTGACCATGAGAATGTCCGCGCCCTCGTCCACATCCAGCGCGCATTCCTTCAGCGCTTCCTTGCGGTTGTGCGGGTCCATCTGATACCCGCGCCGGTCGCCGAACGCGGGCGCGGAGCCGGCCGCGTCACGGAAAGGACCGTAAAACGCCGAAGCATACTTGGCGGAATACGACATGATGGGCGTCGTCGTAAAATCGTTTTCATCCAAAATTTTCCGGATGGCCGCCACCCGGCCGTCCATCATGTCGGACGGCGCGACCATATCCGCGCCCGCGCGCACATGCGAAAGCGCCGTTTTTGCCAACACATCCAGCGTCTGATCGTTGTCCACCTCACAGCCATGCAGAATGCCGCAGTGGCCGTGGTCGGTATATTCGCACATGCATACGTCGGTAACGATATAGCACTCAGGATATTTTTGCTTTATGGCGCGGATGCCCTGCTGCACCACGCCGCCGTCATCCCACGCCGACGAACCGCACGCGTCCTTATGCGCCGGGATACCGAACAGCAGCACGCGGCTGACGCTGGCGCGCAGGCAGCGCTCAATTTCTTCGCAGACGCGGTCGGGTGAATAGCGGTACTGGCCGTCAAGCGAGGCGATCGGCTCTTTGATATTCTCGCCCTCTACCAAAAACAGCGGGTAGATCAAGCTGTCGGCAGAAACTCTTGTCTCGCGCACCATGCGGCGCAGGCTGTCGCAGGCTCGGAGCCTGCGGGGACGGATGGTCATTTCCATAGCATTACACTTCCTTGATACATTCGATCAGCGAACCGATCGTAGCTTCTTCTGCTACAGCGACGCGCAGACCGAAGCGTTCGGCCTCGCGCGCCGTCTGCGCGCCGATACAGCAGCCGAGCACGTTGGAAAAATCCACGCCGCGCAGGCTGTTCACAAAGCCGCGCACGGTAGAGGCGCTGGTAAAGCTCACGATCACCGGACGCTTCAGCCACACGCGCGCCATGTCCGCGTCAGGGCTTTCATATACCGTATCATAGCACGCCGCGTCGGTAAATGGAACGGCGTTTTTCGCAAAAATTTCGGGCAGGGCGCTGCTCGCGCGGCTGGCCCGGCACAAAAGCACCGGTCCTTCGACCTGCGCCATCGCTTCGGCCAGATGCGCAGAGTCATAGACCTGCGGAACGAGGTCGGCGCACAGCCCAAACGAGAGCAGCGCCTCGGCCGTCTTTGGTCCGATGGCGGCGAGCTTTACGCCGGAAAGCGACCGCGCGTCCTTTCCGGCTGCGCGCAGGCGGTCAAAAAACAGCCCAGGACCGGCAGGACTTGTGAAGACCAGCCAGCGGTAATCCGCGATCGTCTGAATGGCCGCATCCAGTTCTGGCGCCGGCGCGCGCGGCACGATGCGGATACAGGGGTATTCCAAGACGTCGGCGCCGAGCGCGCGCAGCTGCTCACAGAGCGTGCCGCTTCTATTTTCCGGGCGCGTGACGATCACGCGCTTTGCCTTGAGCGGCAGACGATCAAACCAGTCGAAGCGGCTAGATAAGCCGCAGACCCCTCCCACAATGATGACCGCAGGGCTTTGGATCTGCGCATCACACACCGCCTGCGGCAGCTGCTCCAGCGTAGAGACAAGCTTGCGCTGCTCCGGCAGCGTACCGCGCTCTACGACGGCGGCTGGCGTGCTTTGCTCCATACCGGCCGCCAGCAGCCCCTGACAAATATCCGGCAGCGTCGCAACGCTCATCAGAAATACCAGCGTGCCGCCAGCGCGGCGCAGCGCGTCAAAGTCGATCTTCAGCTCCGCGCCGGCCTTTGCATGACCGGTGATGATGTGCAGCGACGAACAGAAGTCGCGGTGCGTCACTGGAATGCCCGCATAGGCGGGCGCGGCCAGCGCAGAGCTTACGCCCGGCACGATCTCAAACGGTACGTGATTTTCCCACAGCAGCTCCAGCTCCTCGCCGCCGCGTCCAAAGAGAAACGGATCGCCGCCCTTCAATCGCACGACGCGCTTGCCCGCAAGCGCCTTTTCCAGCAGGATCCGGTTGATCTCCCCCTGCGGCACCGGATGTCGGCTGGCCTGCTTGCCCACGTCGATGCGCTCAGCGCAGGCGGGGATGTGCGATAAAATCGCTGGACCCACCAGCCGGTCGTATACGACGACCTCGGCGCTTTGCAGCGCCCTGCGTCCCTTTTCCGTCAAAAGGCCCGGATCGCCCGGACCCGCGCCCACTAAAATCACGCTTCCCGTCACAGGCGTCACTCCCCTTTCCGCAGCGTCTGCGCCAACGCAGCGCCAAGCGCCAGCGCATCCTCCTTCGCGCCGCAGCGCGTACCTTTCCAGATGGGCGTCTCATCCGGGCCTACATACATGCCGGTCAGACACAGCGTATCGCCCTGCAGCTCGGCATACGCCGCCACGGGTGATGAACAGCCGCCGTCCAGCGCGCGCACAAAAGCGCGCTCGGCCATGGCGCAGCACGCCGCGGCCTCGTCGTGAAATGCACGCAGACACGCAGTGTCCGTCCCCCGCCTTGTCTGCACGGCCAAGATCCCCTGACCGGCCGCGGGCAGCATTTCCCCGAACGTAAAATAGCGGCTGATCCTGTGCTCCAACCCAAGCCGTTTCAGGCCCGCCGCCGCCAGCACGAGCGCGGAAAACTCCCCTGCGTCGAGCTTGGCAAGCCTTGTCTGCACATTGCCGCGCACAGGCGCGACGCGCAGTTTGGGATAAAGCGACTGCAGCTGTACCCTCCGCCTGGCCGACGAGCAGCCGATGGGCTTGGTCTCGTCCAAATCCGCTGCTCCTGCCGGCAGCACCAGCACGTCGCGCGCGTCGGCGCGCGGTGAAAAAGCCGCCAGCGGCAGATCGTCCGGCAGCTCCATCGGCATATCCTTCAGCGAGTGCACGGTAAAATCCACGCGGCCGTCGCGCAGCGCCTGATCCAGCTCCTTGACAAACAGGCCCTTGCCGCCGATCTGATCCAGCGTTTTATCCAAAATCCGGTCTCCGGTCGTCTTCATGGTGACAAGCTCTAATTCCGCCTCCGGCAAAGCGGCGCAGATGGCGTCCATCACCATCCGGCTCTGAATGACCGCCAGCCGGCTTTGGCGGCTGCCGATTCGGATCTTCATTCCAGTTCCTCCAATACCTTGCGGACCTGCCGCGCCGCGCAGGCCGTTTTGTGGTGATCCTTCCCGGTCGAGACCACGCCCGCGATCAGATCTGCGCCGGTGCACACAGCGGGAAAATAGAAGCTGCACTCAGCCTCGCAGTCGGCGACGGACACAAAGATACCGCGCTCGCGCGCCTCGTCGCCGACAGCCTTGTTGACCGTGCGGTCGTTCGTGGCCGCGACTGCCAGAAACGCACCGGCCAGATCGCCGGACCGATACGGCCTCTGGATCCAAGTCAAATCATCTGTACTGCACGAAATCGTGGGTGAAACGACCACGATCCGGCAGCCAAACTGCCGCAGCGCCGCGATCCGCCGGGCGGCAATCGCGCCGCCGCCGACAAGCACGACGGTCTTACCCTCTAAGCTTACAAACAGCGGAAAGCGCGGCGCGCGCGCCGGCGCGGCCCTGTGCCGCTGCCACGTGCGGTATTTTTCTAGTTCTTCCTCTGCCACGGCCCGCAGCGCTGAAAGCGCAGCTTCACTTTCCACGCCGCCATTTCCCAGCGCGTCGGTATCGATGCAGCGCAACCGCTGCGCGCACGCTGGCTCGATATCGCGCGGCACAGCCAGATCGACTGCGACCTGCGGGACGCGCGCAAGCGTCTTCAGCTGCGCAAGCGTAATGGTATAATGCGGGCTGGCAGTGGCAGATACGAGCGCGTCCATGCTGCCAATCGCCGCGATGCGCTCATCATACGGCACGGTAGCGCAGCCGGCGGGCACCAACGTCTCGCCATGCCGGTACGAGCGCAGCGTCACAAACACCTGCGCGCCCGCGCGCTGTAAAAGCGCGGCGGCAAGCCGCCCCATCTGGCCGTTTCCGATGACAAGCACGCGCTTGCCGCTCAGCCCGCCCAGCTCCTGCTCCAACACCTCGCAGCAGCGCGTGCCCATCGACGGCGCGCCGCGATGGACCGGCGCGAGCGTCTTGGCGCGCTTACCGGCCGTAACGGCGCGGCGAAACAGCGCCGAAAGCGCGGCGTCCGCCGCTTTGACCTCCTGCGCCATGTCCATGGCCATGCGCACCTGCGTGATGATCTGATCCTCGCCCAGGATCTGTGAGTGCAGGCCGCAGGCGACCTCTATCAAGTGCCGCGCGGCATCGTCGCCCGTCCGCGTTGTAAAATACGGCGCCAGCGCCTCCTCGTCCGCCTGCGCGGCGCGGCACAAAAGCCGCCACGGTGCGTCCACGCTGCCGCAGAGGTACAGCTCTGTCCGGTTGCAGGTCGACAGCAGCACGCAGCCCTCTACGCCCGGCTGCGCGCGCAGCCAGACAAGCGCCTCCTGCGCCCGCTGCCGCGAAAAGGCCAGCTGCTCGCGCTGCGCCAGCGGCGCGCCGCCGCAGTCCAAGCCAGACATCACAAGGCTCATACGCCGCCTCCTTTGGCGATGACGAGCGAAAAGTAGCCCGACGGCTCGTTCAGCTCGGAAAAATGCGGATAGACGCGCTCGGTCTGCATCGTACAATTTTCCACCATACTGGCGTTTTCCAGCATACCGCGCGCACGAAGCGCCTGCTGCAGCTGTAAAATCGAGCGCCCTGCCTTCATAAATACCTTATTTGCCGGCACATCCAAAAGCGTTTCAGCCTCATGCGAGGCAGGAACGATCAGAAGCGGCTCTGAACCCTGGCACAGCGAAATGCCGAGCCGAGCCGCCGCCGCGCAGAACGACGGCACGCCGGGCACGATCTCGCCTGGATATCCCATGGCGAGCACCTTCGTATGGATATAGAGATAGGTCGAGTAGATCGTCGGATCGCCCAGCGTCAAAAACGCTACCTGCTTTCCCCTGTCCAGCAGCGCGCAGATCTTTTCTGCCGCCGCCTGATGCGCCGCGTCCATCGCGGCACGGTCTCGCACCATGGGCATCTCGACAGAAACAAGCTCCTGGTCGCGCAAGTACGGCCGGGCGATGGCAAGGGCAGTCTTTTCCGCGCCGCCTGCCTGCGGCACCATGACCACGTCCGCCTCGCGCAGCACGCGCACAGCCTTCATTGTCATAAGCTCGGGGTCGCCCGGCCCCACGCCCACGCCGTATAGTTTGCCCTGCGTAATCAGCGCGTCGATGGCCGCGCGGCAGTGGCTGACGAACAGCGAACGGACGGCCTCGCATTCTCCGATGCCCTGCATGCAGCAGCGCACCTCGTAGCCCTCGGCCTGCAGCGTCTGCTTCCACGAATCCTCGCCGCCCGCCATATCGTTTTTCGCGTGATCGCCCGCGACGAGCATAAACGGCGCAAGCGTCACGCGGCGGATCTGCGGCCGCTCCTTCAGCTGCCGCACGACGGAATCGAGCGCCGGATAGCCCTCGACCGTGGCAAGAAAGATGCGCTCACAGCGCGCGCGCAGCACGTGCTCCATCTGGGAATACGACGCGTTTGCAAAATGCGCGCTGCCGTGGCCCATAAAGACGAGCGCCGCATCCTCAGCCGGCCGGCCAAGCCACGAAAGCAGCGCGCTGCCCGCGGCGTCATAGTCGTCCTGCGCATGCAGAAGCGGCATCCCGACGCTAAGCCGCAGGCGAAGCCGGTACGGCTCAAGCTGGGCGAGCATCTTCTCATACTCCTCGCCGTGCATGATGTGCGTAGACTGTACGGCCACATGCGTATAGCCCTCGTCGGCCAAGCGCTGCAGCGCCTGCTCCACCGTGTCGATGCGCAGACCGTCGCGCAGGCGGAGCTTTTCTATGATCTTGCCGCTGGTAAACGCGCGGCGAAGCTCCCAGTCCGGGAATGCCGCAGATAGCGCGCGTTCCGTCGCGGCGATGGTTTTTTCCAGCGTATCAGGATACGACGTGCCAAAGGACACGGCCAAAATCGCTTTTTTCATTGGTTCACTCTCTTTCGTTCCGGGACGCGGTATACAAAAGCGCGTTGCAGATCGCAGCGGCCAGATTGCTGCCGCCCTTTCTCCCGCGCGCCACGATCCACGGGCAATCCATCTGCAT
>CAZWKZ010000062.1:0-11362 GCA_964633935.1 uncultured Oscillospiraceae bacterium | reverse complement strand
GATCATGCCGCGCTCAGCCTCACGGATGCCCTGGATGATGACCTGCTTGGCGGTCTGCGCGGCGATACGGCCAAAGGCCTGCGTCTTGACGTCGACGTTTACCAGATCGCCCAGCTGCGCGTGCTTGTCGATCTTCTGGGCCGCATCGATGGAGATCTCGGTGGCCGGAGAGATGACGTCGTCGACGACCTCTTTCTGCACGTACATTTTCATATCGCCGTCTACGACCTCGACAAAGACGTTGTCGGTGTAGCCGTCCTTGTCCTTTTTATAGGCGGCGACGAGCGCCTGCGTGATCTTTTCGATCATGTACGACTGCGGGATGCCGCGCTCTTTTTCAAGCTGGGCAAGCGCTGCAAAAATTTCAGCGTTCATGTTTTTCTGAATTCCTCCTCGTTAAAAATCGACGTGAAGCCGCACCTGTGCAAGCTCCGTTTTTTCAAACGTGTATGACGTTCCGGCGCATGTAATACTGACCGCGCCGTCGTGGTAGCCCGTGAGCGTACCGATGAACTCTTTTGCGCCGTTTCGCGCCTGATAGAGTTTGACGCAGACGTTTGCGCCCATGAACTGCTCGAAGTCGCTGGGGCGCTTGAGCGCGCGCTCAAGTCCGGCCGAGCAGACCTCAAAGCTGTAGCTCTCGGCGATCGGGTCTTTTTCATCGAGGATCGGGTCGACGGCGCGGGAGATGGCCTCGCAGTCGCTGATGTCGACGCCGCCGGGCTTGTCGATATATAGCCGCAAAAACCATGCGCCGCCCTCACGGACATACTCCACATCCCACAGTGAGCAGCCGTGCGCGGTCACGATCGGTTCGGAAAACTGCCGCACCTCGTCGGTGATCTTCATGAAAAAACACCCTTTCTCAGCAAGAAAGAGTGGGGAACCGTTCCCCACTCTCCATCTAACCTCTATACGAACACATGGATTATAGCATCTATTTTACGAAAATGCAAGAAGAATATTCCGAAAAAACGATATTTGACCGGATTTTTTCTGGCGAATTTCGGAAATCCTTCCTTCGGCCGCTTTTTTTGCGCGGCAAAGCGCGCAAGGGGCTGTAAAATCGGCGCGCGGTGTGGTATACTGAAAAAAAGAATGCAAGCCGGAAGGGGAACGCTATGGACCGAAAACGGATGATCCTGATCATGATTTTTGCCGTGCTGTGCGTCGCCGTGCGATATCTGGCGCGGTATTTGACGCAGACGGCGCGCAGCGGCGCGCTGCTGTCGCTGCTGCTTATATCGCTGCTGGCGGCGGCGCTGGCCGCGGTGTGCGCGCGCATGACGCCAAAGTACAGTGCGTATTGCGACGTGTTTTCCCCGCAGAGGGCCGACACGATCTTTAGCGTGATCAGCGTGCTGTTTCTGCTCGCCGGCGGCGTGCAGCAGATCATGGAGGGCACAGCGGCCGCGCTGGCGCTTGGCGTTTTGTGCGTAGTGAGCGCGCTGGGGCTTGCGTTTGGCACCAATTACCGCCGGCGCGGAAAGAATCCGCCTGCGCGCTGCTATGTGCCGGCGATCGTGTTCTATGCCGGCAAGCTCTTCCGCGATTTCCGCCAGTGGATGGTCGACCCGGCGATCCTGGATTACTGCTTCTTGCTGTTCGCGCTGATCTGCTTTATGCTGGCCACGTATCACATGGGCGCGTTCAGCTTTGACCGCGGCAGCAGCCGCTCGCTGACGTTCTACGCGCTGCTGGGGCTGTATTTTGGCGTTATCGCGCCGACGCCCACGGGCTGGAACGCGGAGCTGTTCGTGTATGGCGGCAGCGCGCTTTGGATGCTGGTGTGCGTCTATCAGCTCGCGCTGCAAAAGCCGCGCCGGCAGGCGCCCGCGCACGGACCCGACGCGCCGGCGGAGCGGCAATAGGCTGGGCAGACAGGGTTTGCCCGCCGCACTTCCCCAAATGCGGCGGGCGTTTTAGAAGCTCGGGTATTCGCTTAACCGATGGCACAAGTTTAGCACATCCCCCGCAGCGGCACAAGCCGCCCCGGGGGATCATTTTTACGTATCCGGATCGAACTGCTCAAAGATGGCGATCGCGCCCTCGCGCTCGCAGGCGTCCAGATCCTGCTTTGTGCGGATCGTCCAGAAGACCTTCTGCGCGCGCCAGACGCTTTGCGCCAGGCGCGGGCTGAGCTTGCGCCGGTCCTCAAATTTGTAGGCGATAAAATCGGGCCGCGTGAGGAAATTGAGAAGAAGATTCGTCACGATAAAGCGCTGATAGCCGGGCAGACCCGCGCGCTCCTTTTCAAAATCCATCGCCAGCTGGCCCCGGCAGAAATCGGGGCGGAGCTTTTTGATGTCCATGAGCGCGAACGGGTCGAACGACTCTAAACAGAACTGGCCCGCGTAGGTGCTTAGCCGCTCGCAGACGGCCTTGCTCAGCGCAGCGTGGTTGCCGCGCGCGCTCTTCAGCTCGATGATGAGCGGCGTCTTGCCCTCGAACAGCGACAGCACCTCGTCCAATAGCGGTATGTGCTCGTCCGTGCCCTCAAGCCGGTACTGCGCAAGCTCGCCGCGCGTGAGATCCTCGATCTCGACGTCCGCGCCGGCCGTGCGCAGAAGACTCGAGTCGTGCATGACGGCCAGCGTGCCGTCTTTTAAAAGATGTACGTCCAGCTCCGCGCCGAAGCCGTGCTGTACGGCGCGGCGAAACGCCGCCATGGAATTTTCGGGGATGTGCGGCTTGTCGTGATAGCCGCGGTGCGCGTAGCGATATGTTCTGAGCTGCGCCATGCTTTTCCTGCCGGGCCGTGCGGCCAGCAGCAGAAGATACACGCAGAAAAGCGCAAGCAGGATCAGAAGAAGAATCAAAATGGTTTTCAAGTTGCTCGCTTCCTTTTAATCGTCCATGTCTTCAAAGGCTTCCAGCCCCTTTTTCGGCGCCGCCTTGCTGTCGCCGTGGCGGACGAAGAGCATCGTCACAAACGACAGCGCCACGAATAGCGCCGCGTACGGGAACAGCACCTGATAGCTGATCTGGCGCATGAGCGTGCCGGCCAGGATCGGCGTGACGACCTGCGCAGCCATAGAGGCGGTGTAGTAATAGCCGGTGAACTTCCCGATGTCCGAGCCTTTGCACATCTCGACCACCATCGGAAGCGAGTTCACGTTGATCGCGGCCCACGCCAGACCCACGAGCGCGAAGGCAATATACATGATGATATTGATCGAATCAAACAGCGTCGTGAGCACATATCCTGCGGCAAAGCAGACGGTGAGCAGGATGACGCCGCCCTGGATGGTGCGCTTGCGGCCGATCTTCGACGCGATCGCGCCGATGGGGATGTATGAAATGATGGCGCCGGCCGTGGCGACCATCAGACATGTCGACGCGCCGCCGAGACCCTGGCCCATGACCTCGTCGATATAGGTGGTGAACCACGTCGTCACGCCGTTGTAGCCGATGAACCACAGCGCGATGGAGGCGAGCAAAAAGCCCAGGCTGCGTTTGACGGGCTTGGGCAGCACCTCGTTGCCGGATCCGTCGCTCTCGGCCAGATTCCACTCGGGATGCTGCGCCTCGAGCGCCTTGTTTTCCGCCACGAGCTTCGGCTCTTTGACCGTGAGAAACAGCGCGCCCACGGCCACGAACATGATGGCCGCGACCACGATAAACAGCGGCTGGTAGTTCACATGCTCCAGCCCCGCGATCTTCGCGTTCGGATACAAAGCCGCCGCCACGGCCAGATAGATGAGACCGCCGATCGCGCCCATGAGATTGATGATGGCGTTGGCGCGCGAGCGCAGCGGCTTTGGCGTGACGTCGGGCATCAGGGCCACGGCGGGCGAGCGGTACGTGCCCATCGCGATGAGCAGCAGGCCCAGCACGATCACGAACGAGACGGTCTTGAACGTGCTCGGCGCGGCAAAGTAGCTGTTATCCAGCAGCGGCAGCAGATTCACCAAAATGACTGCGCAGCCCGTACCAAAGAGGATGTACGGCATACGCTTGCCGATCTTGGTGCTGGTGCGGTCGGACAGCGAGCCGAAAAACGGCAGCAGAAACAGCGCCAGTACGTTATCTGCCGCCATGATCGCGCCCGAGAAGGTCTCGTTCATGTGGAACGTATTGGTCAGGATCAGAGGCACGACATTGTCGTACATCTGCCAAAACGCGCAGATGGACAAAAAGGCCAGGCCGACTAAGATGGTGCGTTTGTTGTTGAGCTTCATGCGATTGTCTCCTTTAAGATAGAATTGAGCACTTCGCGGATGTTGGGGAAAATATAGCTGGGGGTCACATGGTATTTTTCGATATCGGCCATCACGCCCTCGCCCGAGAGAACGAAGACCGTATCGATCCCGGCGTTTACGCCGCAGGCGATGTCGGTGTACACCCGGTCGCCGATGAGGCAGGTCTCGCGCTTGCTGCAGCCGAACTTCTCCATTGCCGCCAGCGCCATCTCGGGCTGGGGCTTGCCGATGATCTTCGGCCGGCGGCCGGTGGCGGTGAAGAGCATTTCGATCACGCTGCCGCAGTCGGGCGCGCTGCCGTACCACGTGGGGCAGACCATGTCGGGGTGCGTGGCGATGTAGTCCAGGCCCCGGCCGAGCAGGATGCAGCACGTCTCGAGCTTTTCGTACGTCAGCTGCGTGTCGTAGCCGAGCAAGACGGCTGTGATATCGTCCTGCAGATGGTCTGCGACCATAAGCCCCGCCGCTCGCAGCTGATGCTTCAGCGATTCGGTGCCGCAGACGTAGTACACGGCGCGCTGATACGTCCGCTTGAGATACAAAATCGTCGCGTCGGCCGAGGTGAAAAACTCCTCCGGCTCAGACTCGATCCCAAGCTGCGCGAGCCTCTGTACATATGCGTCGGTACCGCGTGAGGAATTGTTGGTCAAAAATACGTACCGGCCGCCGGAGGCCTTTACATGGCACAGAAAATCGAGCGTGCCGTCAAAAAGCGTCTGGCTCAGATAGATCGTGCCGTCCATGTCCAGCAAAAACAGCCGCTTGTCACGCAGGGACAAAGACATCACTCCTTGCAAAAGTGGGATATCACCCATTATAAACGATATCGACAGATTTTGCAGCACTTTTTTCCATTTGCGCGCAAAATGAGAAAATGCAAAGAAAACTTGGAAAAAGTATTGACAAGTACACTTGGCAGTGCTACAATCTGTTTACCAAGAAAACTTGGCAAAATGAAAAGGAGATTCGATATGGATATGGATAAGGAAACGATTTTGAAAAAGGCGCAGGGCGAAAAAGACGAGATGCTCGAGCAGACGCGCGACAAGGCGATGCGGTGGACGTATCTGGTGCTCGTGCTGAGCGCGGCGGTCTTTGCCTTTGTGCGCGGCATGCGGGACGAGCCGATCATGGATCTGTGCGCCACGGTCAGCTTCAGCGTCTTCGCCGGGCGGATATACTGCTACGTGAAGACAAAGCAGCGGTACGATCTGATCATGGCCATTGTCACGATCGCGATGGCCGTCGTGGCGACGGTGCGGTTTTTCATGGGACACTGAGGCGGGCAATGGACGAGAAACTGGTGCTCAAAAATCGGCTCAAGCAGGCGCGCGCCGAGCGCGGACTTTCGCAGACGCAGCTGGCCGAGCTTGTCGGCGTCTCGCGCAATACCATCAGCTCGATCGAGACCGGGCAGTTCAACCCCACGGCGAAGCTGGCGCTGGTTTTGTGCGTGGCGCTGGACAAAAAATTTGAAGAGCTGTTCTACTTCTGAGGTATGGATTTGACTTTCCGCGCCGGATTCTTTACAATGGAGAAAACCATGAAAAAGGAGGCGCGGGATGGACCGACTATCGCCTGAGCTTGCCGACCGGCTGCTTACCTGGTATCGCGCGGGCCACCGCGCGCTGCCGTGGCGGCAGGACAACGAGCCGTACCACGTGTGGCTGTCTGAGATCATGCTGCAGCAGACGCGCGCCGAGGCCGTGAAGGGCTACTATACGCGGTTTCTTGCTGAGCTTCCCACCGTCCAGGCGCTGGCCGCGTGCGAGCCTGACCGGCTCAATAAGCTATGGGAGGGGCTTGGCTATTACAGCCGCGTGCGCAACCTGCAAAAGGCGGCGCAGACGATCATGCGCGAGTTCGGCGGCGAATTCCCGCGCACGCTGGCGCAGCTTCGAAGCCTGCCCGGCGTGGGCGCGTACACCGCCGGGGCGATCGGCTCGATCTGCTTCGGCCTGCCCACGCCCGCCGTGGACGGAAACGTGCTGCGCGTGATCTCGCGCGTCATGGCAGACAGCGCGTGCGTGTCAAAGCAGGCCGTGAAGGATGAATACTGCGCGCGCCTGGCGGAGATCTACCCTGCGGGCAGCTGCGGCGATTTCACGCAGAGCCTGATGGAGCTGGGCGCGACGGTGTGTGTGCCGAACGGCGAGCCGTGCTGCGATATCTGCCCCGCGGCGGCGCTGTGCCGCGCGCGCGCAGCAGGAACGCAGAGACGCTTCCCCGTCAAAGAGGCGAAAAAGGCCCGGCGGATCGAGAAGCTGACCGTCTTCCGCCTGCTCTGCGCAGACGCCTGCGCGGTCAAAAAGCGCGCCGAGACGGGGCTTTTGGCGGGACTGTGGGAGCTTCCCAACGTGCCGGGAACGCTTGACGCGCCCGAGGCGCTGGCGCTTCTCGAGGCGTGGGGCGCGCAGCCGCGCGAGCTTGTGAGTATGCGCGAAAAGACGCATGTGTTCACGCATGTCGAGTGGCAGATGCGCTGCTTCACCGTCGTCTGCGCGCATGAGGCCGGGGGATTCGTCTGGGCCGACAGCGCGCGCTTTGCGCGCGATATCGCGCTGCCCACGGCGTTTCGCCAGTTGTGGGAGGAATAACACGACGCCCGCCCGGCCTTGGCCGGGCGGGCGTTCGCGCTGCAAAAGCCGCGCATTTTGAAGCGGACGGCTTTCTATCTTCGTTTCCGGGAAAAACTGCGCCCTGCCGGGTATCCGGCAGGGCGCATGGTCATGTCTGCGGTGTGTCGTTTTGCTCAGGCGGCTGCTGCTTTGCTGCGCGGCGCTTTTTGATCACGCGGCGCACGACGATGATGCATACCGCAAGGATCACGATCAGAATGATGAGCGTCGGCACCGCCTCGGCCAGACCGATCGCAAAGCGCTGCAGGCTGCGGGCAAAGCTGGTCCAGCCGCTGGAAAATGCGTCGGAGAGCTTCTGACCGAACGTGCGCTGCACAGGCGCGGTGGGCGTATAGATCTCGACCTCCTGCAGGTCGACCGATATGGTGGAATAACTGATCTGCATGTCAAGATTGCGCAGGTTTCGCTCGATCGACTCGATCTCGTAGCGCACGTCGGAAAGCCGCTGCTCGAGCGCGATGAGGCTTTCTACATCCTCGCTCTTTTCCAGCATGGAAAGGAGCCTGTCCTCCTGTGTGTATAGACTTGACAGCCGGGCCTCGTAATCGGTATACGTGGAGGTGACGTTCTCGGCGTACTTGTTTCTGGACAGCACGTTGCCGATGCCCTCGGCCTGAGAGAGAAATTCCTCAAACTGGTCGCACGGGATACGCAGCGTGTAGTAGCCCCAGCGGTTAACGACGCGCGTCGAGCCGTCGGACTCGTAGCTGATATCGCCCGAGACGTCTGAGCGCTCGACAAAGCCGCCGAACGAGGCGGTCATGCGTTCAAGCGCGGCGGCCGCCGCGTCAAATTCGGTGGTCTGCAGCTGCAGGTTCGCAGAATAGATGATCTTGCTCGTGTAGTCCGAGACGGACTCGTCGTAGCTGACGTTGCCCGCGACGTCGTAGTCGGCGGTGGCGAGGGCTGCTTCCTCATACAGAGCCGCACCCGCCGGCTCTTCGGCAGGCTCGGCGGGAAAGCCTTGCTCAGCCTTGCTGTTCTGCGCCGCCGTATCATAAGAGGCGCTGTTGGGGCCGCTGGCCGCGCAGCCGGCAAACGCTGCGCACAGCAGGCACAAAGCAAGCGCAAGGGCAAAAAGTCTGGTCTTTTTCATAGAGATTCCCCTTTCTTTTTATCTGGTCATCTATCAAGACGAGAATTTTAGCCGCACGTTGCGCCAAAGCAGGAGAAATTTAGAAAAATTTTTTCACTTTGCCAGCTGATGCACCCTGCAAAGTCTCAGATGGGCGCTTCTGCGGCTGCGGCAAGCTCCGCCGTGGTGACCGAAACCTCATAGGCGGTGCGCGTCTCGCTGTGGTCGGGGAGGACCTTGATGTACTCGCGGCTCTGCAGCCGCCCCGTGAGCGTGAGCGCGGCGCCCACGGCGTAGGACGACGCCTGCTGCGCCAGCCGTCCCCAGAGAATGCAGGGGATATAATCCGTGCGGCGGTAGGGCCTGTTCACGGCGAGCATGATATCACAGATCTCGCGGCCGAGCGGCGTGCGGCGGAACACGGGCGGCTTGCAGATCGCGCCTGTGAGCGTAAGCTCGTTCTCGTGCGCCCGGTCGGTCGTTGTGACGGATTCTGCGAATACGGAGATGATGAGCTTCCGGCCGGTCTCGGCCTTGGAGTTGAACGAGCGGATCTGGCCGGTGACGGCGATCTGATAGCCCTGGAACAGATCTGCGGCCATCAGCACGTCCTCCGCCGCGACGACGGGCAGAAGATCGGACGCGCCGGACAGGCGGGACACCTCCAGCATAAAACGGTAGAAATTTCGTTCGTGGTTGGTGTGCGAGAGGGCGGGAAGCTCTTTGAGCGTGCCGACAAGAGAAATTCGATTGGCTGTGTTTTCCATTCTTCCACCTCATTTAGTTCGTATGGAAGAATATATGCCGCCGTTTGCCGCGATAGTACTTGTACGCCTAGCGCCGTTTGCCGCCGCGCGGCGCGTAAGCGCGGCCCTTGCGCGCGGGCGTTTTTGCCGTTGCGCGCGGCGCTCGCGGCTTTGATTGCGCCTGCGTCTTCTGCGGCGCGGCGCCGGCTTCGCCGCGCCGCGGGCGGATGAGGCACTTGGGTCCAAAGCCGATCAGATCCTCGCGCCCTGCCTGTTCCAGCGCCTCGTGCACGAGCTTGTAGTTTTTTGGATCTTTATACTGGATGAGCGCGCGCTGCATCGCCTTTTCGTGCGGATTTTTCGGCACGTAGACCGGCTCCATCGTGCGCGGGTCCAGCCCCGTGTAATACATGACGGTCGACAGCGTCGACGGCGTGGGGTAGAAATCCTGCACCTGCTCGGGCTGGTGGCCGGTGTCGCGCAGATATTCGGCCAGCTCCACCGCGCTTTGCATCGTGCAGCCCGGGTGCGAGGACATGAGATACGGCACGACATACTGCTTTACCCCCTCGCGCCGGTTGAGCTGATGGTACTTCTCCAGAAAGCGCAGATAGACGCTGTGCGCGGGCTTGCCCATTTTTTGCAGCACGGCGTCCGATACGTGCTCCGGCGCGACCTTCAGCTGGCCGGAGACATGGTGGCGCACCAGCTCCTTGAAAAACACGTCCGACGGGTCTGCCAGCAGGTAGTCGAAGCGGATACCGCTGCGGATGAAAACCTTTTTTACCCCGGGGAGCTTGCGGAGCTTTCGCAAAAGCGAAAGGTAGTCCGAGTGGTCGGCGATCATGTTTTTGCACGGCGTGGGGAACAGACACTGGCGGTTTTGGCACGCGCCCTTGACGAGCTGCTTTTTGCACGCCGGCTGGCGGAAGTTGGCCGTGGGACCGCCGACGTCGTGGATATAGCCCTTGAACGCCTTATCGCGCGTCATGCGCTGCGCTTCGCGGACAATGGAGTCATGCGAGCGGGTCTGGATGATGCGGCCCTGATGGAACGTGAGCGCGCAGAAGCTGCACGCGCCGAAGCAGCCGCGGCAGGACGTGAGGGAAAAGCGGATCTCACTGATGGCCGGCACGCCGCCGAGCGCTTCATAGGACGGATGATACGTCCGGCAGTAGGGCAGGTCGTAAATTTCGTCCATCTCCGCTTGCGAAAGCGGCTTTTGCGGCGGATTCTGTACGACGAATTCGTGCGGGCCATACGGTTCGACGAGCTGTTTGGCGGTAAAGGGGTCGGTGTTACAGTACTGTGTGTAGAAGCTGCGCGCGTAATTGGCCCTGTCGGCGGTCAGCTCGGCATAAGACGGCAGGCGCAGGCTTGTGGGCAGGAAGTCTTCCTCGCGCGTTTTATATACTGTGCCGTCGATATAGGTGATATCGCGCACGTCCATGCCGTCGTTCAGCGCGTCGGCCACCTGTACGATCGCGCGCTCGCCCATACCGTAGATCAAAAGATCGGCCTGCGCGTCAAGCAGGATCGACCGCTTGAGCCGGTCCGACCAGTAGTCGTAGTGCGCAAGCCTTCGAAGGCTGGACTCGATGCCGCCGATGATGACAGGCGTTTTTTGATAGCTGCGGCGGATCAGATTGCAGTAGACCACCACCGCGTAGTCCGGCCGCTTGCCCATGACGCCGCCCGGGGTGTAGGCGTCCGTTTGGCGGCGCTTTTTGGATACCGCGTAGTGGTTGACCATAGAGTCCATATTCCCGCCCATGACGAGAAAGCCCAGACGCGGCTCGCCCAGCGCGCAGACGGAGTTGGGGTCTTTCCAGTCGGGCTGCGAGATGACGCCGACCTTGTAGCCCGCGTGCTCGAGTACGCGCGAGATGATGGCGTGGCCAAACGACGGGTGATCGACGTAGGCGTCGCCGATGATATAGACAAAGTCGCACTGCGTCCAGCCGCGCGCGCGCATGTCGGCCCGGCTGACGGGTAAAAATTCAGCCATCTTTCCACCTCCCGAAGTAAGACTATGATAGCAGAACGGGAGAAAAAGAGCAAGAGAAAGGCGCGCCCGGCGTTTTCGGCCGGTGGCGGTAGAGCGGCAAAGACAGAAAAACGCGGCCCCGCTGCAAAGCGGGGCCGCGCGGCGCGTCAAAGTCTCGCGGCGTTCGCGGCGAGGCCGCGTTTTTACAATACCTTTGCTAGAAAATCCTGCAATCTCGGGCTTTTGGGCGCTGCAAAGATCTCCTCCGGCGGACCCTGCTCCACGAGCTTGCCGCCGTCCATGAACAAGACGCGGTCGGCCACCTCGCGGGCAAAGCCCATCTCGTGCGTGACGACGACCATGGTCATGCCGCTTTTGGCCAGCTCCTTCATGACCTCGAGCACCTCGCCCACCATCTCGGGATCGAGCGCGGAGGTCGGCTCGTCAAAGAGCATGACCTCCGGCTGCATCGCAAGCGCGCGGACGATGGCCACACGCTGCTTCTGCCCGCCGGAGAGCTGGCTGGGATAGGCGTCGGCCCGATCGGCCAGATCTACGCGCGACAAAAGCTCCATGGCGCTGCGCTCTGCCTCGCTTCTGGTTTTTTTCAGCAGCTTCATGGGCGCGAGCGTCATGTTGCGCAGCAGCGTCATATGCGGAAATAGGTTGAAGTGCTGAAACACCATGCCCATTTTTTGACGGTGGAGGTTGAT
>CAZWKZ010000061.1:0-11402 GCA_964633935.1 uncultured Oscillospiraceae bacterium | reverse complement strand
GCGCCGCTGGCGCACCGGCTCGGCATGCAGAAGATCAAGTGGGAGCTGGAGGACGTGTCGCTGCAGTACCTCGATCCCGAGGGCTACCAGCAGATCATCGACCATTTGAAGGCCAATGAGAACAGCTCCAACGACTTCATGAACGCCATCCAGTCGAAGATCACCTCGCGCCTTTCCTCCGTGGGCATCCACGGCTCGATCTACGGGCGCATCAAGCACACGTACTCGATCTACCGCAAGATGCGCACGCAGAACAAGACCATCGACGAGCTGTACGACCTGTACGCCTTCCGCGTGATCGTAGACAACATCGCCGACTGCTATAACGTTCTGGGCCACATCCACGACCTGTTCAATCCCATCCCCGGCCGCTTCAAGGACTATATCTCCACGCCGAAGCCCAACATGTATCAGTCGCTGCACACCACCGTCATCGGCTCGCAGGGCATCCCGTTCGAGGTGCAGATCCGCACCTGGGAGATGCACCAGACGGCGGAATACGGCGTCGCGGCGCACTGGAAATACAAGCAGAACGTGGGCGACGGCACGGAGAAGGAGTTCGAGTGGGTCCGGCGGCTGCTGGAGAACCAGCAGGACGTCGAGGCCGACGACTATATCCATTCGCTGAAGGTGGATATGTTCGACGACGAGGTCTTCGTCTTTACCCCCAAGGGCAAGGTCATCTCGCTGCCGGCAGGCTCGACGCCCATCGACTTCGCCTATGCGATCCACTCGGCGGTGGGCAACTCGATGATCGGTGCAAAGGTCAATAACCGCATCGCGGGCTACGACGTGGCGCTGCACAACGGCGATATCGTCGAGATCTTGACGTCCAAAAACGCGCGCGGACCCAGCCGCGACTGGCTCAACATCTGTCAGTCGAACCAGGCGCGCATCAAGATCAAGCAGTGGTTCAAGCGCGAAAAGCGCGAGGAGAATATCATAAGGGGCCGCGCCAGCTTTGAATCCGAGCTGCGGCACATCAACATCGACCCCGATATCCTGCAAAATGAGGACGTGCTGCGCACGGTGCTCAAGAAGGTCAGCTTCGACTGTCTCGACGACATGTACGCGGCCATCGGCTTCGGCGGTCTGACGGCGGTGAAGGCCGTCAACCGCGTGAAGGACGAGCTGACCAAGGCCACGCGCTCGACGCAGGCGCGCGAGGCCGCGCTGCAGATCAAGCCCCCCGCGGCCGGCACGCCGGCGGCCTCCGGCGTCATCGTCGAGGACATCGGCTCGTGCATGATCAAGTTCAGCCGCTGCTGCACGCCCGTACCGGGCGACGATATCATCGGCTTTATCACCAAGGGCTACGGCGTGTCGGTCCACCGGCGCGACTGTCCCAACGCCCGGCACGCCGGCGACCCGTCGCAGGCCGGCCGCTGGGTCAAGGTCACCTGGGCCGAGACGCCGGACGCAATGTTTGAAACGGCGCTCGAGCTGGAGGCGGTCGACCGCGACGGACTGATGCTGGACGTAGCGACGGTCATGACGTCGCTTCGCATGCGCATCCGCGAGATGACCGCCCGTTCGGTCGGCGGCGGCCGGGCCATGGTGCTGCTCAGCTTTCAGGTGCACAACCTCACCGAGCTGCAGAATGTCTGCGCAAGGCTGCGCGGCATCTCCGGCGTGAGCGAGGTGCGCCGCGGCACAGATTGACGATAGGAGGCGTTTGCCATGCGCGCAATCGTTACGCGCGTCAATTCCGCCGCCGTGTCCATTGACGGCGCGGCGGTGGGAAGCATCGGACGCGGTTTTTTGATTTTGCTGGGCGTTGCGCCCGGCGATACGCCCGCGCTTTGCAAAAAGCTGGCGGAAAAGATCCTTTCTCTGCGCGTATTCCGCGATGAAAACGACAAGATGAACCGCGCGCTGGCCGACGTGGGCGGCAGCGTTCTGGTCGTGAGCCAGTTCACCCTCTACGCCGACGTGAGCCACGGCCGCCGGCCCAGCTTTACCGGCGCCGCCGGCACCGAGCTTGCAAACGCGCTCTACGAGCAGTTCTTGTCCGAGTGCGAGCGTCTCGGCTTTCCCCCGCAGCACGGGCGGTTCGGCGCGTATATGCAGGTCCAGTCTGAGAACGACGGCCCCGTGACCATCATCGTGGATACGAACGATCTGAAATAACCGGAGGATGCTATGAAGATTTTTTCCATGCAGCTGGGCATGCTCGGCACCAACTGCTATTTCCTCTGCGACAAAGAAGCCTGCGTCTGCGCTGTGATCGATCCCGGCGCGGCGGGCGAGAAAATCGCCGCGTTTGCCGCCGCGCGCGGCTTCGCCATTGACAAGATCCTGCTCACGCACGCGCATTTTGACCACGTGGGCGGGCTTTCGGCGCTGCGCCGCGCCGCGCCGGACGCGCCCATCTACGTCCATGCGCTCGATACCGTCGAGGAGCTGAACATGAGCCACGGAAAGCTCGTCTATACCGATACGTACGCCGAGGGCGATGAGATCGCCGTCGGCAGTCTTTCCGTGCGCGTGCTGCACACGCCGGGCCATACGCAAGGCTCGGTGTGCCTGATGGCGCAAAACGCCATCTTTACCGGCGACACGCTCTTTGCAGGCTCGTGCGGCCGCGTCGACTTTGCCGGCGGCAGCAGCGAGCAGATGCTCGCCTCGCTCAAGCGGCTGGGCCAGCTTGCCGGCGACTACGAGATCTATCCCGGCCACGGCGAGTCCAGCACGCTTTCCTGCGAGCGCCGGACGAACCCTTATCTGCGCGAGGCGATGCGGCAATGAAGCTGTATCTGAAGGGGCATACCGAACGCTACTGCGTCGAACAGCTGCAGATGCAGCTGTTTGCCGACTCTGCCAGCGTCTTTTCCGACGTGCCGTTTTCCGGCGAGGACGGCGCGATCTCCGCGCTTTCGCGCGGCAAAACATGGCTGACGGCCACGACCACGATCACCTTTGACGCAAAGACTGCCTGGGCCAGCCGCCGCGTCCGTCTGGACGCGGCCGACGTGCGCGCCACTCGGCGCATCCTGCAGCAGAGCTACTACCTCGCGGCAGCGAAGCTGCTGCCCGTCACGCCGCCGTGGGGCGCGCTGTCCGGCGTGCGGCCGAGCAAATTGTCCACCAAATGCCTGATGGACGGCGGCGACCGCCGCCAGGCGGAGCAGCTGCTCCAGTCGGTCTACTTCGTCACGCCGGAGCGCGCGCGGCTGTGCGTCGACGCGTCGATGCAAACCCTCGCGGCGGCGAAGCTGCTCTCGCCGCGCGATCTATCGCTCTACATCGGCATCCCGTTTTGCCCCACGCGCTGCGCCTACTGCTCGTTCGTGAGCGAATCGGTCGAGCGCTTCGGCGCGCTTCTGCCGCCGTATCTCGACTGTCTCATCCGCGAGATCGAGCACACGGGCAGACTCCTGCGAGACGCCGGGCGCAGCATCCGCACGCTGTATATCGGCGGCGGCACGCCCACAACGCTCTGCTCGCAGCAGATGGCGCGGCTGCTGGCGGCCATCCGGGACAATTTTGACCTCTCGCGCTGTCTGGAATTCACCGTCGAGGGCGGGCGGCCCGATACGCTGGATCTGGAGAAGCTGCGCGTCATCCGCCAAGGCGGCTGCACGCGGATCTCCATCAATCCGCAGACGATGAACGACGCGGTGCTGCGCGCCATCGGCCGGCGGCACAGCGCGCAGGACACGCTCGCGGCGTTTGCCGCCGCGAAGCGCGCAGGCTTTGACGATATCAACATGGATCTCATCGCGGGCCTGCCCGGAGACACGCCTGCGGGCTTCGCCGGATCGGTGCGCCAGGTGCTCGCGCTGCGCCCCAGCAACGTGACCGTACACACGCTGGCGCTGAAAAAGGGGGCGGCGCTGTTCCAAAACCGCGTGCAGCTGCCGTCGCAGCGGGACGTGGCGCAGATGCTGGACGAAACGGCGCAGGCGCTGCGCGCGGCGGGCTTTTCCCCATACTATCTCTACCGGCAGAAATACATGTCCGGCAGCTTTGAAAATGTCGGCTGGCGCCGGCCGGGCTATTGCGGACTTTACAACATATACATGATGGAAGAGCTGCATACGATTTTGTCCCTCGGCGCGGGCGGCATGAACAAGGTCAATCTTCCCGCCGGGCAGCTCGAGCGCTTCCACAATCCCAAATATCCGCAGGACTACATCCAGCGCATCGACGCCATTTTGCGGCAGAAGGACGAGATCTTCGCCCTGCTGTCCACGCTGGACGAGGCCCAGACGGGCTAAGGAGGAACCATGGACACCTTATTTTCCCACGTTTGCGTCGTCACGATGGACGCGCGCATGTCCGTCTGGCCCGACGCGTTTGTCGGCGTGACGGACGGCAAGATCAGCTACCTTGCCAAAAAGCCGCCGGCCGAACAGCCGGACAAGATCATCGACGGCACGGGCATGGTCATGATGCCGGGACTGATCAACTGCCACACGCATCTGCCTATGGCGCTGCTGCGCGGCTGCGCCGACGATCTGGCGCTGCAGCCATGGCTGAGCGAGCACATCTTCCCGCGCGAAGAGCGCCTTGACGCGCGCGCGGTCAAGGCCGCGACGCTGCTTGGCCTTGCCGAGTGCCTGCGCTTCGGCGTGACCAGCGTGTCCGACATGTACTACTTTGACGACGCCATCGCCCAGGCCGTGGCCGAGACGGGCATCAAGGCGAACCTCAGCCGCGCGAGTATGATGGCCCCCGGCGAGGAGTTCGACTTTGAGCGCTCCGCCGCCTGCCGGGAGCTGGTCGGCCTGCATGAAGCATGGCACGGCTACGACGGCGGCCGCATCCGGGTCGAGTGCGCGATCCACGCCGAATATACCTCCTCGTACCCGCTGTGGGACGCGCTGTCTGAATACGCCATCAACAACCGCCTCGGCATGCATGTACATCTGTCCGAGACAAAGGCGGAGCATGACGCGTGTATGGAGCGCCACGGCCTCACGCCCGCGCAGGTACTCGACTGCCACCACGTGTTCGATACGCGCGCCATCGCGGCGCACTGCGTACACCTGACGCAAGACGACATGCGCCTGCTTGCCAAGCGCGGCGTGAGCGCGGTGCACTGCCCGGTGAGCAATCTCAAGCTCGCCTCCGGCTGCGCGGACGTCATGGGCATGGTCAAAGCCGGCATGAACGTGTGCCTCGGCACCGATTCGGTCGCCTCCAACAACAATCTGGACCTGTTTGAGGAAATCAAGGCCTGCGCGCTCATGGCCAAGGGAAAGACCGGCGACCCCACCGCCGTACCGGCCGAGGCGGCGCTGATGATGGCCACGGTCTGCGGCGCAAGGGCGCAGGGGCGCGACAAAGAGTGCGGCCAGATCGCCGTCGGCATGGACGCGGATCTTATCCTGCTCGATTTTAACCAGCCGCATCTGATCCCGTGCCACAACGTTCTGTCGAATCTCGTCTACGCCGCCTCCGGCCACGACGTTGCGCTCACCATGGTGCGCGGCAAGATTTTGTACTTCGCGGGCAAATATTCCACCATTGACCTTGGCGCGGTCGCGCAGGAGCTGCACGACTATGCCATCCCCACCGTCTTTGCAGACGGACCGAAGGAGGCGCAGGCATGAACGAAAAACCCATCAAAAAGCAGAGCTTCCTGCAGGGTACGGCCGTGCTCGCCATGGCGACCGTCGTCGTCAAGCTCATGGGCTTTTTGTTCAAGACGCCGCTCAACTACATCATCGGCGAGCAGGGCAGCGGCTATTTCTATAACGCCTACAAGGTCTACGACGTATTGCTGATGATCTCCACCACGGGCCTGCCCGTGGCCGTCAGCCGTATGATCGCCGAGGCGCAGGAGCTGGGCAACTACGCGCAGATCCGGCGTATCTTCAAAACGGCGCTGTATGTATTTCTCACCATCGGCATCGTGGGAAGCCTCGGCATGCTGCTTTTCTGCAGGCAGCTGTCCGTCATGGTCACCACAAACACGAACTCATGGGCGGCCATCGCGGCGCTCGCGCCGTGCGTGCTGCTCATCTGCCTGATCTCGGCCTACCGCGGCTTCTTCCAGGGCCAGCGCTACATGTCCCCGACGTCCATCAGCCAGATCCTTGAGGCGCTCACGCGCCTTGCCGTGGGCCTGAGCATCGCGTATCTTGTGATGAAGCGGACCGGCAGCATCATCTATGCCGCCGGCGGCGCGATCTTGGGCGTGACGCTGGGCTGCCTGGTGTCGGTCGTCTACCTCAACAGCAAATTCCGCGGCGCGTACCGCGCGCTGCCGCAGGGCGGTGCAGCCAAATCTGGCCGCAGCACGCTCAAGGAGCTGCTTTCCATCGCGGTGCCCATCACACTGGGCGCGGCGGGGCTGCAGATCATCAATCTCATCGACACCATGATCTATATGCGCCGGCTCACTGGCGCGCTGGGCTGGACGGAGCTGCAGGTCGATACCGCCAACGGCATCTACTCGTTTCAGCAGACCATCTTTGCCCTTCCGTGCGCGTTTATCCCGACGATCACCATCGCCTGCATCCCGGCCATCACGGCCGCGCTCACGCGCAAGGATCTGCCCAGCGCCCGCGCCACCGAGGAATCGGCGCTTCGCACTATGGGCCTGATCGCCATGCCGTGCGCGGCGGGGCTGTCTGTGCTCGCGCAGCCCATCATTCGCCTGCTCTGCCCGGGCTACGGCGAAGTCAGCGTCGCTACGGCCGCGCCGATCCTGTCCATTCTCGGCGTCACGGTCATCTTCAACTCCACTGTGCTGCTGCTCAACGCCTTTATGCAGGCGCACGGCGACGTGACCACGCCGGTCGTGAACATGCTCGTCGGCGGCGTGGTGAAGATCGTCGTGAATTACGTGCTCGTCGGCATCCAGGAGATCAATATCGTCGGCGCGCCCATCGGTACGTTGGTGTGCTATGTGTGCATCACGGCGCTCGATCTTATCACCATGCGCAAAAGCGTTACGACGCGCCCCGCCGTCTTCAAGAACCTCGTCCGGCCGTTTCTGGCCGCGGCCATCATGGGCGCGGCGACGTATATGGCCTATCACGTGCTCGAGCAGGCGCTCGGCTCGGCGCGTCTGGCCTGTCTGGCCGCGCTTGTTTTCGCCGTTGTGGTGTACCTGGTATTGGCCGTGGCGCTGCGCTGCGTGACGTATGAAGACTGCCTGCTGCTGCCGAAGGGCGAAAAAATTGCAAAAATCCTCAGAATTCGTGAAAAAACTTGAATCAGCCCTTGCGAAAGAAGAAAAAATATGGTAGATTTTATTAGCAAAGACCGCTATGACTTTCAGGACCTGGTCGAGCTTGTCCGCGTGCTGCGCGCGCCGGGCGGCTGCCCATGGGACGGCGCGCAGACGCATCTGTCCATCCGCCGCAACTTTTTGGAAGAGGTCTACGAAGCCTGCGAGGGCTTCGACCAGGACGACGCCGGGATCATGTGTGAAGAGCTGGGCGACGTTCTGCTGCAGGTGCTGTTCCATACCGACATCGAGCGTGAGGCGGGCCGCTTCACGCTGGACGACGTCTGCGACGGGATCTGCAAAAAGCTGATTTTCCGCCACCCGCGTCTGTTTGGCAGCAGCACCGCGGGCAGTTGGGAGGAAATCAAGCAGCTGGAAAAGGGGCAGAAAACCGTGTCCGAGACGCTCGACGGCGTGGCGCGGTCCTTGCCGGCGCTGTGGCGCGGCGAGAAGCTCCAGAAAAAAGCCGCAAATGTTGGGTTCGGTCCGGAATCTATTGACGAATGTCTGGACAAACTAGAGCATGAAACGGCCCGGCTGCGTCAAGCCGTCCGCGCGGGCGGCGATCCCGAAGAAGCGCTGGGCGATACGCTTTTCGCCGCAGTCCGTGTTGCCGCATTCCTGCAGTACGATCCCGAGCAGAGCCTGCATCAAGCCTGCGAGCGCTTTATCCGCCGCTTTGCCGCGATGGAGTCCGCTGCGGCCGGCCAGGGCCGGACGCTGGGCGAGCTGCCGCATGAGGCGCTCCGCGCGTTATGGGACGGGCAGGAACCGGAGCTATCCCAATCTTAGATCACTACATGAAAAGAGGAGCAACCATGAACAAGACCGAACTCATCGCTGAAGTCGCCAAGAAGTGCGGCATGTCCAAGAAGGACGCAGAAAAGGCCGTCAACGCCACCGTCGATACCATCACCGAGGCGCTGTGCGCCGGCGATAAGGTCCAGCTCGTCGGCTTCGGCGGCTTTGAGACCAAGTCCCGCGAGGCCCGCATGGGCCGCAACCCCAAGACCAAGGAAGCCATCGAGATCCCCGCTACCATCGTTCCCGTCTTCAAGGCCGGCAAGGCGCTGAAGGACAAGGTCGCGAAATAAGCCAAGGCCGGCGGCTTGCCGGCCTTAACTTATGGGCCGCGCCGGAACATCGCGTAAAGCTACTACCAACATATAGGAGAAGGATCCATGCGTTTGGATAAATTTTTAAAGGTCTCGCGCCTGATCAAGCGCCGCACGGTGGCCAACGAGGCGTGCGACAACGCGCGCGTGAGCGTCAACGGCCGGCCGGCCAAGGCCAGCTACGACGTCAAGGTCGGCGACCGCATCCAGATCCAGTTCGGCGCGCGCGCCGTTACGGTCGAGGTGCTGCAGGTGTCGGACAACGTCAGAAAAGACGACGCCGTCGGCATGTACCGCGAGATCCTGCCGGACGAAGCAAAATAAATTGGCATGTGGCTCGTCCTTCGGCCGTATACTGTACAAACGATACGGTACAGGAGGATGGATCGCATGGCAAACGCAAACGCGACGAACGAAAGGGCGCTGGAAACGCCGCACAAGCTGGTGCTCGACTCCCGGCGCAAGCTGTCGATGACGGGCGTGATCGAGGTCGAGAGCTTTGACGAATCGGCCATCCAGCTCACGACCACGCGCGGCAGCGTGCTCATCCGCGGCACAGGGCTGCATCTGCAGATGCTCTCGCTTGACGGCGGGCAGGTCGCAGTCGACGGCACGGTCGATTCCATATCATATGAGGATGAGACGCCCGCCGTCGGCTTTTTTGCGCGGCTGTTCGGCTGATGGAGCTGCCGGTCACGCTGCAGGCGGCGGAGTTTGCCGCGTCCGCGCTGCTGGCTCTGGCGCTGGGCGTCGTCTATGACGCGCTGCGCGCGGCAAGGCGCCTGCGCCCGTGGCTGACGGCGGCGCTCGACGTGCTGTTCTCGCTTGTGACGCTCTCGGCGCTGCTGCTTTTCGCGCTCTATCCCGGCCGGGGGCTGTTCCGGCTGTTTGCGTTCGTGGGGTTGGGGCTTGGCGCGTGCGCCTATTTTCTCACGCTCAGCCCGCTGGTACTGCGCGCGTTCACCGCCGCGTACCGTCTTTTGGGCCGCGCGCTGCGGCTGATCGCCGCCCCAGTACGGATTTTTTTGCAATTTCTCAAGAAAATTTTGAAAAACCTCTTTGCAAGCGTCAAAAAATGGGTTACAATACTCGGTAAGATATGGCTGAAACACAAGCCGGGAAGGAGCGCGGCGCGCAATGAAGTTTGTCAAGTCGTCACTGCTGGTCAAGCTGATCATCCTGATCGTAGTGGTGTATGCTACCGTTACCCTGGTGTCGCTGCGCCGCCAGATCAGCGCCAAGCAGGCCGAGGCCGCGCAGCTGACAAGCGGCATCACCTCCGCCGAGCAGGAAAACAGCCGTCTGACCGACGCCATCGAAAACATTGACACCGACGCCGGCATCGAGGCCGTCGCGCGCGAAAAGCTCGGCATGGTCGCCGAGGGCGAGATCGTCTTTGAAGACGTGGGCGATTGACACAGAAAATATGGGGGATTATTGCGAAGCTATGGAGCTAACAGTTGGAGCCGTTGTAGAAGGGAAAGTCAAAAGTCTGACCAAGTTCGGCGCGTTCATTCTTCTGCCGGACGGGTCCACGGGCATGGTGCACATTTCCGAGGTCGCGCATACCTATGTCAGCGACCTCCACGATCATCTGACCGAGGGGCAGACCGTAAAGGTCATGATCATCGGCATGGAAAATGGGAAGATCAATCTTTCCATCAAGCGTACCATTGCGCCGCCTCCGCGCCAGCAGTCAAACCGCCCGCGCCCGGCTTATCACGCCGGTACGCCCGGAAAGCCCGCCCCCGCCTCCGACCGGCAGAGATCCGACGCGCGCGCCGCCGAGCCGCAGCAGAAATCCTTTGACGATATGCTCAAGCAGTTCATGTCCGAGTCCGACAGCAAAATGTCGTCGCTCAAGCAATATAACGACCGCAAGACCAAATCCCGCCGCAGATGACCGCAGAAACAGCCGCTCTTTTCACGCGAAGAGGGCGGCATGTCTTTGCTGTTTTTGATCCCGCGCGTTTTCCGCCGCATGTTCGGCCGCTTTTTGCAGGCGTCGTTCGCCATACGCAGTTTGGCCGCGCGCAGCAAAACGGAACGCCCAAGCACAAGTAAAAACGCCCATCGTTTTGGAGGTAACGCCCATGCATATACTCGTCACCGGCGGCTCGCGCGGCATTGGCGCCGCGGCGGTCCGCCTGTTTGCCGCGCGCGGCGACACGGTCAGCTTTTTATATGAGAAGGATCACGCCGCGGCGCAGGCCGTCGCGCGTTCCACCGGCGCGCGCGCGATCTGCTGCGACGTGGCGAACGAGGCCGCAGTCTGCCGCGCGTTCGCCCAGCTGGGCCGCGTCGACGTGCTCGTCAATAACGCCGGCGTCTGCCACTATGGGCTGATCTCACAGATCACGCCGGACGAGTGGCGGCGGCTGTTCGCCGTGAACGTCGACGGCGCGTTCTACTGTATTCGCGCGGCGCTGCCGTCGATGCTCGCGCAGCAGTCGGGCGCGATCGTGAACGTCTGCTCCATGTGGGGCCAGGTGGGCGCGTCGTGCGAGGCGGCCTACTCCGCCACCAAGGGCGCGCTGATCGCGCTCACCAAGGCGCTGGCAAAGGAGCTGGGTCCGTCCCACATCCGCGTGAACGCCGTCGCGCCGGGCGTCATCCAGACCGACATGTGCGCCGCCGTTGCGCCAGAGGTGCTGGAATCGCTGCGGCAGGACACGCCCCTTGCGCGGCTCGGCACGCCGGAGGATATCGCGCGGGCCATTGCGTACCTGGCCGATGCGGCGTTCGTCACGGGGCAGGTACTGGGCGTAAGCGGCGGTTTCGTGATCACCTGATACAAGATCCACAAAAAGTTGCCCGGATGTGTGCAATCCGGGCAACTTTTGCGCCTGTGGGTGAAGGATGCGCGCGCATCCAAATATGATCAGGAGGGTTTTTATGACCAGAACGGAACAACTTGGGCTGTGCACATGGGTCGAGAGCGACCCGGTCAGTCTCACGCAGATGAACGAGAATTTCACCCGGCTCGACGCCGCCGGCGGCAAGGCGATCTCCCGCGCGGACGCGGCAAACGTCAATGTGGCGGGGCTGCTGCTGCACAGCCGCCACGCGGGCGAGGATATCAGCTTTGCCCAGCGAGTCATGAT
>CAZWKZ010000060.1:0-11548 GCA_964633935.1 uncultured Oscillospiraceae bacterium | reverse complement strand
CATCCAATGCGGCATGCCGGAGAAGCGCTCGTTCAAGATCATGGAGTCGGTCCGAAAGGGCAGGGGACTGCCCGATGGCGCCGAAGAAGAGATGAAGGCCGCGGGCGTACCCGACTGGTACATCGGCTCCTGCAAGAAGATCAAGTATCTGTTCCCCAAGGCGCACGCCACGGCCTACGTCATGATGGCGTTTCGCATCGCATGGTTCAAGGTACACCGGCCGCTGGCGTTCTACGCCGCGTACTTCTACCGCCGCAGCCAGAAGGGCGGCTTTGACGCGGCGATCATGACGCGCGGGGTGGAGCTGGTCAAGCAGAAGCTGCAGGAAATCAAGAACGACGACGAGGCCACGGCCAAGGACGACGATCTGTTCACCACGCTTGAGGTCTGCTATGAGTTCTACCTGCGCGGATTTTCGTTTACCAACATCGATCTGTACCGCTCGCACGCCACGCGGTTCATCATCGACGGCAATGCGCTGCTGCCGCCGTTTGTGGCCGTGTCGGGTCTTGGCGAAACGGCCGCGTGGGATATCCTGGACGGCCGCGAGGGCAAGCAGTTTTTGTCCATTGAGGAATTCTCCATGGCCTGCCCCAAGGTCTCGAAGACGCATATCGAGGATCTGCGCGAGGCGGGGGCGTTCGGCGATCTGCCGGAGACGAGCCAGATCACGCTGTTTTGATTCTGCCGGCCCGCCGCAGGGCGAAGGCGGAGAGCAGCGGCGGAAAAGCAACAACTGGTAACGAAATTGTGCAAAATGGTTACAATATTTTATAGGTTGTGGTTTTTCGGGTAAAAACCCACAACCCCTTGTGGCGCAAAGAAAAAATGCACAAACTTTACATAAAATAGTTGCAATTTGTAAAATTTATGGTAAACTATTTGACAAGCATCCCTGAAATAGGAATTTTGGGTGGAACATGAAAGAGGTGTACATATGAAGAAGAGAATGCGTAGGCTTTTGAGCGCGCTGCTGGTTCTGGCCATGCTGTGCGCGATGGTTCCGGCCGTGTTGGCGGACGATCTTACGACAATAACAGCGGGCGGAAATACAAATAATGAGGTTTTTGTCGGCGATACGTTCCAATTGAGTATGCCTGATGGCTGTGCGGCAACGCATGCCAGAACGCTGGTGTTTGAAACCAGCGCGGGTAAAACAGTTAGTGGATATCTTACATATAACACGTCCACCGGCAAATATACCGCCGCGAAGACAACGCTTAGCACGAGCGCTACGAACACGACGACACCCGGTGATTATGTGATCGCTAAAGTGGGCTGTAATGAAAAAACATGCACGAATTATAAGGGTACAAAAGACTATAAGTTCACGATTTATTCAAAGGCCACCAGCATCTCTACGAGCACAGACAGCGTAACGGCTGTTAAAGACGGCTCGGTTATGATTAATGCTTCTGTCTTGCCTGTCACCGGCAAGCAGGCAATCACGGTTACGAATGATCCGTCCGGAGTTGCAGAAGGAAGTTGGGCCGACGGGAAACTAACAGTGACTGCAAAGGAAGAAGGTACAGGCTATATCACGCTGACTGCTGACAAGGGCACAACCCATTCAGTTAGCAAGCCGGTAACGGTGACCGTAATTGATAGCGCCATTGTCACCATCAAGAACGGCACGACCGTCGTTTCGCAGACCGGAGACACCAACAAGAGCACGACCGTCAAAAAAGGCACTACGCTGAGTCTGAAGGCAGAAGTACTTGCCTCTACAGGAGCGGACACCACTGTGACGTGGAGCAGCAGCAGTCCTTCGGTAGCGTCTGTTACATCCAGCGGCGTCGTTACCGCCACTAAAACAGGAAGCGCTGTAATCAAAGCGACGGCGGCCGATGCGTCAGCTGAATATACCGTCAACGTCATTGATACTATCACGAGCGTGACGCTGAAAGACACTGGCACCGATACTGACTATAGCACGGAGGAATTGGACAAGGGCGGCAGTGCGCTTACAGTTACCGCAGTGGTTGATCCCACTGATGCGGCGACCTATGTTGTCTGGTCGGTCACGGACGATACAGTCCTAAATATTGCTAAAAATACCGGCTATGACAAAGATACGAAAACCTTTACTGGATCCAAGGTTAAGGTATATGGAAATGAGGCGGGAAAAGCAACGCTGACCGCTACGATAGGCGGCAAGAGCGTCAGCATGACGATCACGGTCTGGGACAAGAAGACGATCACAAGTGTCGTCAACCGTTTGGACTACACCATCCGCGATGGCTCATCCGATTTGCTCAGCCGGTTCCAGACAAAGTATCCAACGGTTCTGGCCAATGTCAATAATAGCGAAGGAGAATCCTTGGGTGCAATCGAAGTGCCGATCACCTGGGAGGGCTACGATTATTCCGCCGACAAGAAAACAGTGAGTGTAAGAGGCTATCTGAATCTGTCTGATTCCACGGATTATACAAAGTACACCGTCGATCCGGAGAGCAACAGATCGGTTACAGCAACCGCCACCCTTACAAACGAGGGCGAGGTGACCTCCAACGTGATCACCGCGAGCAAAACAACGGCTGTGGCGGGCGACAAGATCACCTTCACCGCCAAGGCCACGGCGGAGCCGTCCGACGCGACGCTTGCCTACCAGTGGTACAAGAACGGCACGCCCATCACCGGCGCGACCAGCGCGAGCTACACCTTCACCGTTCCGGAAGCGTCTGAAGATTCCACCACAGAATATAAGTTCACCTGCGGCGCGACTGCAACGAGAAACAACACCACCAGCGCAATGCTTGAATCGAATACCGTGACACTGAGCGTATCGCGTGACTACTCCATTGAGCTGACATTTGACAATACAAGCGCAAAATATACCGTGGGCGAAACGCCAAAGGTCACAGCAGCTGTATATAAATGGAACGGAAGCAGCAAAACTACCGTCAGCAACGTCACCGGCATGAGCTGGGAGCTGCTGGACGCTTCGACCGAGAAGTCGCTTTCGAGCAACATCGCGACCGTCTCCGGCAGCGGTACGAGCGCTTCTGTCACCACCAAGGCCACAGGCAACGCCAGCGGCCAGAAGATCACCGTGCAGGCGACCGTTTCAATCAACGGCTACACCTACACCGGTAAAAAGGACATCACCCTTTCGGCCGCGACGGCCTCGTTCACCATGTCCGTAGGCGACGGCTCGGCCATCAAGGCGACCACGATCCAGTCCAAGGCCAAGACCGCCGCCGGAAACAGCAGCACCAGCCTTAGCTATGTGAAGTTCGATACGCCACAAAACTGCACGCTCACGAAGAGCAGCAGCTCGTCAACCGCTATCGGCTCGACCGCCTGCTACTTCTCGACCACGACCGGGCAGAAGCTGTCCGACGTGTATGTCAAGCTGAGCGGCAGCGCCACCAGCGGCAGCGTCGTGTATACCGTCTACGACACAAACGACAATGCGGTCGTGACCGGTACCATCACCTTTGACAGCGCAGCCGGCGAGGGCAGCATCACCTGCGTGGGCGTGCAGTTCGACGACGCCGACGTCGTGGAGATGATCGAGGAGGAATTCTCCGACGTTAGCGGCGATGTGGAGTACGTCAAGTTCGACGCGCTTGCATCCAAGTACGGCCGCCTGCTGACGGGCTATAAAGGAATTATTGAAATAGACGCAGCAAAAGATGTGTCCAGCAGCGATAAATACTATCTGAACGCAAGCGGCTCGCAGAACGACGTGGAAGATATTTACCTGCTGCCACGTACCGACTACTACGGCACGATCGAGATCAGCTACACCGCGTATTCGTCCAGCAATAAGTCCCTCGGCGAGGGCAAGCTGACATTCACCGTTGTGAGAAAAACCGCGTCGAGCAAGTTCACCGACGTCACGGCCGCAAATGTCGGCTCGTGGGCGGCGGACGCGATCGACTTCATGGCTGAGAACAACCTTGTCGGCGGCACGGGCAACAACAAGTTCACCCCCACCGGCACCATGATCCGCGGCGATCTGGTTTTGATCATGTACCGCATGGCTGGGCAGCCGTCCGTCACCGGTGTGGAGAACCCCTTCACCGACGTCACGGAAAGCGACTACTACTATAAGGCAGTCCTGTGGGCATATCAGAACGGCGTTGTCAACGGCACCGGCGTCAACACCTTCGGCCCGAAGAGCAACATCACCCGTGAGCAGATCGCGACGATTTTGTACCGCTACTCCGGTACGACCGCAGCGACGGGCAGCATCACCAGCTTCACCGACGCGTCCAGCGTCAGCGATTACGCGCTCACCGCGATGAAGTGGGCCGTGGGCGCGGGCATCATCGGCGGTTCGAACAATAAGCTCAATCCGCAGGGCAACGCCACGCGCGCCGAGGTCGCAGTCATGCTGCACCGCTTCCTCAACAAGTAAATCCAAAAACCTGAGCGGCGAAGGCTTCCTGCCTTCGCCGCTAGTTTTTTCCAGAGGAAAATTAACAGATTCTTCTTATTCTTTTGCGTATCTGTGGTATCATAAAGAAAAAAGAAAGGAGACGTTTCCATGACTGTGATCACAAAAGAAAATTTTGAGGCCGAGGTCATGCAGGCCGACCGGCTGACCGTGCTGGATTTCTTTGCCGGATGGTGCGGCCCGTGCATGATGCTCAAGCCTGTTTTAGAGGAGCTTTCCGGCCAGATGCCGCAGGTCAAGTTCTGCAAGACCGACGTCGACGAGCAGATGGAGCTGGCGCAGCGCTTCGGCGTGCAGTCAATCCCGACGCTGCTGGTGGTGAAAAACGGCCAGATCGTAAAGACGCTGGTGGGCTTCCGCGACAAGCAGGCCCTGCGCGCAGAGCTGGAGGCGCTGGGATGAAGGTCCGCCTCAACACCGATGCGCAAGTGGTGGCCAAGATCAAAGAGGGACTGCAGCGCACGGGCGGCTACTGCCCGTGCCGCCTGCAGCGGACGGAAGAGAACAAATGCATGTGTCAGGAATTCCGCGATCAGATCAAGGACCCGAATTTCGAGGGATATTGCCACTGCCTGCTGTATTACAAGGAAAAGTGACAAAAGGCGCAATTCTTAAATCTTTCTTAATGGATTGCAATTTGGGTGGTTTATGGTAAACTGAAGCTGAAGAACAGGAGAAATTCAGCGCCTTGGAAGGGAGGAATTTTTGAATTTATGAAACAGACGTTACATAAACTGCTGTGCCTGCTGCTGGTGTTGAGCATGCTGCTCGGCGCGGCCCCGGCGGTGTTTGCAGAGGGCGATGGTGATGGGAATGACTCGACCAACCCTTTTACAGTCGAACACGACGAGGCTCATCCGCTTAAACGCGTTGCGGCGGATATCGACGGAAAACATCTTGTTATTTGTACATTTGACGGCTGTACGATGCCGGCGTATCTGGAAGATTGCAGCGGTGATTACGTGAGCATCGACAATGAGCGGCATCAGCACAAATGCACGATTTGTGATTCGTTTTACGGCAGCGCGGACGCGTGTGTAGATCAGACTGGAGACGGCAAATGCGACGTCTGCGGCGGCGAGGTCGCGACCGCACCGGAAACAAAGACGATCACGTCTTTTGCATCGCCCAGTTCGATTGAAAAGCCTGTAGGCACACAGCAAAGCAATCTGGGCCTGCCTGCTACGGTCACCGGCAACTATACGGAAGGCGGCGTGAAAAAATACGCTGATTTCCAAGTCAGCAACTGGAGCTGCACGGACTATGATCCCGATAAGACCGGTACGTATACCTTTACCGGTACGATTACGGTGCCGAGTGACTATAAGCTTGCTACAGGCGTACAGGCTACGGTCAGCGTGACCGTCCGGCTTGTCGGCGAATATTCCATCAAGCTCAGCGCCGACAGCAGCAGCGTCAGCGTCGGCGGCACGAAGAACATTACTGCTGCCATCACAAAGCCGTCAACGGTGTCCGTCAAAACGCTGAGCGTGGTTTGGACGGTTAGCGACACGAAGCTGGCTGCTGTTTCCGGCGGCAGCGTCAGCGCGAGCGGCAAAGCGACTGGCACGCTGAGCGCGGTTTCTACCGGCTCCAGCACGAGCACCAAAGCCGTCACAGTGACGGCTACATTGAAGAGCGGCGCAGAGGTGTTGGCTACCGATTCGGTCGCGGTCAAGATCGTCCCGGCTACGGCTGCGGCGATCCGCCAGAGCGTCACGGGCATCGGCGTCACCTTCGGCGAGAGCGCGTTTTACAGCGCGCTGGGATCCAGTCTTGGCAAACAACTGGATTATGTTGTGTTTGACACGGTATCTTCCAGCCGGGGCACGCTGTACTCGAGCAACAGCAGCAAGGCATCGAAGCTGACAAGCAGCAGCAAGTGCTTCTACAAATACAGCTCCTATGACAACGGCTATGATCTCGACGAGATCTATTTTGAAGTCGCGAACAACTATACCGGCAGCTCTGTCACGCTGGGGTATACTGCGTACAACTCCTACGGATATGTGATTGCCATCGGCTCGGTCGAGCTGTCGCTCTCGACGGCGAAAATCAGCTACACGGTCTCCAGCGACAGCAAGCTCACCTTTGACGAGGACGATTTTAGAAGCGTCCTGCGCGCTAACTACTCTGGCAGCACGCTGAGCTATGTCCAGTTTGACATGAGCGAGGCTGTCTTCGGCAGCGCCTACGGCGGCAGCAGCAAATACGGCTATCTCTATGTCGATTCGAGTCTGAAGACCAAGCTCACGACGTCGAACGATTCGTATTTGTTCATCTATAACTACAGCAGTTCCAGCTCGCGCTATTACGATCTGGACGACGTGACCTATGTTCCCGGCACTGCGACGGGCAAGTATACCGTTTCCATCCCGTTCACGGCCTACGGCACGGGATATGAGACCGTTTCCGGCACCGTCGAGATCCAGGTCAACGAGTCCGACGCATTCACCATAGACTGCATCGGCACGAATTTCAGCGCCGCCGCGAAGGTGATCGCAGACGAATTCAAGACCGCGACGTACATCATGTTTGATTTGCCCGAGAGCGGTACGCTGTACTATGACTTCGACGCGATCAACGACTATGGTCACAAGGTCCGCTCGACGTATGCCTACTATCTCGACCCGGGCACGAAGGACGAGTATGATCTGGATGAGGTCTACTTTGTCCCTGCTGCCGGCGACACCAGGGCGACGATCCGCTTTGACGTCTACAGCGGCAAGACGAAGATCGACAGCGGCTCGGTCACGTTCTCGATCAAGAGCAGAACGTCCTCGCGCGTGTTTACCGACGTGACCTATGCCAACACCGGCAGCTGGTCGGCGGATTCGGTCGACTTCATGTACGCCAACGGCCTGATCTATGGCACGGGCAAAAACAAGTTCAATCCCAACGGCACGATGACCCGCGGCGATTTGGTGCTGATCCTCTACCGCCTGGCGGGCGAACCGTCTGTGAGCAGCATCAAGAATCCGTTTACCGACATCAAGTCGAGCGACTATTACTATAAGGCCGTTCTGTGGGCGTATGCCAACAATGTGGTGAACGGTACCGGCGGAAGCACGTTCAGCCCGAAGGCGGCCGTCACGCGCGAGCAGCTGGCGACGATTTTGCACCGCTACTCCGGCTCGCCCAGCTCCAGCATCCGTCTGGGCAGCTTCACCGACGCATCGTCGGTCAGCAGCTACGCTACCAACGCGATGAAGTGGGCTGTCGGCAAGGGCATCATCACAGGCTCCGGCACAAAGCTCGACCCGCGCTCGAGCGCGACGCGCGCGCAGGTGGCTGCGATGCTGCACCGCTATTTGACGAAGTAAACCGCAAGCGCGCAGAAGCGGCAAAATGTACCCCGCCGGAGCTTCCGGCGGGGTGCTTATTTGCCGAGGACGGCGGTTTTCGGCCGGCGATGTATGCAGCGACGGCCGTGCCGGGCGCAGTTGCGTCTTGACGGTGTGCGCGATTGGTGATAAAATAATCGGGCAAAGCAAGCCGGTGTGGTGGAATGGCAGACACAAGGGACTTAAAATCCCTCGCTGGCAACAGCGTACCGGTTCGAGCCCGGTCACCGGCACCACGTCGGAGCAAGCGCTATATCGCTTGCTCCGACTTTTTTCAAAAGTCAGCGGGCGCATGCCGCCGCAGCGCCGCGTCATTGGACGCTATTTGCGGAAAAGGAGGCTGAAATGGACGGAAAATGTCAGATGAGAATTTCCAATATCCCGGAAATATCCGCCATTTACTTTGCGCTGCTGCAATGCGGATATGATTATTATGCCATGGAACGCAGCCAGGCGCATAATAGCCGGATTCAGGCATTTTCTGGCTGCAAAATGGCGCTGGATTTCTTTTCCGGTGTAAAACAGAACACCTGCCAGGCGTACCCATATTGGCCCCGGGCCGCGATATTGGAAAGCGCTGTGTTTTATCTGTCGCCAGAGCGTTCGCGATTTCAGGACTATGACGCGTTCCGAGAATGCATCGCTCGTGCCGGCAATATTGCGGATGATGAAAAGGACGCGCGGCTCTGGGCCTGGATGGAGGATTTTCCGAAAGCGCTCTGTGCGGTTTTGGCCAGCGGCGCGTTTCACCGTTATTTGGCGTGGGAAGATCGGTGGATCGCGGAACAGAATACGGCGTATGCAGAGCAGCTGCGCCAAGTCCGGTCGTGCCTGGACGCCTGTATCAGTAGATACGGTTCGCCGGTGCAAGAGATTCAGATCGTTCTGAATCCAATCAAATGTGTATATTCCGCGGACTATCACCGAAATGGCGGCTGCTTCATCTTTAGTTCCGGCACGTTCCGCGTAGATTCTGTGATACACGAGTTTCTTCACCAAGTCGTTCATCCGCTTGTCCTGCAAATCGGCGGCATTGTCTGCAAGAACAGCAGACGCTATCCGGGCGTCGATGCTTCTTATTATCTCTCGGAAAATGCGGCGGGGCAGATCAATGCGTTTGAGGAATTCTGCGTGCGGCAGCTCACAAGAGACATGATCTCTATGAATTATCCGGAGGATCTGACCAATTATTTGAAGGCGCTGGCCTGCGGATAGTACGTTTGCCGCTTGCGCCGTTCGGTACCGCCCGTTTTCTTGCCTGCGGCGTATAGCGCGCGGCGTTACTTCCGGTGCGGCCCTGCTTTTTGTATGAAGCAGGGCCGATGCTTTTTTCTGGGACTTTTGTGCTCGCTGGGGAGCGAAGGAGGTTGCCGGCCCGAGGCGCTGCCGCGCCCTTCCTGCGGCCGCGTGCGGCAAATGGCAGGCGGCGCGCCGGGCCAGCTTGCTTTTTCGCCCGTTTATGATATACTTCTGGGTAAGAAGAACGCGATACATACAGGAGGAAGGACCTTGAAACGACTGCATTTGCAGCGCATCGGCTACCGCACGATCAAGACCGTGATCGCGTCGCTGGTGGTGCTGCTGATTTGCGATCAGTTTGCGCAAATGGACCCGGTGCTCGCGCTCATGGGCGTGTACTGCGCGATGGAGCGGACCATCGCCGACTCGTGGCGTGGGTGTTTGAATCAGTTTTTCGGCGTGCTGGTGGGGAGCGTGCTGGGCTTCTTGCTGCTGCAGGTCGTGTCTGCGCCGCCCGGGTGGCTGCTTGCGCTCTGTCTGGTTGCGGTCATCTATGTGTGCAATCTGCTGCATATCTCCTACGCGGTATTTTTGTCCTCGATCATCTTTATCTCCGTGTGCACCGGCAGCTCGACGGCTGCGGACATCTTCAGCCGTATCCGCGACGTGTCGATGGGCCTGGCCGCAGGCCTGATCGTGAATATTTTTGTCCACCCATACTCGAACGCCGCGCGCGTCTACGCGCAGATCCGCACGCTGCAGCGCCAGACGCTCGCGTGTGTGGAGCAGGCCGTGCTGTACGGGCGCTATCCCGATCTGACGGCGTGCCGCGAGGCGGCGCTTGCACTGGCCCAGGAACACGACGAGGCGAAAAAACAGCTGTTTTTGTTCAGCTACCGGCAGAACAAGGAGCAGTTCGCGCTCTCAGACGGCTGCGCGCAGCTGGCCGAGCGGATGCTGCAGGAGACCGAGGCCATCTGCGCGATGGATATGCTCTGCGCGCCGTCAGAAGAGAATCGAAAGCGGCTGCAAGCGCTGGGGCTGCATGGCCCGGACGAGCGGCGCGCGGAGGCGCAGAGCCAGGAGACGCTGGTTTTGAACTATCATCTCGACTGCTTTCTGCGCGCCTATGACTATTTGGAACAACTGCTGCCGCCGGAGGGCGGGGCGGAATAAAGACCGGAAGAAAGGAAGAATCAACATGCTGTATTCAAATTTTCATGGACAAAAGCTCTCTCAGCTGGGCTTCGGCCTGATGCGCCTGCCGCTGGTGAGCGGCGAGCCGGACGCGCCGATTGACGAAGCGCTGGTGGCGCAGATGGTGGACGAGGCCATCGCAGGCGGCGTCAACTACTTTGACACCGCCTGGCCGTACCACGGCGGACAGTCGGAGCGCGTCATCGGCCGGGTGCTCAAGCGCTATCCGCGCGAATCGTTCTGTCTTGCCGATAAATTCCCTGGTCACCAGATCCGCGACGGCTATGACCCGGCGGAGATCTTTGAGCAGCAGCTGGAAAAATGCCAGGTGGAGTATTTTGATTTCTACCTGCTGCACAACGTGTACGAGAATTCCGTCAAGGTCTTCACCGACCCGAAGTGGAGCATCATCGACTATCTTCTTGAGCAGAAGCGGCGCGGCCGCATCCGCCATCTGGGCTTTTCCACGCACGGCAGCGTGCAGATGATGCGCGAGTTTTTACAGCGCTACGGCGACGTGATGGAATTCTGTCAGATCCAGCTCAACTATCTCGACTGGACGCTGCAGCGGGCAAAGGAAAAGTGCGCGCTTTTGCAGGAGTTTGGCATTCCCATCTGGGTCATGGAGCCGGTACGCGGCGGCAAGCTGGCGAATCTGCAGCCGGACGACGCGGCGCGGCTGCATGCGCTGCGCCCGGACGAATCGGCGGCGGCATGGTGCTTCCGCTGGCTGCAGACGCTGGGGCTTCCCACGGTGATCCTCAGCGGCATGTCGAATCTGGCACAGGTGCAGGACAATCTTCAAACGTTTGCCGCGCCGCGGCCCCTGAGCGAGACGGAGAACAATGCGCTTTTGGAGCTTGCCGAGCACATGAAGCAGTCGCTGCCGTGCACGGCCTGCCGCTACTGCTGCGAGGGCTGCCCGCAGGGACTCAATATTCCGATGCTGCTGGACATCTACAACGAGCTGCGCGTTGCGCCGTCGGTGAACGTCGGCATGCGCGTCGAGGCGCTGGAGCCGGGCAAACGCCCGTCGGCCTGCATCGCCTGCGGCAAGTGTGCGCGCGTATGTCCACAGAAGATCGACGTGCCGAAGGCCATGCGGGAGGCCGACGAGATTTTGCGCGGCCTGCCCAGCTGGGCCGAGGTCTGCCGCCAGCGCGACGAGGCGGAAAAGCGCAGCCGCGCGGCTGCGCGCTGATACGGGAAAAATCGACAGTTTTGTAGCTTTTTCGCGCAAAAAGGATGGACTTTTTTCCCTTTTCGTGTTATCATAAATCACAATATTAGGCTTGCGGCGATGGCGACAAAAAAGTATACTTTTTTGCACCTCAGACAAGGGGGAGCTTGCATGCAGCGGAGA
>CAZWKZ010000059.1:1405-11600 GCA_964633935.1 uncultured Oscillospiraceae bacterium | reverse complement strand
GCGGGCCGTGATCCTTTTGTCGAAAAAGGCGCATTGCCTTTTTCGACAGTCTCAAAACGATCATCCGTGCATGGCGGATGATCGTTTTGTGCTATTGCGCAGGCGCGGCCTCGCAGGACGCGGCCGAGATGATGCTTTCGTAATCGGTGTCCATATTCTTTGGAAACAGCAGATAGATGTCCTCGCCCTCGCCGACGGTATAGGAACCGGTGTATTCCATATACGCCATGTTTTTCATGATGTACAAAAAATCGCCGATATAACGCTGCTTGAGCGACGCTAGATCGTCGAGCGAGTCGCCGGGCTTGACAGGCGTGCAGAAGTCCTGCATCGCGCCTTTCTGCCGGATCTGCAGCACGGAAAGCGGCGTGCCGGTCTCATCCACCCAGTATTCGTTGTTCGTAATATCGAGCATGATCCATTTCTCGCGCGCGCTGTCCCAGATCTCATTCACGACGTGGCAGTCTGCGTCATAGCCGGAGTTCGGCATGATCCAGACCTTACGGGCATAGATGCCCAGCGCGAGGCACATTTCGTTCAGAATTTGCGCTTTGGCTCTGCAGTTGATGCCCTGATCCCGGTTGTCGAGGCTATAGGCGAGCAGCTCCAGTGCGTTTGACTGCACGTGGTTGTCATAATCGCTTTTGTGCCGCAGCCGCGGCGAAAATTCCTGCATCAGACGCAGCGCGCGCGCAAAGTCCGTGCCGGTTCCTGCGACTTCATCAATGGCATACGTCTCAATGATCTGCCGGTAATCCGGGTGGTCAAAGTCATAGGTAAAGACGTGATCTGCGCCATCGCGAAAGTCGAGATTGGCGCGCAGGATGCCGGACTCCATGATGTAGATCTGATCCGGGCTTTGCAGATAGCTGTCATAGCCGGAAAAGGCGAGATAGATATTTAGCCCTACGCTGATAAGAAGCGCGGCGATCAGCGCCGAAATGCCGGCAATGCGCAGTGTTCTGCGCTTTTTCCCGTTAGACTCCATTCAAAACACTCCTCACAACGCCGTTTACCGCTTCATTATAGCAGATGGCGGGAAATTGTCTATAGACAGCGGCGCGCGATTTTTTTGCCGGCGCCGATTTGCGTATTTTATTTTCCTGCAAGGTGTGGTATGATAAGGAAAACTATCCACCCGGAGGCGTTTATGCGTTTGACTGATGAATCGATCGCTGCGCTGCGGCGAGCTTGCCCGGAGGTCCGGTTTTGTGAGCGCGAGCCGCTGCGCGCGCACACGTCGTTTAAAATCGGCGGTCCTGCGGCGCTGATGGCCTTCCCGCCGAGTGTTGACGCGCTGGCGGGCCTGCTTCGCCAGACGCACGCGCTGGGTCTTTCGCCCCGGATCTTGGGCGCGGGCACGAATGTGCTGGCGCCCGACGAGGGGCTGCAGGAGCTGGTTATCTGCACCAAAGATGCGCTTATGGGCCTGCGCGCGCTGCCGGGCGGCAGGATCGAGGCTATGGCGGGGCAGTCGATGGCGAGCGCGGCCGTTTTTGCGCGCGAGCATGGGCTATCCGGCCTGGAATTCTCGCATGGCATCCCCGGTACGGTGGGCGGCGGCGTGTATATGAACGCAGGGGCCTACGGCGGCGAGATCAAACAGGTCATAGACACGGTGCGCGTACTTTGGATGGACGGCACGCAGCGCGAATTTTCCGGCGGCGAGCACTTTTCCTACCGCATGAGCGTGTTTCAGAGTCTGCCGTGCGTGATCGTGCAGGCCGTATTCCGGCTTCAGCCCGCCAAGCCCGAGGCGATCGGACAGACGATGCGCGAGCTGATGCACAGACGGCGCGCCTCGCAGCCGTTGGAGCTGCCCTCGGCCGGCAGCACGTTCAAGCGGCCCGCAGGCGGCTATGCTGCCGCACTCATTGAAGACGCGGGACTCAAGGGCTGCGGCGTGGGCGGCGCGCAGGTGTCTGGTAAGCACGCGGGCTTTGTGGTCAATACCGGCGGCGCGACGGCGCGCGACGTACTTGACACGATCTCGCTTGTACAAGAAGCGGTATATAAGACCTCCGGGATCCGTTTGGAGCCGGAGGTGCGGATCTGGTAGGTGATAGTATGCAATTTTTGATCGTATCCGGGCTTTCCGGCGCTGGAAAGAGCAAGGCGGCCTCCACGCTGGAGGATTTAGGTTTTTATTGTGTAGACAATATGCCGGCGGAGATGATCCCGCAGTTTGCCAACATCTGTCTGGCCACCAAGGGACGGTATGAAAAGGTGGCGCTTGTGACCGACGTGCGCGGCAGTCTTACGTTCGATACGCTGTTCCAGTCGCTTGACGCGCTGGACGAGAAGAAGCTGCAATACTCCATTTTATTTGTTGAGGCGGCTACGGATGTGATCATCAAGCGCTACAAGGAGACGCGGCGGCTTCATCCGCTCATGCGCGACGGCAGCGCGATCTTTGACGCCATCGAGCGCGAGCGAAAGCTGCTCGAGCCGATCCGAAACAGAGCCAACGCCATCATTGACACCTCGGCGCTCTCAACGGGCAAGCTGCGCGGCGAGCTGATCGATCTTGTCGCCGGCGGCATCCGCGAGCGCGCGATGCGCGTGAGCGTGGTTTCATTTGGATATAAATATGGTCTGCCGCTCGACGCCGATCTGGTGTTCGACGTGCGGTTTCTGCCGAACCCGTATTACATCCCTGAGCTGAAGCAGAAAAACGGTCTGGACGAGCAAGTGCGCAATTTTGTCTTCCAGTACCAGCAGACGAAGGACTTTTTGGAAAAGACGGAGGATCTTCTGGCCTTTTTGCTGCCCAACTATGTCGACGAGGGAAAGACGGATCTGGTCGTGGCCGTCGGCTGTACGGGCGGCAAGCACCGCTCGGTCGCCGTAGCGAAGGAGCTGGCCGATTTTATTTCCCGCCGGGGCTATCAGGCGGCGCTGGGCCACCGCGACATGTCGAGAAGGTGACGGCAATGGGAAGAGGCGAATATGAAAACGTCCGGCTCTACCAGCCGGGAAGAAGACCGCCGCGTATCGTCGCCATCGGCGGCGGACACGGGCTATCGGCCATGCTGCGCGGCCTCAAGCGCTACAGCAGGGATCTGACCGCCATCGTGACTGTAGCCGACGACGGCGGCGGCTCTGGTATGCTGCGCGAGGATCTCGGCATGCTGCCGCCGGGCGATATCCGCAACTGCATCATGGCGCTGGCCAACACCGAGCCTACGATGCAGCAGCTGCTCAACTACCGGTTTACGGAGGGCAGCCTCGCGGGGCAGAGCTTCGGCAATCTGTTCCTTGCCGCGATGAACGGCATCTCCGGCTCGTTTGACGAGGCGGTCCACCGCATGGGGGACGTTCTTGCCATTACGGGCAGGGTGCTGCCGGTGACGAACCAGAATGTACATCTTGAGGCCGAGTTTGACAACGGCTCGCGCGTACTGGGCGAGAGCAAGATCTTCTACGCCAAGAAGATCAACGACTGCCGCATCCGGCAGGTGCGGCTGATCCCGGAGCATCCGTCGGCGCTGCCGGACAGCCTGCGGGCCATTGCGGACGCAGATATGATCATCCTCGGCCCCGGCAGCCTGTATACCAGCATCATCCCGAATTTTCTCGTCGACGGCGTGTCCGAGGCACTGCAGCAGGCAAAGGCGCTGCGCGTATACGTGATGAACATTATGACGCAGGACGGCGAAACAGACGGCTACACGGGGGACGATCACGTGCGGGCAATCATCGAGCACGCGGGCGCGAACATCATTGACGTCTGTGTGGCCAATAACCGTGCGGTGAGCGAGCAGGCGCTCGCGCCGTACCGGGTCGAGGGCGTGGAGCAGCTGCGGCTGGAAAAGGCGCGGATCGAAGCCATGGGCGTTCGCGTGCGCGAGTTTCCGCTGTGCGAGGGCAGCCGTTATATCCGACACAACCCGGACGAGCTTGCGCGCGCGCTGCTGCAGGTATGGCGGGAGTTTCGCGAGTAGAGAGAAAGGAGAAACCAGATGTCTTTTTCGTCGAATGTCAAGGCGGAGCTTTGCCGAGAGCCGATGAGCCGAAAAAACGGCGCGCTGGCCGAGGCATACGGCGTGCTGCTGTTCTGCAACACCTTTTCCGGCGCGCTCATCCGCATCATCACCGAGAGCCAGGATTTTGCCGCGCGGCTGCCGAGGCTGTTCAAAAAGGCGTTCGGCTTCTCCTTTGATGCAGAGCCGGAGCCTGCGGCGTCGGGAAAGCTGCTGTTTTTGATTACCGATACGGAAAAGATCCATAAGATATTTTCTGCCTTCGGCGCTTCCGCCGCGCACGACGTGACGCTGCATGTCAACTATGGCGTATTGGAGGAGGAAGAGGACCGCATCGCGTTTCTGCGCGGCGCGTTTCTGGCCGGCGGCTCGGTCACAGACCCGACCAAACGGTATCATCTGGAGCTGACGACGTCGCATTACAAGGTGAGCCGCGAGACGTATGCGCTGCTTATGGACGTCGGATTTTCGCCGAAGGCGCTTACGCGCGGCGGCAGCAGCATCCTATATTTTAAACAGAGCGATTATATCGAAGACTTTCTCACGGCCATCGGCGCGCCGGTGTGCGCGATGGGTGTGATGGAGGCGAAGGTGGAGAAGGACCTTCGCAACGGCGTCAACCGCCGCGTCAACTGCGAGACTGCGAATCTGACCAAGGTGGTCGACGCGTCGATGGAGCAGATCGCCGCCATCCGGCGTCTGGAGCAGAGCGGCAGACTGAAGGAGCTGCCCGTCAAGCTGCGCCAGACGGCGGCGCTTCGCCGGGAGAATCCGGAAGCCACGCTTGCCGAGCTTGCCGGGATGCTCGACCCGCCGGTCAGTAAGTCTGCGCTGAACCACCGCATGCGCAAGCTCATTGAGCTGTCACAGGAGTAAACGGCCAGGCGCTGCGGCGCGGGCAGGTTTTAGCGGGCATGGCGCGGAGCCTGCCGCATGAGAAAGGAGCCAACCATGGGTTTTGTCCATCTGCATGTGCATACCGAGTACAGTTTGCTGGACGGCGCTTGCCGCATTTCGGGCCTTATGGACCGCGTCAAGGAGCTGGGGCAGACGGCCGTCGCTATCACTGACCACGGCGTCATGTACGGCGTGATCGACTTTTATAAGGCTGCGAAGGCGGCGGGCGTCAAGCCCATCATCGGCTGTGAGGTCTATGTCGCGCCGCGCACGCGCTTTGACAAGGTGCACGCGCTTGACCGCGAGGCATATCATCTGGTGCTGTTGTGTGAGAATGAGACGGGCTACCGCAATCTCAGCTATATGGTATCGCGCGGCTTTCTAGACGGCTTCTACAACCGGCCCCGCGTGGATATGGAGCTGCTGCGCGAACATTCCGAGGGCCTGATCGCGCTTTCGGCGTGTCTGGCAGGGCGCGTGCCGCAGGCGCTGGAGCAGAACGACTACGAGGGCGCAAAGCAGGCCGCGCTGGAATACGCCGAGATCTTTGGCCCCGAGCATTTTTATCTTGAGCTGCAGGATCACAGGCTAGACGAGCAGCGTATCGTCAACCAGGGGATTTTGCGCCTTGCGCGCGAGACAAATCTGCCGCTCGTGGTCACGAACGACGCGCACTATCTGCGCCGCGAGGACGCGAAAACGCAGGACGTGCTCATGTGCATCCAGATGGGCAAGACGGTGGACGATACGAACCGGCTCAAGTTTGAGACGGACGAATTCTATCTCAAGGCCGAGGACGAGATGCGCGCGCTCTTTCCCGACTGTCAGGAGGCGTTTGAGAATACCTGTAAAATTGCCGACAGGTGCAATGTGGAATTCACCTGCGGAAAATACCACCTGCCGGAATTCAAGCTGCCGGAGGGATACGACTCGCTGCGCTACCTGAAGGAGCTTTGCGGCAAAGGCTTTGCCGAGCGCTATGCAGGCCGGCATCCCGATTACCGCCAGCAGTTGGAATACGAGATCGAGATGATCGAGAAAATGGGCTTTACGGATTATTTTCTCATCGTGTCGGATTTTGTGCGCTTTGCCAGAGACGCCGGTATCCCCGTCGGTCCGGGGCGCGGCAGCGCGGCTGGCTCGATGGTGGCGTATACGCTGTATATCACCGACATCGACCCCATGCAGTACGGCCTGTATTTCGAGCGCTTTTTGAACCCCGAGCGCGTATCGATGCCAGATATCGATATGGACTTCGGCGATACGCGCCGCGGCGAAGTGGTCGACTATGTCCGCAAAAAGTACGGCGATGATCATGTGGCGCAGATCGTGACGTTCGGCACCATGGCCGCGCGCGGCGCGATCCGCGATGTTGGCCGGGCGCTGAACTTTACCTATGCCGAGACGGACGTGGTCGCAAAGCTGGTGCCCACCACGCTGCACATCACGCTGGACGAGGCGCTGCGCGTCTCGCCGCAGCTCAAGCAGATGTACGACACAGACGAGCGGGTGAAGACGCTGATCGATACGGCCCGTGCGCTCGAGGGCATGCCGCGCAACACCTCGACGCACGCAGCCGGCGTGGTCATCACGCGGCTGCCTGTGTATCACTACGTGCCGCTGGCGACGAATGACGATACCATCGTGACCGAATACACCATGACCACGCTTGAAGAGCTGGGCCTGCTGAAAATGGACTTTTTAGGCCTGCGCAATATCACGGTCATCGACGATACGGTCCAGCAGATCCGCGCGCATGAGCCGGATTTCACCATGGCGCGCATGAGCGACAATGACCCCAACGTCATGCAGATGCTCACGCAGGGGAGAACCTCCGGCGTGTTCCAGATGGAATCTGCCGGCATGACGAGCGTATGCGTGGGATTAAAGCCGCAGTCGATCGAAGATCTTTCGATCATCGTCGCGGCCTACCGGCCGGGTCCCATGGACTCGATCCCGCGGCTCATCGCGTGTAAGCACGACCCCTCGCTGGTCAAATACAAGCACCCGATGCTCGAGCCGATTTTGTCCGTCACCTACGGCTGCATTTTGTATCAGGAACAGGTCATCGAGATCTTCCGCAAGCTGGGCGGCTATTCGCTCGGCCAGGCGGATATGGTACGGCGGGCGATGTCGAAAAAGAAGGTCAAGGACATCGAAAAAGAGCGCGGCGCGTTCATTCACGGTGACGCGGCCCGCAATATCTGCGGCTGTCAGGCAAACGGCATTCCCGTCGACGTGGCCGAGAGCATCTATAATGAGATGTACGACTTTGCCAACTATGCCTTCAACAAGGCGCATTCGGTCTGCTACGCGGTCATCGCGTACCAGACAGCGTGGTTCAAGTACTACTATCCCAAGGAATATATGGCGGCGCTGATGACGTCGGTGCTCGATTCATCCGGCAAGATCTCAGAGTATATTGCCGAGTGCAAGGCGATGGGGATCGCCGTACTGCCGCCGGATATCAACGAATCGAACGATCATTTCACCGTTACGCCCGCGGGCATCCGTTTTGGCCTTGCCGCCATCAAGAATATCGGCCGCGGCTTTATCCAGAAGGTCATGGCCGAGCGCAGCCAGTCCGGCCGCTTCACCGATCTAGAGGATTTCTGCCGCCGCATGTACGGAACAGACCTTAACAAGCGCGCGATGGAAAATCTCATCAAATGCGGCGCGTGCGACTGCTTCGATCTTAAGCGCTCGCAGATGCTGCAGATGTTTGAAACGGTCATGGACTCGGTCGCAAACAGCAAGCGAAAAAATGTCGATGGACAGATGGGCCTGTTCGACGCAGCGGCGGACGAGCAGGAGACGGCGCCTTCTGTGCATGTGCCGGAGCTGCCGGAGTTAAGTGCGGCCGAGCGCATGCGCATGGAGAAGGAGACGACAGGGCTATATCTGTCGGGCCATCCGATGGACGATTACCGCGAAAAGCTGAAGGGGACAAGCGTCGCGCCCATCTTTGCCATCATGGACAGCTTTGCCAATCACACCGAGCAGTATCATGACGATCAGTTCGTATCCGTTGCCGGCATCGTGCAGAATGTAAAGATGAAGACCACGCGCAATCACTCTATGATGGCGTATGTCTCGCTGGAGGATGATACGGCCGCGATCGAGCTGCTGGCCTTCTCCAATGTGCTTGAGCAGTACGGCACGCTGCTGCGCGAAGGCTCCGCCGTCGTGATCCAGGGCAGAATCTCTGTGCGCGACGACAAGGACCCGCAGATGGTCGTCAACCGCGTGCGCGCCATCGACGACGAGCCGGCGGCGGACGAAGCGCCCCTCACGCCGCAGCAGGCGAGGATCAACCAGACGCTGTATCTCAAGCTGCCCTCGGCGCAGGCCGTGCAGACGAGAAAGTCGCTGGCCGTGCTGAGCATGTTCCCCGGGAAAACGCGCGTCGTTTTGTACTATGCCGACACCGGCATGCGCTGCGCTGGTTCCTGCGCGGCGGCGGATGTGCTGCTGCAGGAGCTGCGCGCGATCCTGGGTGAAAAACAGGTCGTAATTCAGTGAATTTTCTTTACAAAATAGCTACACATCCGTAACAAAATATGATACAATACAGCAAAGTGTGGCTTTTCGTCCAGATGAAAAGCAAAAGGGAGGCGGAGGCGTGAAAAGAAGGTGCGCTGCGTCGGCACTGCTGGCGCTGGGACTGTTTTTCCTGTCCGGCTGCTTTGTCAAAACAGTCGATGAAATGTACGCGCTTCCGCAGCATTCGGATGAGTACTATAATCTGCAGCAGGCCATCGACGCCGTGATGACGGGCGGCGCATCCTACTGCGCGCCGGTTTCGGGCACGAACCAGCAGTCGGTGCAGCTGGCCGATCTTGACGGCGATGGCGAGGATGAGGCGATCGTCTTTTTAAAGCGCGACGCCGCCAAACCGCTCAGCGCATATATCTTTGACAAGGTGGATGAGACGTATCAGAACATCGCCGTCATCGAGGGCAGCGGCGCCGCGTTTGAAAGCGCGGACTACGTCGAGCTTGACGATACGCCGGGCCTGGAGATCATCATCGGCCGCCGATTGAGCGACCAGGTGCTGCAGGCCATGAGCGCATACACGCTTGTCGATGGACGGATCGTCGAACTGATGTCCGCCAACTACACCGAATATACGGTGGCGGATCTGGATAATGACGGGCGCAAGGATATTTTTCTGCTCCGCTTCGAAGGCGAGAGCCAGAAGGGCGTGGCGGAGCTGTACCGGTATTCCGGCGACCAGATGGAGCGTGAGCCTGAGGTCGGCATGTCTGACGGCGTGGGCGCGATCAAGCGCATTATCTCGGGCTATATGGCGCACAACGTACCGGCGGTATTTGTCGCCAGCGAGTACGGCGGCGACAGCATCATCACCGACGTTTTTGCCTTCCGCGGCGATACCTTCCAGAACATCACCTCATCCGACGGCGGGACAAGCGTGCAGACCGTGCGCAGCTATTACGTCTATGCAAACGACATTGACTCTGACGGACTGATCGAGCTGCCGGAGCTGGTAGAGCTGCCGCGCATCGACGACTCCACGGGTTCATACTCCATCATTCGATGGTACAACCTCGGCATGAACGGGGAAAAGCGCGTCAAGCTCACGACCTATCACAGCTTTGCAAGCGGATGGTATCTGACTATCCCCGACGCGTGGAACGAACAGATCGTCATCTCGCGCAGCGAAGAGACGTCCGGCGTGCGCGGCCTGGTCTTTTCCGCGTGGGACGCGCAGAGCTATGCGGCCGCGCCCATCTTCACCATCTACGCCTTTTCCGGTGAGGACCGCAATACGGCCGCCACGCAGGACGGCCGGTTCATCCTGTCAGAGAAGGGCGACGTGACCTACGCCGCCGAGCTTGGCCAGAGCAGTTGGGCGGCCGAGTTGAGCGAGCAGGCGCTGAAGCAGATGTTTAACTATATCCGGATCGACTGGAATTCCGGCGAGACTTAAAGGAGAGGGTTTCATGAAAAAGGTTTTGATTCTTGAGGATGAGGTCAGCATTCGCAGCTTTGTTGTCATCAATCTCAAGCGCGCCGGCTATGAGGTCATCGAGGCCGGAACCGGCGCCGAGGCGCTGGAGATGCTGAAGGCGAATCCCGACGTCGGCGTGGCGATCCTGGATATCATGCTGCCGGACATCGACGGGTTTGAGGTCTGCCGCAGCATCCGCGCGACCGATAAAAAGATCGGCATCATCATGCTCACGGCCAGAAGTCAGGAGATGGACAAGATCACGGGCCTTATGACCGGCGCCGACGACTATATGACAAAGCCGTTCAGCCCGGCGGAGCTGACTGCGCGCATCGACGCGCTC
>CAZWKZ010000059.1:0-1395 GCA_964633935.1 uncultured Oscillospiraceae bacterium | reverse complement strand
CGCCGCATCGGCTCGGACGCGAACGGCGACAGCGTCGAGCTGCAGCAGGGACCGTTTATCCTGAACACGCGCAACCGCACGCTTGACAAAGAGGGCAAGCGCATCAAGCTTACCCAGGTGGAATATGCCATCATGAAGCTCTTCATCCAGAATCCGGGCCGCGCGCTTTCACGTGAGGATATTCTTACGACTGTCTGGGGCCGAGACTATGACGGTGAGCTGAAGATCGTGGATGTGAATATCCGCCGGCTGCGCATCAAAATCGAGGACGATACCGCCAACCCCACGTATATCACGACCGTCTGGGGCTTTGGCTACAAGTGGGGCGCATAGGCCGGACTGCGTCCCGGCGCGCCGGGATCAGGACATGATACATATCCGGCGCGCGGCGCGTTCGGCGCAAGTCCGCCGGGCGCGATAGGCCATACCGCCGCAGGCGGCGTATGGCCCGTTTGCCGTGTCATGTGCGGCGGGTAACGGCTGCAGAAAGAGAGGTGGGACGGCATGCTGAAGCGAAAAAAGATGGCGAGGCTGGAAAAGCGCTGGTTTTTGAACAACGTCAGCATCATGATCGCGCTGGCGTTCGTATGCGTTGCCGCCATCACGATCTCCATTTCCGTCTACTATTATTCCAATGTCCGTTCGGGTCTGGAAAACAAGGCGAAGGCGACGACGGAATTTTTCGGCAACTACATCAGCCAGAGCTATAACGAATATTATCAGTCGTGCATCAAGTTTGCACAGACGTTTGAAGATAAAAATACGCTGGAGCTGCAGTTTATCTCCACCAGCGGCAAGATCGTCGCCTCGTCCTACGGCCAGTGGGCCGGGCAGCCGCCGCGCACCGGCGATGTGACCGAAGCCATCACCACGCAGAGGATCGCGCACTTTCAGGGCAAGGACCCGCAGACCGGCGAACGCATTCTGGCGGTCTCCAGCCCCATGATCTACACCAACGGCGAGGTCATCGGCGTATTGCGCTATGTCACGAGTCTGAAAAATGTCGACCGGCAGGTGATGCTCACGGCAGTCGTCGCCGTTGGCGTGGGCCTGGTGTTTATTGCGTTCATGCTCTTTACGAGCAGCTTTTTCATCCGCTCGATCCTGGAGCCTGTTTCGCAGATCACGGTCACGGCCAAGCGCATCGCGGCTGGCTCATACGGCGTGCTGATCCCGAAGCAATATGACGACGAGATCGGCGAGCTGGCCGACACCATCAACGACATGTCCGTCAAGATCAGCCAGTCGGAAAAGACGCAGTCCGAGTTCATTTCCTCGGTCTCACACGAACTGCGCACGCCGCTCACTGCCATTTCCGGCTGGGGCGAGACGCTACTTTTGGATGAGTCGCTCTCGCAGGAGGCGCGGCGCGGGATGCTCATCATTCTGCGCGAG
>CAZWKZ010000058.1:8368-11792 GCA_964633935.1 uncultured Oscillospiraceae bacterium | reverse complement strand
GCGGAAAACGAGTGCGCTGCAGCGGGCCGTCATCCTTTTGTCGGAAAAGGCGCATAGCCTTTTTCGACAGTTTCAGAGGCAGGCTCAATTGAGCCTGCCTCCGTTTATCCAATGAGAATAATCTTTGCGTTCAGCGGCACGCGGCGCGGTGGACCTCGTCTACGATCCTGCGCGCAGCGCGCGCGGCGTCAAGCCCCATCGCCACAGTGCATACCGGCGCGCCGCTTTCCACGCGCATGGTCTGGCCCAGATGCTCGCCCTCGTCCAGACAGATCCGGATGCGCATCGGTTCGTCGGCAAACAGCTCCGGCTGAAGGAGCCAAAGCGCGCAGATCGCGTCGTGGATCACGACGCCGTCCAGCTTGTGAACGCGCTGATACATATCGGCATAGTCGCCGAGCATCGCCGCGATCATGCGGCCAAGATCGGTGTCGGCGGACATCTCTGCGATCTGGCTTCGCGGCTGCAGACACTGGTGCGTCGCGTCCAGGCCGATCATCACCACCGGCGCAGCGCTTGAAAAGACGACGTCGGCCGCCTCGGGGTCGGCGACGATATTGAACTCGGCGTATTTCGTCGCGTTGCCGCGCGTGACGCCGCCGCCCATGACGACGATCTGCCGCAGCAGCGGCACGATACCGGGATCGAGCCGAATGGCCCGCGCCACGTCGGTGAGCGGGCCAAGCGAAAGGATCTCCAGCTCGCCGGGAAATTGCCGCGCGCACTGCACAATGAATTCCGCCGCGTCCTGCGCGGACGCGGTCCTGCTGGAATAGCGCTCGACGGATTTGCCCAGGCCGCTTGCGCCGTGGATGTTGGAGGCTGTGCGCGCGGGCCGCGCAAGCGGCTTGGCGCTGCCGGCAAGCACAGGCACATCCGTTCGGCCGCACAGCTCGCCCGCGAGCAGCGCGTTATTGACCGTGACGGGCAGGCCCACATTGCCGCTGAGCGCGACAAGCCCGCGGATATCCAGCTGCGGCTGCTGCAGCAAAATGACCATGGCGATAAAATCGTCGATGCCGGGATCGGTACAGATGATAACAGGGCGTTTTTCCATAATGCGCGCTCCTTTTGCAGTTTTCTTTATTGTATCATACGCCGCGCGGGCGTGACAACCGCTTTTATGCACCGCGCGCCGGGCGTTTTTCATTTTGCATGCCGCCGGTGTACATCTCCGGTTTTTTATGTTACAATAAGCCGGTAATATTCCGCAAAGGAGCCGAAGCGATGAATCGGATCTTGATCGGGGACTCTTTTAACCCCTGGCATAACCTGGCCGTGGAGAAGCGGCTGTACCGTCTGGATGACGAGGCGTGTATTTTGTACATCTGGCAAAATGCCAATACGGTCGTCATCGGCCGCAATCAGAACGCGTGGGGCGAATGCGACCTGGCGGCGATGGAGCGCGACGGCGTGCGCCTTGCGCGGCGCGAATCGGGCGGCGGCGCGGTATTTCATGATCTTGGCAATATCAACTTCACCTTCATCACGCCCGCCTGCGTGCACGACGTACACAGGCAGCTGCAGGTGGTACAGCGTGCGGCCGCTCTGTTCGGTCTTGCGACCGAGCAGAGCGGCAGAAACGATCTGCTGTTGTCGGAAAACGGCTGCAAGTTCTCTGGAAACGCCTTTCAGAAAAACGCGAAGACCGCGCTGCATCACGGTACGATCCTGATCAGCGCCGACACGGACAAGGCGGGCCGGTATCTCACGCCGTCTGTCAAAAAGCTGCAGGCCAAGGGCGTGAGCAGCGTGCGCTCGCGGATCTGCAACCTATCGAGCCTGAACCCGGCCGTCACGGTCGAGGCAATGGTGGACGCGCTGCAGAAGTCGTTCGTGCAGACCTATGGCCCGGCCGAGCGCATGCCGGCCTTTGCGCCCGACGATACGCAGATCCAGGAATACGAGTCCGTACTTTCCAGCTGGCAATGGCGCGTGGGCAAGACGCCGTCGTGCACGCTGCAGCTGGAAAACCGCTTTGGCTGGGGCGGGATCGAGCTGTACCTCGATGTGCAGCGCGGCACTGTTACGCAGGTACAGGCATTCTCAGACGCGCTCGACGAGCAGCTGATCCCAGCCATTGTGCAGGCGATGACCGGCTGCCGCGCGCAGGCGGCAAGTCTTGCCTGCGCGCTGCGCGATATTGGCCGCGCCGAGACTGGCGAGCTGGCCGACTGGATCGCCGTGCAGCCGATATAAGCGTTCGGTAATTTCAAATGGCCGCCCATAGGGCGGCCATTTTTCTCTGCGGTACAAATTTCCCATCTACAAGCTGCGCGGTCACAGAACGATATCGCAGCAGGCAAAATCGTTATCGATATAGTGCGCAATGAAGCGCGCCCTGAACTTGCGCGCATTGCACAGGCCGCTGGCGGAGCCGGACACGTCAAGATCCTCGGGCAGAACGAACCGAATGCAGCGCACGTGCACGTCGCGGCAGGTGGGATGGTTATGCGCCGGGACGGTGACGGTCTTTAGGCCGCGCTGGTGCTCGATGCCGTGCTCATCGATCTCGGTGACGATCGCGGCCAGCGCCGTGCGCCGGTGCGGGCAGACGTTTTTCAACGTCACACTCAGCTGCAGCACACAACCGAGCGACTGCATGCCAAGCTCGCCCGCGTCGAATTCGACGGCATCCTCGCAGCCGGCAACGGTTATATCGTGCGGCGCGGGGCATGCCTCGGGCGTGATCACATCGCCGCAGTCGACGGTGATTTCGGGCGAAGGAAACTCGACATGATTCGCCTCATGATCAGAATATTCGACCGACTTGTTGACCTCGAGCGTGCCGGAGCAGACGCCGTTGTGGCGGACGGTAAAGGTGAGACTCGCGCCTTCGCTGCCGCTCACGCCCAGCGCATCGATCTGCCATCGCAGCGACTGCGGGCCTGTCATACTGGCTGTGCCCTTGGTGGGAGCGGAGAGCGAAACGATCTCAAAGCAGTCGTTCAGCAGCTCGTCGATGCGGATATCGGTCGCGCCGGGCTTGGTGATGTTGCGCGCCAGCTCGGCGAACAGCTCCTCAAGGTCCTCAGCGTCGGGCGTGATGGCTACGAACGCCGAGGCCGGCTTTGAGGCCCAGTCCTCCAGCGCGGCCACATCTACGCCGTCTGTGCCGCTCAGACCGATGGCATAGATGACGATGCCGCTTGCACGCGCGGCCGCAGCGACGGGACTCGCATTGCCGCCCGCGGTCGTCTCGCCGTCGGTGAACATCACGATCACGCGCGCGTTGCCGCTGGGCGGGGTGAGAAGCTCGACCGCCTTGGTGAAGGCGTCGGCATGATTGGTCCGGCCGTCGGCTGTGAGCGCGTCGACAGCGGACTTGAGGTCGGCCACTGAGGTGATAAGGCCGGTGTCCTGCGTGGCCGTGGTGGCGAAGCTGACGATGGTCGCACCCACGATGAGCTTGGGAATGCCGAAC
>CAZWKZ010000058.1:7366-8358 GCA_964633935.1 uncultured Oscillospiraceae bacterium | reverse complement strand
GCTGACGATGCCGATGCGGCTGCCGGAGCCGATCTGCCCATCGGGCGCGCCGCCGGTGGCCTCGCTGATGATATCGATAAACGTCTTTGCGCCAAGCTTCAAGCTGGCAAGCGCGGAGCCTCTCATGCTGCCGGAGCGGTCGAGCACCAGCACGATATCCGTCGGATTGGAGACGATATCGGGCGCAGCCGTCAGCGACAGCGTGATCTGAAACGTGCCGCCGCACTCGATGCGGCTGGCGCTGAGCACTTTGTTGGAGTTGGTGATTCCCATTGCGTCAGATCCTTTCTGAGCCGGATGCGGCTCATACCAGCATATGCCGCCGCGGCGCGAAGTGGCACGAAAACGGTCGAAATTTGCATTTGCGGTGCAAATACGCACAACATGTGCTATACTGAAGAAAAGAACAAAGGAGCGGGCCTATGGAAACGATGCGCGTTTGCGGCGCGGAATATGCGATCATCCGGCTCTTGGGTCATGGCAAGGGCGGCTACAGCTATCTGTGTACCGATGGCGCGGGAGAGTACGTGCTCAAACAGCTGCACCATGAGCCGTGCGATTACTATCAGTTCGGCGACAAGTTTGCAGCAGAGCTGCGCGATTATGAACGCCTGCGCGCCGCCGGCGTACCGGTGCCGGAGCTTCTGCAGGCCGAGCGTAAGACCGAGCGGATCTTGAAGCAATATATCCCCGGGCCGACGGTATTTGAACTGGTCGGACACGACGCAATGCGTGAGGATTATCTCCGCCAGATGTACGCGATGCTGCCGGGACTTTACGCGGCGGGGCTGAACATCGACTACTATCCGACGAATTTTGTCGTGTGCGGCGGCAAGCTGTACTACGTAGACTATGAGTGCAACGAGTATATGCAGCCATGGGATTTTGAGCATTGGGGCGTCAAATACTGGTCAAAAACGCCAGAATATCTTGAAGCGGCGGCAAGGGCGGCATGCACGGACGGCAAGCCGTGCGGCACGGATGGATGAAGG
>CAZWKZ010000058.1:0-7356 GCA_964633935.1 uncultured Oscillospiraceae bacterium | reverse complement strand
GGTAGGATTTGTATGGACGTCAATCAGATTCTAGAAGCCTTCGGCCGATCAAGCAGCGACGTACTTACAATACGGCGCTTTTCAGTGCGAAGAAGCCGGAACGGCCTACAAATATGCAGCAGATGTGCACGGCGGGAGGAGGCTATGTGCTGCAGCAGGCAGAGAAATGCCTGCCGCCGCTGCAAGCATAGGATCCGTCCGGCGGGATAGACGCCATATGAGCAAAACCGCCCTGCCTTTCAGCAGGGCGGCGTGTTTTATAGGGTGATACAGCTTTATTTTATACCAAATCCGCGTGCGGCGCAAGAAAAGTTTTCCATTTTTATACGATTCATAAAAACCGCGCGATCCGCCCAAAATAAGCCCAGTTATCTTGTGAAATATTCCAATTTGACAACAAATGCCGCTCGTTGTAAAATGGGCAGGTATTTTTGATACTGTGCTGTTGCGATCGGACAGCGCATGCGTGAAGCAGGCAAAAGAGCGGCGCTCTTTTGCTTAGGGATCCTCTCCCCTTTCGCCCATGTGTCTGCATTCGACCGCTTTTTGCGTTTTAGGAGGTTTTTATGAAATATGTATTCATCACCGGCGGCGTGGTCTCGGGTCTCGGCAAGGGCATCTGCGCGGCCAGCCTCGGCCGGCTATTGAAGCAGCGCGGACTGCGCGTGAAAAACCAGAAATTTGACCCGTATCTCAACGTCGACCCCGGCACCATGAGTCCGTATCAGCACGGCGAGGTCTTCGTCACCGACGACGGCGCGGAGACCGACCTCGACCTCGGCCACTACGAGCGCTTCGTCGACGAAAGTCTAAACGGCAACAGCTCCGTCTCCTCGGGCAAGATCTACTGGAGCGTTCTCAACCGCGAGCGCGAGGGCGGATACCTGGGCGGCACGGTGCAGATCATCCCGCACATCACCGATGAGATCAAGGCCCGCGTCTACGCCATGGACGACGGCAAAACCGACGTCGTCATCTCAGAGGTCGGCGGTACGGTCGGCGATATCGAATCGCAGCCGTATCTTGAGGCCATCCGTCAAATCGCCTGCGACAAGGGGCGCAGGAACGTCCTGTTCATCCACGTGCCGCTTGTTGTACAGATCCCCGGCTCGGGCGAACTGAAGAGCAAGCCCACGCAGCATTCTGTCAAAGAGCTGCTCAGCGTCGGCATCCAGCCGGATATCCTCGTTTGCCGCACCGACGCGCCGCTATCTAGCGATGTACGGCACAAGATCGCGCTGTTTTGCAACGTCGAGCCGCAGTGCGTGATCGAAAACCTGACCGCCTCCACGCTCTACGAGGTGCCGCTGCTGCTGGAGCAGGCGGGGCTGGCCGACGCGGTATGTGACAAGCTGGAGCTTGACGCGCACGCGCCTGACCTGAGCCAGTGGAGGGCGATGGTCGCCCGCATCAAAAACGCCCACCGCCAGGTGAAGATCGCGCTGGTCGGCAAATACACGCAGCTGCACGACGCGTATCTGTCCGTAGTCGAGGCGCTGTTCCACGCCGGCACAGCCAACGACGCGATCGTGCAGATCCAATGGGTCGACTCTGAGCTTTTGACAAAAGAAACCGTCTGCCGGACGCTTTCCGGCTGTGCGGGCATCCTGGTGCCGGGCGGCTTCGGCGACCGCGGCGTCGAGGGCATGATCCTCGCCGCGCAGTATGCGCGCGAACGCGGCGTGCCCTATCTCGGCATCTGCCTTGGCATGCAGACCGCAGTCATTGAATTTGCCCGTCACGCAGCCGCGCTTTCCGGCGCCAACTCCGCCGAGTTCGCGCCCGGCACGCCGCATCCCGTCATCGCGCTTATGCCCGACCAGCGCGCCATCCACGCCAAGGGCGGCACGATGCGTCTGGGCGCGTACCGCTGCACGCTCGCGCCCGGCTCGCGCGCGGCGGCGCTCTATGGCGCGCAGGAGATCTCTGAGCGGCACCGGCACCGCTATGAACTGAACAACGACTACCGCCAGGCGCTCACCGACGCAGGGCTGCGGCTCGCGGGGCAGTCGCCCGACGGCCAGCTTGTAGAGCTGGTGGAGCTGCCGGAGCATCCCTTCTTTGTCGGCTGTCAGTTCCACCCAGAGTTCAAAAGCCGCCCCAACCGCGCGCACCCGCTGTTTGACGGCTTCGTTGCCGCCGCGCTGCACAGAGGATAAAAACGTACCGGCCATGACACGCTTGTCATGGCCGGCTTTGTATTACAGTTCCAGGCAATCGCCTACTTCGCTGATTTGCTCCATCTGACCGTCTTTGATGCGGTACGCCTCGCCCAGCAGCTGCTCGCGGCCATCCTTGCCGTAGATGTAGCTGCCGTCCACGAGCGCGAAGAACTCATTGCCATAGCTGTCGGGATACGCGATATCCTCAAACAGCCGCAGCCCGTCGAGCACGCCATCCGCAATCTTCTGATAGTGTGGCAGCACCATTTTCCGCGTGATCCCAAGCCCCGGCAAAAAGCGCGGATAGTCAGGGTCCAGCGCCTCGCCATCCAGCTCTGGATGCGCGTAGACGGTCTCGGCGCTGTTCATCGTGCCGGCGCTGATGCCCACCACGACGCCGTCATACCCGCGCAGCAGCGCGCGCAGATCAAGCTCTGCAAAAAATTGATTCTGCGTCGGCACATGTCCGCCGGCAAGGATCAAAAGCCCTGCCCCGGCGATCAGCTCCGCCGCGCGCGCCTGCGTTCTGCGGTCGAGTACCTCGTAGGACGTAAATGCAAGGCCCGCCTCGGTAAACGTGTCGTACATCTCGCCGGCAAAGCGGTCGGTCCATGCAAAGCCGTCGGGATCCGAGCAGATAAACACCGCCGGGCACGCGTCCGGCAGCGCCTCACGCAGCCTATCTGCAAAGCCGTTTGCAGGGTTTAGTCTCGGCTCGCCCTCAACACAAGGGCTGCTGGTCAGAAAGTATGTCATATGCTGCCTCCATATCGATGATCACTCGCTCGCGCGCAGTCCGGAAAACAGCCGTTTGTTGCCCGTCATCGCCGTCATCGCCGTGGGCGCTTCGCCCGGCGCGACGAGATACGTCCCGCTTTCCGCCTGGATCCTGAGACCGCTCGTAAGCTCCAGCTCGCGCAGAAACAGCGCCGCCGTCAATGCCATGCACACCACCAGCAGCACGAAAACCAGCGCGATGAGTCCTCTTTTTCGCTGCATTTTCCGTCCCTCCTATCCGTTGTTTCACTGATATAGACGCAAAAACACAGCAGTTCGTTGCAATATTTTCCTGCAAAAATTATGTTCCCGGCGGCGTATACTGCCAGCCGTGATCGCCATGATAGATCATAAGTCTGGTTTGTCCGCCGTCGATGCAGATGTTTTCTCCGGTAATAAAGCCCGCCTGCTCTGAGCACAGAAACAGCACCGCGTTTGCAATGTCAATGGGCTTTCCCACGCGGCCGACCGGCTGCTGCGCCGCGTCTGGCCCGGTGATCTGCGCGCCCGTCGTGTCGATCCAGCCGGGCGAAACGGAGTTGACGCGCACCCGCCCCGCCAAACTCACCGCCAACGCGTGCGTCAGCGCGGCAAGACCGCCCTTGGCCGCGGCGTAGCTCTCCGTCTGCGGCTGGCTCATCCGGTCGCGGCTCGAGCAGATGTTCACAATGGCCGCGCCGGGCGAAAAATGCGGCGCAAAGAGCTTGCTCAGATAAAACGGCGCCGTCACGCCCACGCGCAGGGCATATGAAAACTCGTCATAGCTGCACGCATCCAGCCCGCGCATGATAGGCAGGGCGTTGTTGATAAGATAATCCACATGCCCATAGTCGGCGAGCACCTTCCGCGCAAAGCGCTCCAGCGTCCGCTCATCGGCAATGTCGCCCACAAAGTAGGGATTGTCCTTCACGTCGATGATACATGCGTGCACGCCGGCCTTCTCAAATTCCTCTGCGATGCATCTGCCGATGCCGCCGGCGCCGCCGGTGATGACCGCGATCTTCTGCTGCATCTGGCGCCTCCTAACCGTTTGTAAAATGGTACGAATGGCCGGGGTCGTAGGCCATCTTATTGCTCTCAGAGATAAAATCCATAAAGCGGTTGGCCGCAGACGAGGGCGTCACGCCCTGCAGCGTACACATCGTCACCGCGCGAGGCGGGATGGAAAACGCCGTTTTGAGCGGCCGGATCACGCCCCGCTCCAAACCGGAGAGCGAGAACTCCTCCGTCACGCACGCCACGCCCAGACCGATGCGCGCAAGCGAAATGAGCAGATTGTGCGAGCCAAGCTCGATCTCGGGGCTGATGAGCAGACCGTGCTGCTGAAAGCAGCGCTCCAGATATACGCGCGAGCTTGCCTTGCGCTCGAGCAAGATCAGCGGCAGCGCCGCGACCTCCTGCATCGTATACGCGTGGTCAAAGTCGCAGGGATAATCCGGCGCGGCGACAAAGATGGTGTGCGTGTCGACACAGTGGCGCATCACGTACGCCTGTGCGTCCTGCGGTCCTGTGGCAAAGGCGATGTCCACCTGCCCGCCGTGCAGATATTCCAGCACCATCTGGCTCGTACCGTTCAAGATCCGGATGCGGATATCGGGATAGTCGCGGTGAAACGCCTCAAGCCGGGACAAAAGGTACGTCTTCGTCACCGTATCGCTCGCGCCGATGATCAGCTCGCCCGTGAGCAGCTGCCGCGACTGCGCCAGCTTCTCTTCGCCGCTCTGGATCAGCCCCAGCGCGTGCGTCACATATTCCAGCAGGATCTTTCCCTCGCTCGTCAGATGCACGCCCTTGGTGCTTCTGGAAAACAGGCGGACCTGCAGCTGTTCTTCCAGCTGCTTGATCGACTGGCTCACGGCCGACTGCGAGATAAACAGATGCTGCGCCGCGGCAGAGATGTTCTCCCAGCGCGCGACCTCCTGAAAGACGCGGTAAAGCTCCAATTTTACTGCCATAACAGTCTCCTGGCATAAGGCCGGTTAATTATCATAATTATTTTTATCTATTTTACTTATTGCGACAATCCGATTATAATAGGAACGCTGCAAAAAGTCCAGCGCTATTTTATGATACTCCAGGAGGCCCGCCATGCGCATCCGAAGCCCTGAGCAGGATATTTCCCGCGTACTGTTTACCGAAAAAACCATTGCCGCGCGCGTAGAACAGCTCGCCGCCGAGCTGACCGGGCGGCTCGGCGAGAAGCGTCCGGTGCTCGTGTGCGTACTCAAGGGCGCGTCATTTTTCTATATCGATCTGTGCCGGTCCATGAACTGCGGCATCGACATGGACTTCATCGCCGTCTCCAGCTACGGCGCTGACGCAAAGTCCACGGGCGTGGTGCGCCTGATCAAGGACCTTGACCAGAATATCACCGGCCGGCACGTCATCATTGTCGAAGATATCATCGACTCTGGCCTTACCATGCAGTACCTGAAGCAGCTGTTCTCAGCCAGAAACCCGTCCAGCGTCACCACCATCAGCTTTCTTGACAAGACCTCCCGCCATGATCCAAGTCTCAAAACCGATTACTGCGGCTTTGAGATCCCCGACGAGTTCGTCGTGGGCTACGGGCTTGACTATGCAAACCACTACAGGAACCTGCCGTATATCGGCATTTTAAAGCCGGAGTGCTACGAATAAAAATCTTTTTGCGTGGCCATTGACGAAAATCGCCTGCTGTTGTAAAGTAAGCGCAGGCAGGGCTGCCGCTTTTTTTCTATGATAAAGGAGGATATTATGCAGGAACTCAAGGAACGAATCCAGCGCGAGGGCAAGGTTCTGCCCGGCAACATCGTAAAGGTCGACGGCTTTCTCAACCACCGGATCGACTGCCAGCTCATGGCGCACATTGCCGATGAATTTGCCCGGATCTTTGATCTATCGCAAATCGACATCATTCTCACCGCCGAGGCCAGCGGCATCGCCATGTCCGCCGTCTGCGCCTACAAATACGGTCTTCCTATGATCTACGCCAAGAAGGCCAAGAGCGACAACATCGAAGGCGGCCTGTATCAGAGCGAGATCTACTCCTATACCTACAAGAAAAAGGTCACGCAGATTCTGGCCAAGGAGTGGCTGCCTGCCGGCTCGCGCGTGCTGATCCTTGACGACTTCATGGCCAACGGCGAAGCCGTGCGCGGCCTGTGCGACATCGTTCGCCAGGCGGGCGCCACTGTCGCCGGTATCGGCATCGCCATTGAAAAGGGCTTCCAGGGCGGCGGCGACCGTCTGCGCAACATGGGCTACAACTATCACGCGCTGGCCATCATCGAGCGCGCCGACGAGTACGGCATCGCCTTCCGGGAGGATTGAGCATGCAGAAGATCCTCGTTTTGGATTTTGGCGCGCAGTACAGCCAACTGATCGCCCGCCGGATCCGGGAATGCAGCATCTACTGCGAGGTCAAGCCCTATACCATCACGCCCGACGAGATCCGTGCATTCGACCCCATCGGCATCGTCTTCTCCGGCGGGCCGCAGAGCGTCTATGAAGAAAGCTCGCCGCACATCGACCCCGAGATCTTTCAGATGGGTCTGCCCATCCTCGGCATCTGCTACGGCTGCCAGCTGATGGCGTACACGCTGGGCGGCACGGTCTGCGCCGCGACTGCCGCCGCGGCCCGCGAATATGGCAAGACCGTCACACAATTTGATACCTCTGACGCGCTGTTTCAGGGCATTCCTGCCAGCAGCGTCACCTGGATGAGTCACGGCGACTATATCTCCGCCGCGCCCGCCGGCTTCGCCGTCACGGCGAGCACAGCCGTCTGCCCCACCGCCGCAATGGCCGACCCCGTGCAGAAGCTCTACGGCGTGCAGTTCCATCCCGAGGTCATGCACACCGAGTACGGCGCGCAGATCCTGCGCAACTTTCTCTTTGACGTCTGCTGCGCCGCAGGCGATTGGACCATGCGCGACTACCGCGCCAGCGCCATCGCCGCCATCCGTGAAAAGGTCGGCTCCGGCCGCGCGCTGCTGGCGCTCTCGGGCGGCGTGGATTCGTCCGTAGCCGCCGCGCTCATGGCCGAGGCCATCGGCAGCCAGCTCACGTGCGTCTTTGTCGACCACGGTCTGATGCGCAAGGACGAAGGCGACGAGGTCGAGACCGCGTTTTCAAAGTGGGACGTCCGCTTCGTCCGCGTGAACGCCGAGGCGCAGTTTCTCTCAAAGCTCGCAGGCGTCAGCGACCCCGAGCGCAAACGTAAAATCATCGGCGAGGAATTCATCCGTGTCTTTGAAGCGCAGGCCAAACAGATCGGCGCCGTGGACTATCTCGTCCAGGGCACCATCTACCCCGACGTCATCGAGTCCGGTCTCGGCAGTTCCGCCGTCATCAAGAGTCACCACAACGTGGGTGGCCTGCCTGACTACGTGGATTTCAAGCAGATCATCGAGCCGCTGCGGATGCTGTTCAAGGA
>CAZWKZ010000057.1:0-11834 GCA_964633935.1 uncultured Oscillospiraceae bacterium | reverse complement strand
GGTAGAGTACTATACGGATGATTTTGGCTGGCGAATGTTCGACCCCACGCCTGCGGCCGCGCAGGCGGACGAAGATGAGACGACTGCTGCAGCAGGTACGACGAACAATACGGATCTGGATCCGGCGGCGCCGCCTACAGCGGATACGCCGGATGGGGAAACGGAGAATGGCGAACAAAATCACACAGAAACATCCAATAAAACTGAAAATTTTGATGAAAATAGCGCTGATTCTGAGCAAAATGAACCGCAGCCGACGGAAGGGGAGAAGCAGCAGCCTGCAGCATGGCTGATGATCCTCGTCTGGTGCGTGCTGGGCCTTGCGGCTATTTTATTCGGCTGGCGAATTATTGTTCTGTCCGCTCGGACGGCCAATTTTACGCGCGGCTCCACAAACCGCCGTGTCGTGCATTATTACCGGCACATCGCGATGCTTTCAAAGCTGGCGAAGCAGGACGTCCCAGAAGAACTGGAGCGGCTTGCGCAGAAGGCGCGCTTTAGCCAGCATAAGCTGTCCGACGGTGAACTGAAGCAGTTTGCAGCGTATGCCGATACGCTGACGGCAGAGGTTCTGCAGCAAGCAGCGCCTGCGCGCCGTGCAATCTACCGGATGTTTTACGTCCTGCGGTAAAGTTATACCGGCATCCGGCGCAGGCCGACAAATGCCGCGCCCGTCTGCAGATTTTTGCAGACGGGCGCGGTCAGTGCGTTTTTCATATGCGGCGCTGGGGGAGGCGCAGAGACTGGCGTCTTGCAGCACGTATTGCGCCCAGTAATTCGTTTTGTACGGTCAAAATCAAACGCAACAAAATAAAAATTTTGTTGCGTTTAAAGTGGAACTATGCTATAATAAGGACAAGCGCCGGCGCGGCCGTTTGCATGGCTGTACCGGTACACGGAATCACTGTATGGGAGTGGATCGACATGGCCCGCTATCAGGACTGTCCGCAGGTTCTGCGGGAATTTTTATCGTATCACGAAACGATCAAAGGACAATCGAAAAAAACCGTTTCAGAATACTTTCTCGATCTTCGCATGTTTTTGCGCTTTATCAAGCTCATGCGCGACGAGCTGCCGTATGACACGCCGCTGGACGAGATCTCGATTCAGGATGTTGGCCTCGATTTTGTGGCAAAAATCAGCTCGACAGAGGTATTTGATTTTTTGTCGTATCTTGCCAACGACCGCGTCTCGCGTGAGACAGACCCGGATGGTTCCGGCATTGGCTCGGCGGCGCGGGCGCGCAAGCTCTCGGCCATCAAATCGTTCTTTCATTATTTGAATGTCAGCACCAAGCAGATCTCAAACGACCCGGTCAAGGATATCGAGTTTCCACGCATCCGCAAGAGCCTGCCTAAGTATCTGACGCTGGAAGAATCTAAGGCGCTGCTGCAATCGGTATCCGGTCCCAACCAGACACGCGATTTTGCCATTTTGATGATCTTTCTCAATTGCGGTATCCGCCGGTCTGAGCTTGTGGGTCTGAATCTCACGGACGTGTACGAGGACCGGCTGCGCGTGGTCGGCAAGGGCAATAAAGAGCGCATCGTCTATATGGGGACCTCCTGCCGCAAGGCCATCGACAATTATCTTGTCGAACGCAACAAAATCGTGCTGTCTGATAATCGGGCGCTCTTTGGTTCACGCGACAAAAACCGGATCAGCGTCTCAGCCGTCCACCGGCTCGTAAAAAAGCATTTGTTGGAAGCCGGATTGGACGCCACGCAGTTTTCCGCGCATAAGCTGCGCCACACCGCGGCGACGCTGATGCTCTCAAACGGGGTCGATTTGAAAACGCTGCAGGAGGTGCTTGGGCATGAAAACCTCAACACCACACAGATCTACACGCATATTGAAAACACGGAGCTGAAGATTGCCGCCGAGGCCAATCCCCTCTCTAAGCTCAAGCTTGACGAATGATCCCTATGAAAGAAACTGCAATGGCTGCCCTATTGGGCAGCCATTTGTTGCAAAATTGTTCTGTTTTAGCCGCCCAAATAGGCTTTTTTGATCGAATCGCTCTCGATCAAATCCTTGCCGGTGCCGGAGACGGTAATGCGGCCGGATTCCAGCACATAGGCGCGGCTTGCGATCTGCAGCGCCATCTGTGCGTTCTGCTCGACCAGCAGGATCGTTGTACCGGCCTTATGCAGCGACGCGATGATCTCAAAAATCTGTTCGACCAAAATGGGCGCCAGACCCATCGACGGCTCATCGAGCATCAAAAGCTTTGGATCGCTCATCATGGCCCGGCCCATGGCGAGCATCTGCTGTTCGCCGCCGGAGAGCGTGCCGCCGATCTGCTTGCGCCGCTCTTTCAGACGCGGGAACTGCTCGAACACGCGCTCGAGATGATCTGGCGTATCCTTTATCGGGCGTGTATACGCGCCCATCTCCAGATTTTCCTCTACGGTCATGTGCTGGAAGATACGGCGGCCCTCGGGACACTGGACAAGGCCGCGCTGAACGATCTTGTGCGGCGCCATCGCGCCGATGGATTCACCCAGGAACTCGACCGTACCGGCCTTTGCATGCAGAAGTCCGGAGATGGTGTTGAGCACCGTGCTCTTGCCCGCGCCGTTGGCGCCGATGAGCGTGACGATCTCCCCTTCTTCTACGTCGAGCGAAACGCCCTTGACGGCGTGGATAGCGCCGTAGTAGACATTGATATCCTTGACTGAAAGCAGCACGTTATCCCTCCTTCTTCTTGCCCAGATATGCTTCAATGACGGCGGGATTCGACTGGATCTCATCCGGCGTGCCCTTGGCGATGATCTTGCCGAAATTCAGCACGCAGATGCCCTCACAGATGCCCATAACAAGGTTCATATCGTGCTCGATCAGCATGATCGCGATACCGAACGTGTCGCGGATCTTGACAATGTTGTCCATCAGCTCGCTCGTCTCGGACGGATTCATGCCGGCCGCCGGCTCGTCAAGCAGCAGCAGCGACGGATTGGTCGCCAGCGCGCGGACGATCTCAAGCCTTCTCTGCGCGCCGTATGGAAGCGACCCGGCCTTGTGCTGGGCCAAGTCCTGCATATCGAAGATGCTCAGCAGCTCGATCGCGCGCTCACGTGCGATGCGCTCCCTGCGCCAATAGCCGGGAGTCCGGAAAATGGCGGACGCCAGGGTGTATTTTGTCTCATTGTGCAGGCCGATGAGGACGTTTTCCAGCACCGTCAGTTCCCGGAAGAGGCGGATATTCTGAAAGGTGCGCGCGATGCCCATCTGGTTGACCTGCGCGGTGCTCTTGCTGGCGGTGTCGATACCGTCAAGCAGGATCGTGCCGCGCGTGGGCTGGTAGACCTTGGTGATCAGGTTGAAGATGGTGGTCTTGCCTGCGCCGTTCGGGCCGATCAGGCCAGCGATCTCCGTCCGGCCGATGGCCATGTTGAAATCGCTGACGGCGGATAGGCCGCCAAAATCGATGCCGAGATGACGCGCCTCAAGGATCGGACGCTTGTCTATGTCACGCTCGGGGATGATGTTGGTCGACGGTACGGGTACGAGCTTTGTCGCTGGTCTTTTCGTATTGCTCATGCTTTGCCGCCTCCCTTCCCTGTTTCTTTGGGCGCTTTCTGTTTTGCCTTTGCCGGCTTATTTTTGCGGAAGAGTCCGGCGAACCAGTTGATGATCTTTTCCAGCACGCGGGACATGGAGAAGTCGTAGCTGCCCATCAGGCCCTTCGGGCGGAAGATCATCATCACGACCAGCGCCAGAGAATACGCCACCATGCGCAGATCGTCAACAGAGCGCAGCAGCTCCGGCAGGAATGTGAGCACCGTCGCCGAAACGACCGAACCCAGCATCGAACCCATGCCGCCCAGCACGACCATGACAAGGATCTCGATGGACTTCATAAACTTGAACGTGGACGGATACAGCGAACCAAGATAGCCCGCGTACAGGCAGCCGGCCACGCCGGCGAACATTGCCGAGACGACGAACGCAAGCGTTTTATAATAGGTGGTCTGGATGCCGGAGCTTTCCGAGGCGATCTCATTTTCGCGGATCGAAAGGATCGCGCGGCCGTGGCGGGATTTCATGATCATATGGATGACCACACAGGTAATGACCACACAGATGAACACCAGCGTAAAGCTGGAGAATTTCGGGATTCGCTTCAGGCCCGCCGCACCGTAGGTAAAGTCAAAGCCGAGCAGCGAGTCGATATTGGTGATGATGACGCGGATGATCTCGCCAAAGCCCAGCGTGATGATGGCCAGATAGTCGCCGCGCAGGCGCAGCGCCGGGATACCGATGATCAGACCAAAGATACCTGCCACAATGGCGCTGAGAACGATGGCGATGATGATATACGGAGTGAGCGCCGCCGTATCGCCGGCCTTGATCAGCGCTGCAGCCGGGGACGCCTTCATAAAGATGCCAGCCGTATACGCGCCCACGGCCATGAAGCCTGCATGCCCCAGCGGCAGCTGGCCCAGATAGCCGGTGGCGACGTTCAAAGAGACTGCCAGGATGATATTGATGCCGACCATGATCAAGATGCCGGTCCAGTAGTTGGTAATGACGCCCGCGCGCATCAGCGCGCTCAAAGCGAGCCAGACGCCGGCGATCAGGAGCAGATTGATCAGATACCGCAGCGGCATGGGGATACGGATCCAGTTGGAATTGTTTTGTTTCATGTCGCCGCCTCCTTACACCTTCTCCATCGTCTTGCGGCCGAGAATGCCGGTGGGACGGACAAGAAGGACAAGAATGAGAATCGCGAACACAACGCCGTCCTTCCACACGGAAAGACCGACTGCGGAAACCAACGCTTCCAGCAGGCCAATGGCGAAGCCGCCGATCATCGCGCCCGGGATCGAGCCGATGCCGCCGAGCACGGCCGCGACAAACGCCTTCAGACCCAGCATCGAACCCATCGTGGGCGACGCCTGCGGATAGGCGCATAGGTACAAAATCGAGCCGATGCCCGCCAGCGCGGAGCCGACCGCGAAGGTAAATGAAATGGTCTTATTCAGGCTGATGCCCATCAGCTGTGCGGCGCCCATGTCCTCAGAGACCGCACGCATGGCCTTGCCGAGCTTGGTCTTCTGCACCAAAAGCGTCAGAAGGAGCATCACAACGATGGATACTGCGATCGTCATAAGCGCCGCATAGCTGATCGTGATGCCGGAAAAGCTGATGTTGCCTGTAATGATGGGATCCATACTTTTGGTTTCTGCGCCGAAGAGCAGCTGCGCGCCGTTTTCCAGCAAGAACGAGATGCCGATCGCCGTGATCAGCAGCGACAGCCGCGGCGCCTGCCGCAGCGGCGTATAGGCGACCTTTTCAATGATGACGCCGAGCGCCGTACTGACCAGAATCGCCAGCACGACTGAGAACACAGGGTGCAGGTGGAACGACGTCATGGCGTAGAACGCGGTGTATGCGCCGACCATGATGATATCGCCGTGGGCAAAGTTCAAAAGCAGGATGATGCCGTAGACCATACTGTAGCCCAGCGCCACCAGCGCGAAAACCGAGCCAGTCTGCAGACCGTTGAACAGCTGCGAGAAAAACAAAGACATATGTGCGCTCACTTCCTTTCCGTTTCAAACGGAGATTCGACAGATTCGTGCCTATTGTACTATTCATTGGCACGAAATGTCAATGCCAATATGGAACATGCGGAGAAAGCGAACTTTCTCCGCATGGACCGGATAACGCTGCAGTTGCGTAACTGCAAACGCTTAGTACATTTCCTTAAAGACTTCCTCGCCGCCGGTCAGCTCGATGATAGCCGCAGACTTGATGGGGTTGTTGCTCTCGTCGAAGCTGTAGGTGCCGGTGATGCCCTCGACATTGTCCATGGTCTTGATGGCGTCGATGACGGCCTGCTTGTACTCCTCGGAACCGGCGGTCAGACCGGCGTCCTCGGCAGCCTTCAGAGCCTCGCACATGATCATAGCGGCGTCATAGGCAAGCGGCGCGAACATGTTGGGGACGGGTTCACCATAGACGGTTTCGTAGTCGGCCTCAAACTGCGCGACAGACTCGGTGCCGGGCGCGTAGCCGGAGCAGTAAACAGTGCCCTCGAGATCCTCTGCAGAGGCGTAGTCCTTGATGGAGCCAAAGCCGTCGCCGCCAAGGAACGTAGCGGTCAAACCGGCCTGACGGCCCTGGGTCACGGCGAGGCCGGCCTCACCGTAGTAGATGGGCGCGAACACGACGTCGGGAGACGCGGCGGCGATGTTGGTCATCTGCGCCTTGTAGTCCTTGTCGCCCTCGGCGAACGCCTCAGAAGCGACGATCGCAAGACCAAGCTCATCAGCCTTGTCGACAAACGCCTGCATCAGACCTTCTGAGTAGTCGTTGCCGGTCTGATAGAAGATCGCGGCGGTCTGCGCGCCAAGAACGTTATACGCATAGTCGGCCATCTTTTCGCCCTGGAACGGGTCAATGAAGCAGGAGCGGAACACGTTCGAGCGGACCTCGCCGGTATCGTCCATGACGGTCACGCCGGCAGCGGTGGCGGAGGCGGTGATCTGCGGCATGTTGACCTCATAGGTCGCGTCGGCAAGCGCGATGGTAGCGCCGGTCAGAACGGAGCCGATCACGGCCGTGATGCCCTTATCGCAGGCCAGGTTGAACGCGTTGACAGATTCGACGCCGTCAGCCTTGTCGTCATACTCGAGAACCTTGATCTGCTTGCCGTTGATGCCGCCGGCAGCATTGATCTGGTCGATATACAGCATCGCGCCATTGTGGACGGGAATGCCGTACTGGGCGTAGTCGCCGGTGGTGTTGGTGATGAGCGCGATGACGATCTCGCCGCCCTCTTCGCCATCTGCAGCGGCCGGTTCGCCGCTTTCAGCGGACTGGTCGTCGGTCTGCGCGGGAGCATCGGTGCTCGGGTCCGCAGCCGGCTCGTTCTCGGCGGAGGATGCGCAGCCGGCCATGCAGCCGATCAGCATCGAAAGCGCCAGAAGCAGGCACAGAATCTTTGCAAACTTTTTCATTTTTTCTTAACCTCTTTGCTCGTGTATTTTTCAGCTGGAAGGCCAGCATGAAATCAAACGTAAAAAACAAAACACAGCCAGTCTGGCCGTGTCCGTTATCGATCCGCGCGGGCAGCACAAGCATCCGATGCACGCATCGCGGCAGCGGCAGCAGCCTGATTCATTTGCGGGCGCTGAGCGTACATGACAGACCTCCTGCGGAATGATTGCGTTTATTATATTTCCGCCCTCCGCTCCTGTCAATCTGTAAAAATGAATAAATTCGATATAAATCGGTCCTGCATTTTGTATATATTCTATACAATGATCTTGTGCTATAGACAATGCTGCGATTAGTCTTCAATATAAAGACAAATTTAGATGAAACTTCCATTAAATTTCTTCATATTACTATGCGTTTTTTGAAGCGGTGGTTGCTTTTTCTGACAGCATTTGTTATATTGTAGGAAGTCTAAAAATAAGGTGTGTGAAACCAACATGGGAGAAATAGAAAAGAAAAAGCGCCGCTGGGGCGACAGAAAAGACGGAACGCTGCTGCGAAAGCTGGACGGCATGCACTTCATCATGCCGATCATCTATCCGAATCGCTGCGACAACGAGGCGTACATATCCGAGACGATCGATCTGACGAGCATCAACGCGTATCTGAAGCAGAAAAACGAGACGCAGCAGGAATTCCCCTACACGATCTTCCATCTGATCGTTGCAGCATTTATCAAGACCATCACGCTCCGGCCGAAGATGAACCGCTTTATCGTCAACAAAAATACCTACCAGCGTAACGAGGTCACGGCGTCGTTTGTTGTGAAAAAGCGCTTTTCTGACGACGGCGCGGAGGGTCTCGCCGTCATCCACGGAAAAGACGACTCCACGCTAAGCTCCATCCATGAAGACCTGCGCCGCCAGATCCTGGACTGCAAGGACGAGCAGAAGGTCGACGCCTCGTCCGGCAACATGGATTTCTTCAACAGCATGCCGCGCTGGCTGGGCAAGTTCATCGTCTGGATCCTGACGCGGCTCGATCTGCACGGCTGGATTCCGGCCAGCATTATTGAGACGGATCCGTTCTATACCTCGATCGTTTTGTCAAATCTCGGCTCGATCAAGCTCAAATGCGGCTACCATCACCTCACCAACTGGGGCACGTGCTCGCTTTTCTGCATCATCGGCGAAAAATCCATGCGTCCGGTGTTCCTGCCGGACGGCACGGTCGAGATGCACGAGATGCTCGATCTGGGCCTGACCATCGACGAGCGTCTGGCCGACGGTTATTACTATTCCAAGACCATTCAGCTGTTCAAAGCGCTCATGGAGCATCCCGAACTGCTGGAAACGCCTGCGGCGCAGGAAGTCGAATTTGCAACAAAGTAAATCATTCAAAAACGAGCTGCAAAGCGTATGGCTTTGCAGCTCGTTTTTGGTATCTCGCTCCGTTATACGCTCGCTTCACCCTCTGCGGCGGCGATCTTATCCAGCGTGTCCTGCCGGATCAGCGCGCGCAGGCGCGTAAGATACGCCGAAAACGCGACCTTGTCGTTTGCATAGGTGAGGTTCAGCTCGTACTCACGCGGGATCCAGGTCTTGATATCCGACTCGTTGTGCTGGATGACGGCTTCAAGATTGTCAAGCGCCTTGTACAGCTTCGCCTCTGCCGTTTCAAGCGCGGCCATCTCCTGATACAGCGCGCACATTTGCGTGCAGTAAGGCTCCGGCAGGCCGCGCGCCCAGGAAAACAGCAGCTGCTCTTCCCTGCCCTCGTCCTGCGCGGTCTTCTCAAACGTGGGAATGTCGCCTGTGAAGGCCTCGCCCAGATCGTGGATGAGACACATCTTGATCACCTTGTCCATATCCAGTTCTGGAAATTCGTCCGACACCCAATATGCCATCAGTGCCAGCCGCCAGCTGTGCTCGGCCACGCTCTCGTGCCGGCCGCCGGAGGTGTAGCAGTGGCGTGTGACGTCCTTCAGCCGCTCGGCTACGCCGAGCGCGTTCAAAAGCTGCCTGCAGTCCATTGTGTTTCTCCTTTGCGATTACAGTGTAAATTCGATCGCCTCGCGGATGTTGCGCACGCGCACAAGCTCCATCCCCTCGGGCGTCTGAATGTGCTGTGTGCCGCTGCGCGGGATGATGCAGCGCGTAAAGCCGATGCGCGCTGCCTCGCTCAGACGCTGCTGCAGCGCTGTGACGGCGCGTACCTCGCCGGTGAGGCCAACCTCACCGATCGCGGTCGTGCCGGTGTCGATGGGCTTGTCCCGGTGGCTTGAGGCGATGGCCAGCACCACGGCCAGGTCCGCCGCAGGCTCGTCGAGCTGAAGCCCGCCAATGACGTTGATATACGCGTCGCACATGCCGATGTTCAGCCCGCCGCGCTTTTCGATCACCGCCAGCAAAAGGTTTGCGCGGTTAAAATCAAAGCCCTCGGTCGTGCGGCGCAGCACGTTGAAGCTCGTCCGCGCGACCAGCGCCTGCACCTCGGCCAGAACTGGGCGCGTGCCCTCCATCGCGCAGGCCACGCACGTGCCCGGCGCGCCCTTGGGCCGCCCGCTGAGCAGCATCTGCGAGGGGTTCGGGACCTCGATCAGCCCCTGCGCCGCCATCTCGAACACGCCGATCTCGTTTGTCGAGCCAAAACGGTTTTTCGCCGCGCGCAAAATGCGGTAGGAGCTTGCCTGCTCGCCCTCAAAATACAACACGCAGTCGACCATGTGCTCAAGGACCTTTGGCCCCGCGATCGCGCCCTCTTTATTGACATGGCCGACCACGAAGACCGTCAGCTGGCCGCTCTTGGCCAGCTGCATCAGCGCGAGCGTGCACTCCTTGACCTGCGAAATGCTGCCCGGCGCCGACGCGTTCTGCGGCAGAAACAGCGTCTGGATAGAGTCGGCAATGAGGATATCAGGGCTTAGCTCGTTCACCGCCTCGATGACGGAACTGAGATCGGTCTCGGAGAGTACGTACAGGTTTTCGCTTTCCACGCGCAGCCGCTCGGCGCGCAGCTTCAGCTGCCGCTCAGATTCCTCGCCTGAGACGTAGAGGATCTTCTGCGTCCGGCCAAGAAAGGCACAGATCTGCAGCAGCAGCGTCGATTTACCGATGCCAGGCGCGCCGCCGACCAGCACCAAAGAGCCTTTGACCCCGCCGCCGCCAAGCACGCGGTCCAGCTCGCCCAGACCAGTGGAAAAGCGGATCTCCTCGCCGCTTTCTACCTCGCGCAGGGGCCGCGGCCGGCGCGCCGCGCCGCCGGCGGCGGCCGCGCGCTTGCCAGGCAGCTTCGTTTCTTCATATTCCGTGATGGTGTTCCACGCGCCGCAGGCCGGACACTGGCCCTGCCAGCGCGGCGTTTCGTTGCCGCAGCTGGTGCAGTAGAATACGCTTTTAGACTTCATTCCCATTCCCCTCTTCGCTGAGATAGCCGCTAACCGCCGCGCAAATGGCCGCCGCCAGCTTTTTCTGATATGCCTCGTTCTGTAGGTTGGCGGCCTCCTGTGCGTTCGACAAAAAGCCGCACTCGATCAAAATGCCCGTACACTCGATGTGCTCCATGAGATAGACCGACTGCGACTGCTTGACCTCGCGGCGGTTCGACGGATCGAGCGCCTCACGCAGCAGCTGCTGTGTCCGCTCGGCAAGCTGCTTGCTGCCGTCTGTTTTGGCGTAGAAGACCTGTGCGCCGTGGTATTTTGCTTGCTCAAAAAAGTTCTGATGGATGCTGACCAGCAGCGCGTTCGGCGCGGCATTGACCATTTGCACGCGATTTTTGATGTCCGAGACCTTTTTCTCGCGGATGGTGCTGCATGAGCCGGTATATACGGCGGTGTCCGTCTCGCGGATCATCGACGTATTGACCCCAAGCAGCTGCAAAAGGTCGCGCACGCGCAGTGAAATCTCCAGATTTAGCGCGCTTTCCAGCACGCCGCCGGCCGTGCTGGCTCCGCCGTCCTCACCGCCGTGGCCGGGGTCGATGACGACGGTGACCGGCGCATCGGCGATCTGCGCGGCGCTCACAGCCGTGTAATACCGGTAAAACGAAAACGCCAGGACGTAGATGACAGCCACGCACAGCGTGACCGGCAAAAGCAGACGCTGGATATGCTTCATAAAACCACCTCATGATACTTTATGAGGCTTGTTCACAGTATAGCATGGATTTTTTCGTTTGCAAAGGGCGAAACCGCATCCGGTGAGGTCCTGCTGCGTCTTGACAAAGGCAAATCCTCCGGCTTGGCCGGAGGATTCGTTTTATGTTAGGATCGCCTTATGGAAGACCTTCTTGCCCTTGCGGATCTTGACGCCCTGTCTGAGCTGCTCGGCCGTGACGAAGGCGCCGACCGACGAGACCTTTTCATCGTCGATCGCCACGCCGCCCTGCTGGACAAGCCGCCGCCCCTCGCCCTTTGACGGAATCAGCCCGCAGGCGAGCATCAGATCGAGCACTGCGATCTTGCCGTCCGTCAGCGTGCCTTCCTCTATTGCGGTGGTCGGCATGTTCTCATCGCTGCTGCCTGCGCCAAAGAGCGCCTTGGCAGCGGTTTCGGCCTTCTGCGCCTCCTCCTCGCCGTGGACCAGCTTGGTCAGCTCAAAGGCGAGGATCTCTTTTGCCTTGTTCAGCTCGCTCCCCTGCCAGCCGTCCATCTCATCGATCTGCTCCAGCGGCAGGAAGGTGAGCATGCGGATACATTTCATCACGTCCTGATCGCCAACGTTGCGCCAATACTGGTAGAACGCAAAGGGCGAGGTCTTGTTCGGTTCGAGCCAGACGGCGTTGCCCGCGGTCTTGCCCATCTTCTTCCCCTGCGAGTCAGTCAGAAGCGTGATGGTCATCGCGTTTGCGTCCTTGCCCAGCTTGCGGCGGATCAGCTCGGTGCC
>CAZWKZ010000056.1:0-12014 GCA_964633935.1 uncultured Oscillospiraceae bacterium | reverse complement strand
CCATTTGATTCGCGGCGTGCGCGCCGCGAACGCTACGAGGTTTTTTGACTCGCTGACGCGCCGGAGGAACATCCTTCCGGCGCTTTTTCCTATTTCAGCTGATAGCGCAGCTCGCGCATGCGCTGCTTCGGCAGCTTCACGTACTTTCTGTCATATGTGACAAAGCCGTTGACCTCGTCCTCCACGTCCGACAGCTGCGTGTATACGCTGGCGGCAAGGCCCTTTTGCTTCGCCGGGATGATCTGCGATTCGTAGAGCTTTACAATCGCGTCGGCCAGCGCATCGGCTGAGCGGAACGCGCGGTAGCCGACGTTTTTGCTGCTGAAGCAGTGCCCGCCGACCGGCAGATTGTAGCCGCCGAACTCTGACAGCACCACGGCCCTGCCCAGCTTGTCCTTTTTGAACCGGTACGGCACAAAGTACACATGCAAGCTCTGGATCTGCCCGATCTTCTGGTCGTGCCAGCCGCTGGCGTGGTCGATGGTGCGGGTCCGGTCGATGCTTTCAATGAGCGCCACGGCCTTCGCCGCGTCAAACTGGCCCCAGCCCTCGTTGAACGGCACCCACATCACGACGCACGGGCAGTTGTATAGCTGCTCCACCAGCTCGCGCAGCTCATGATAATAGTGCTCGCGTGCGGCCGGATCGGTGCGGGCAAACGCCTTATAGCCGTGATCCTTTTTATGCACGTGCGTGATGAGCGGCGCAGAAATCGTGATCGGGTCATATTCCCCGCCGCCTGAGATCATGTCCTGCCAGACCAGCATGCCCAGCCTGTCGCAGTGGTAGTACCAGCGCATCGGCTCGCACTTGATATGCTTGCGCAGCATGTTGAAGCCCATGTCCTTCATGAGTTGGATATCAAAAATCAGCGCCTCGTCCGACGGCGCGGTGTACAGCCCGTCGGGCCAATAGCCCTGATCCAGCACGCCGTGGTGATAATACGGTCTGCCGTTGAGCAGAAGGCGCGGCGCGCCGTCGGCGTCACGCCCCACGCCGACCGAGCGCATGGCAAAGTATGTATCCACCGTGTCATGCTCTGTGCGCAGCTGCGCGTCGTACAAAAGCGGCGACTCAGGCGACCACAGCCGCAGATGCTCCGGCTGGATCCACGAGCTTGCTTCGCCGTTTTCATCCGTCCAGTCCTCGGCGATCACCTCGCCGTCCATCCGCACGACGATGCTGACGCCCTCCGGCGCGGCGCAGTCCACCTTCCAGTGCACAAGTCCATTCGCCGGATCAGGCGTGATCTTGAGCGCGCGGATATAGTCTTCCGGCACCCACTCGGCCCAGACCGTCTGCCAGATGCCGCTCTGCGGGGTGTACCAGATCCCGCCGCGCTTCGTCTTCTGCTTGCCGCGCGAAAGCTGGCAGGCATCCGTATCGTCGCGTACCTGCACCAACAGTTCGTTCTCCTCTGCCAGCGCGGCGGTCAGATCTGCCGTAAAGGCCGTGTAGCCGCCCACGTGTTCGGCAACCAGCCGTCCGTTACAATATACCTTCGCCCGCTGGTCCACAGCCCCAAAGTGCAGCAGCAGGCGCTTTCCCGCTTCACGCGCCAGCGAAAGACGCCGCCGGTACCACAGCGTCTGTCCCGGCAAGAGGGACCTTCCCACGCCGGACAGCTCCGCCTCCGGCGAAAATGGCACCAGGATCTTTCCGTCAAATTCCTCCGGACGGGCGTCGCCCGGCGTAATTGCATAGTCCCAATAGCCGTTTAGGTTTACATAACTTTCTCTTCTCAGCTGCGGCCGCGGATACTCCTGCAGCACCGCGTCTGGATTCAGCTGCTCGCCCCAAATCGTCTTCATACCGGTTTGCCCACCTTTTCTTCTTCTTTTTTCAGCGCCAATACCGGCGGCAGGATCAGCAGCAGCGCCACCGCCGCCGCCAGAAAGATCGCCGGCGTGGGCACGGTTTTGACAGTGCCCAACTCCACATAGGTGGCGTCGCTGCCGCGAATGACCGCCGCGCCGATGGCAGGACCGATCACCATGGGAAGCAGCACACCAAAGATCATGCGGATGCCCTGAAAATGCCCCACCTTTCCCGCGGGCGTATAGTCGCGGATCGAGCCGGAGAGCACCGCCGTGACCAGCATGTAGCCGCTCATCATCACGCATCCGGCCACGATGACCGCCGCCATGCCCCGGGCAAAATACATCGCGACAAGGCCCGCAAGCATCATGCCCGCCGCCGGCAGCACGCAGCGCATCGCGCCCAGCCGGTCGATCCAGCGGCCCGAGAGCACGCTCACGAGCGAGGCCACGATCAACACCACGCCCAATACGATCGCATAGCCGTCGATCTTCAGATAATTCTGGATGTAGATGATGAGATATGGAAAGAAGACCTGCACCGCGATGGAAAAGATACAGAACGCGGCGAACGACAGATACAGCGCCCTGTTGCCGCGCACAACATCGGGCCGCAGGCCGTAGATGAGGTTTCGGAAGTAGCTGTCCTTTCTCGGCCGCAGCGCAGGCTCTTTGACAAGGAAAATCGCGACCACGCCCGCTAGCGTGACCATGCCGCCAAAGATCGCGAAAAATTTGCGCCACTCGCCGCGCTGCGTCATGCCGTCAAACAGGCCAAACACCAGAAGCATGGCAATAAGCGGCAGAATCGCCAGCACGCTCTCGGCCTTGCCCCGGTTGGCCGGATCCACGGTATCGGTAATATAGGCGTTGAACGCCGCGTCGTTGGCCGTCGAGCCAAAGAAGGTCATCACGCAGTCGAGCACGACGATCATCACCGCCGCGGCCTGCACGGCTGCGGCCGGGAACAGCTTCGCCGCATTTTCCACCGTCACAAGACCAAACGCCGCCGTGGAAATGCCCCAGAGGATGTAGCCGCCGCAGATCAGCGCCTTGCGCTTTCCCAGCCGGTCGGACAGCGCGCCCATGAAAAGCGTCGTGAGCGTGGCGGCCGCCGCGCTCCAGCCGACCATGGCGGAGATGTAGCCCGGATCGGTGGAAATGGTGTTGTACAGGTAGACGTTAAAATACATATTCTCGATCGTCCACGCAAGCTGGCCGACAAGCCCCACCAGGATCAGCGTCAGCCACATCCTGCCCGTGATTTTCTTCATAAAACCACCTCTTTCTTCAGCTACTTTTATTGTAGCACAGCTTGCTTCATTTTCACAGGCCGCATACGACTTTTGCGTGCAAAAAACCTCGCCATCGCAAAGATGGCGAGGGAGTTCATCACTCAGGGAGGCGATTCCAAAACACCGTCTCCTGCAGCGGTTTGCGCGAAAGATGTCCGGGGCGCGGTGCGGCATCCTCAGCTTTGTAGCCGAGAATGAGCAGTGCCAACGGCTCGAAACGTTCGGGAATCCTGAACGCCTCACGCATCCGGCACGGATCCCATGACATAACCCAGATCGAACCGAGGCCAAGATCGGTCGCCTCCATCATCATGTGCGTCGTGACGATGCTGGCATCTATCTCACCGCTGGATTTCTGATCGTACGGTCTGATCCAGCAAGCCGTCTTGTCATAGCAAACCAGCATCGCTGCTGGAAACGGGCGCTTGCAGCGCGTCACATCCTGCAGCTTGGCAATCTCTTCTGCTTCGGTCAAAACCAAGATCCGCTGCGGCTGCAAATTGCACGCCGTGGGCGCAAGCTGCCCCGCCCGCAAAATGGCCTCCAGCTTTTCCCGCTCGACCGGCCTGGGGTCAAACTGCAGCGCAGAGTAGCGCTGTTCGGCCAGATCCAAAAAAGTCATCCTTCGCTCCTCCTCAGTTTAGTCTGCCGCGTATGTTGTATACAGGGCCACATGGTCCAAAAGCATATAGTCGCCCGTCCATGCCTTCGCCGTCACGCAGATGATCTCCCGCCCGCCTGCGGTGCGGCCGTAGCTGGCGCAGCAGTTCATCGCCTCGGCGGTATAGCCCGTCTTGGCGGCCAGGATCTCGGCCCCGGACAGCTCCTGCGACTCGGTCCTGACAAGGAATTTGTTCATCATCTCCACGCCCTGGGGGTTCTGCTCGGTGGGGCGGGAGGTATAGCGCGCAGTGCTGAGCACCTCGCGGCATAGATCGTTGTCCAGCGCCGCCTGTAAAATGATCGCCATCTCGCGTACAGTGGTATAGTGCTCGTCATCGTGCAGGCCGCTGGCGTCGACAAAATGCGTATTGGTAAGCCCCAGCTCCGCCGCCTTCTGGTTCATCAGCTCTGCGAACGCCGCCTCTGAACCGGCGATGACGTCAGCCAGCGCGTACGTCGCCTCTGCGCCGGACGGCAGCACCGCGCCATAGACCAGATCCGTCATGCTCACTTCCTCGCCCGCCAGAAACCCGGCCATCGTCGCGTCGGCCAGGAAATACGTATCGATGATATCCTGCGTCATCGTATACGTCGCGTCCCAATCGGTGATCGTCTCACAGGCAATGAGCGCCGTCATGATCTTCGTCATCGACGCGGGATAGATGATATCGTCCGCGTTTTTTTCGGCCAGCACGGTGTTTGTCTCCAAATCGATCAAAATGGCGCTCGAACTGTACAACTGCAGATCGAGCTGCTGCGTCGCATCCGTCTGCTGCGCGTAGGCATAGGTCTTCGGCTCCGGTTCGGATTCCTCCTCCGGTCCCAGCTCCTGCTCAGACCCCTGCACAGAAGTCTGACCGTCCTCCGGAGCGCCGTCAGGCTCTGCGCCGCCCGTGGGTTCTGAAGCCGGCGCCGTCTCGCGCGCAGGCTCCGTCTGCACCGGGTCCTGCGGCGCTTCCTCCGCCGGCGGCTGCGGCTGTATAATCTCTGCGCCGGTCTGTACGGCCGGCTCCTCCGGCAAAAAGTACTGCTCGATCACAAAATGCCGGACAGCCAAGCCGGCCGCAGCCACCAGCGCAATGATCGCCAGCATCAGCCCCGCCGCTTTACAGCTTTTCAAAAACCGCGCGCGCTTTCTGTGCTTGATCCTCTGCTGCATCTGCGCGCGTGTAGAAGGAATGTCCCGCTCCGGGCGCTTGTCAAGCGCCGCCTGTGTCTGCTCTTCTTTCATGCTCTGTGCTCCTGCTCGCTTCCGTATTTGCATTATCATATCACATTTGCGCCCGCACGGCAAACCCTGCAGGGAATTTAAGACTTTTTTCACAATTTTCTGCCCCGTCCGCGGCGCTCTACTTGCAGTAGAGTCCGCTTTTTTTCCACACCACTGGCGCTTTTTCCCGTAATGCGTTATAATACAGACGAATCTAAAAAAGTTTGGAGGCATCCACATAGAAAAGCGTTTTCAGATCATCACCGACTCCTCCTGTGACCTTCCGCAGGAGCTGGCCGATTCGCTCGACCTGCAGGTTCTTCCGCTGCAGGTGCTCATGGAAGGAACCGTATACCGCAACTATCTCGACGGCCGCGAGATCGGCTTTAGCGAATTCTTCGACAAGATCCGCCAGGGCGTTGTCGCGACGACCAGCGCCGTCAATCCCGAGGCATTTTTGCAGGCGATGGAGCAGTCGCTGCAGGCAGGTCTTGACGTACTGTTCATCGGCTTTTCGTCGGGTCTGAGCACGACGTATCAGTCTGGCGCCATCGCCGCCGAGGAGCTGCGCGGAAAATATCCCGAGCGCAAGATCATCACCATCGACTCTCTGTGCGCGTCGCTGGGCCAGGGCCTTTATGTGTATCTGGCGGCAAAGAAGCAGCAGTCGGGCGCTTCGATCGACGAGGTGGCGGCGTATCTGGACGAGATCAAGCTGCACCTGTGCCACTGGTTCACGGTAAACGACCTCATGTACTTAAAGCGCGGCGGGCGCATCCCGGCCTCGACCGCGCTGCTTGGCACCATGCTGCAGATCAAGCCCGTCATGCATATGGACAACAACGGCAAGCTTGTTTCCGTCGGTAAGGCGCGCGGCCGCAAAGCGTCGCTCGACGCGCTGGCGCAGAAGCTGCACGATACGGCCATCGACCCGCACGAGCAGACCATCTTTATCTGCCACGGCGACTGCCGCGACGAGGCAGAGTATGTAGGTCGGAAGATCCAGGAGCAGACCGGCGTCAAAGAAGTCATCATCAACTACGTCGGCCCCGTCATCGGCGCGCACACCGGCCCGGGCGTCATCTCGGTGTTCTTCCTTGGCACCGAGCGCTGAGCAAAACCAACGCGCAAAACGCAGAACGCCCCCGCCCATACGGGCGGGGGCCACATTCATTTCTCATGCTTTTTTCGCTTCCGATACGCCTTGCATTCCTTGTAGATCCAATAGCAGCATACGCCGCAATATCCGATCGCCAAAGCGACGCCAAACCAGTAAACACCGCGCAGCCCGCCGGTTCCGTTTCCAAGCCTAGGTTCACTGAATATGCGAAGAATCAATAAGCCAATCGCTATCATCAGGCCAAGCACACATAGTATCATGCGAATGATATGCTGTTTTTTCGCTTTCACCATTCAGTTCCTTCTTTCCGTTTACGGGAGCCAGCGGTTCACATATCCCGTTGTTTCATCCCATCCCCAGAAACCGGATTCATACAAAAGACTTGCCAGTACCGTGTTGTGGTTTCTGAAGTCGCTCACTGTATAATATTGATCTTTGTAGTACGTCTCGCTGCTGTTATCTTCATATTTTACAAAGATTTTTGTTCCGACGACAATGCCTGGGTTTCCCTCAGTTCCACGCCATGCAGCATACCAACGCATCGTTTCAATATCTGCATCAACATAATGGTTCGGAATAACAAAATTGATTCTACTTGCCTCAATGCCAATAATACTCAAAATACAGCCCCCAATTTGTGATGCCATTCCAACAGGAATAGCCAAAAGGCTAGCAATGTAAGAAACAAAAAAGGTTACATTTTGATAGGTGCCATTTAAATTGTATGATTCACTGCTGACTGTCCTGTTGTATCCAATATCACCAGTACGTGTATTACTGCCATTTCCATACAAATACTCAATGGCACCGACGCGAGTATAACTGCCCGGAAGCGCTTGCATATCAAAGGGTGGCACTGCTCTTGATATGGAGGTACTAGTAATCTGCCCCGGTATTCCATCAGAATCAAGAATGATTGTCGTGATGGTATCCTCGTCTACATCAGTATAAGAGTAAGACAACACTTGTTCATTGTGGAGCAAATAAATCACATAATCTCCGTTATCAAATGTCTGACTTAACAAATAGTAATCTGGCTCATGTAGCTCCACGATGTCCAGTTCACTATTGCCTTGATGAATTTTAGTGAGATCAACGTTGCTTTTCATTAATAGAGTATCGGTTTGCAAATCAATCGCTGCAGCAAAAACAGATAGTGAAAGACATAGACACACCACGAGGATTAGGGCAACACATTTACGAAGCTGTTTCATTCTTTCTCCTTTCATTCATTCCGTTGAGCGGCTTAGCTTCCTTCGCAACTGCTGCGGGTCAGCACTGCGTGCAGCGGATCAATGATTCTTGGCCCCGCCCCCTTTCATTTTTATGTTTTTTCCATTATTTTGCTGTCGGTTTGGTGGCCTATCTTACCGGAACGTTCCTCTAATGCGACAATAACATACTTTGCATCTTTTTTCAATAACTTACTTATATTTTTTCAGAAAAAATTATGCACAAACTTCTCGCCGTCTTTTTATTCACTTTCGACATCTCTCCTGTCCGCGTCCGGCGCCGCCCCTTTTTCTGCAACTATACTATATCATATCTTTTTTTGCCGGACAATTGATGCGCCAAACAAACAATTGCGCCTCGATCTATCGAACATATACAAAAGCGCGGCGGCCCGGAGGTTTTGTATCCTCCGGGCCGCTGTATTTCTTCGTCCGTCTCTACCCGCGGTAAACAGCCGCGCCGGCGCGCTTGTGCTCGCTGCGCGCATGATAGCGGTCGATGATGGCCTTGTCGTGCTCGTTCGCCTCGCCGGTCAGCAGATACCGGTCGATGGCCGCGTAGGTCACGCCCATCTCCTGTTCGTCGGTCTGGCCCTCGAACAGCCCAGCCGACGGCGCCTTGTCGATGATGGCCTGCGGCGCTTTGAGATAGCGCAAGAACTCGTAGATCTCCGTCACCGTGAGATCCGCAATGGGGTTAAAATCGTAGGCGCCGTCGCCCCATTTGGTAAAGTAGCCCATGTATGCCTCGCTGCGGTTGCCGGTACCGGCGACCAGTCTGCCCTCGGCCGCCGCGACGGCATAGACTGTCAGCATGCGCAGGCGCGGATTGATATTGGTCAGCGCCTGCTGATTCAGCTCTGTGATCGCGCTGAGCGCGCGCACGGCCGCCTGCTTCTGCTCGGTCAAATCGACCGTGCGGTTCTCAATGCCGAACTGCGCGGCAAGCTCGCCGCCGTCGTCCATGTCCATGCCGAAATTCCGCTTCGACTCGCACGGCATCATGATACCGACCGTGTTCTCGCACGCCGCCTTGCACAAAATGCCGACCAGCGCCGAATCCTTGCCGCCGCTGTTGCCAAATACGATGCCCTTCGCGCCGGCCTTTTCCACCAGATCGCGGATAAAGGCGACACGGTTTTCCAGCTCTGCTGCATAATCTCTCATGTCAGCGCCTCCTATATTAAATATGTGCATATTCTACCGCCCGGCCGGCCGGCTGTCAATCGGCATGGTCCCCAGACGGCACGCTTTCTTGCCTTGCCGCATGGCCGCTCTTTTCGATCCACGTCGTACCGAGCAGGATCAGCATGATCCCCGCGACCTTCCACCAGCTGAAAATGTCATAAAACAGGTAGTCCAGCACCAGCGCCGCGCCCAGATTGCCCACCAGCGTCAAAATCGACGACAGCAGCACATTCGTGCGCAGCGTGCCGACGATCAGCAGCACCATCGCGATCAGCCCGCACACGCCGCCCAGATACACCCAAAGCGGCACGCCCGCCATGTTCTCGGCGGAAAGCTCCGCGCCCTTGCCGGTCAAAAACACCAGCGCGAGCGAGAGGAACGTGCCCTCAATATAATTGATGAGCGCGCCGTTGGCCGTGCCGAACACCTGGCCCGCCTTGACGTTCATCATCTTGTTGATGGAATTACAGAAGCCGTTTAAAAATGCAACGATCCAATAAACCATTCCGCCCACCTCCTCACAGCAGCACGACCAGCGCCACGCCGGCAATGACCAGCAGATAGCCCGGCAGCTGCCGCGCGCGCAGACGCACGACCGGCATGCCAAACAGGCCGAACTGGTCGATGAGCTTTGACGAAATGAGCTGCCCGGCCGTAGACAGCGCCAGCATCGCCGCCGCGCCAATGTGCAGCGTACACCAGCTGCTGGTGGCGACGATGGCAATGCCCATCGCGCCGACCAGATACACATACCACGGCGCGCCAGCAAAGCGCAGCGGCTTGCACCGGACCGCCAGCAGATAGACAAGCAGCAGCACCATCGCGATGCCATGCACAAAGAAGCAGATGCCAAACGAGGAATAGTAGCTGCCAAGCTGGCCGTTCAGCGAGACCATCATTCCCTGGAAAATCCCGGCCATCAGCAGCAAGACGATATATACCATGAAAAAGCCTTCTTTCTGACTGTCGAGCCAATCATACCTGATTTGCGCGGAAATAGCAACTATTTTCCATGCGCAGGCCCCCATTTTGCGCAAAAAATTCGGACTCTACCGCCCGTAGAGTCCGGATTCTTCGCGTTGTAGAGTTCTCTCTCGCGCGTCTGTCTCCGGCGGGCAAAGAAGGAGAAGCCGGATCCTGAAAATTCGGGTGACTTTTTCCCGGCCTCGTTTTAGACTGTTGGCATAGGATACATTCACCTGTTACGGAGGGATTTTTTATGAAACAGCTGATGATCATTGGCGACTCGATCATGAAGGGCGTCACGTTCAACGGCCAGAAATATCAGCTCTGTCAGGAGCATGACTTCGACTTTTTGACGCGGCGCAACATTGCGGTGCAGAACTTCTCCAAGATGGGAGCCACCGTCACGACCGGCCTTTCCATCCTCAAGCGGAAGCTCGCCGCGCAGCCAAACGCGGCGGACACCACGGTCCTGTTCTCCTTCGGCGGCAACGACTGCGACTATGACTGGGCCAAGATCTCACAGAACCCTGACGGTGCGTTTTTGCCGAACACACCGCAGGACGCCTACATCGACGCCTATCGCGACGCCATCCGCACCGCGCAGAATGCCGGCGCGCGCGTGGCCGTCACGTCGCTGCTGCCGATCGACGCCGAGCGCTACATGCAGCATATCTCAAACGGCAACAGCTATGACAACATCCTGCACTGGCTGGGCGACGTGGGGCGCCTGTACCGCTGGCAGGAATACTATTCCAGCCTTTCCTGCACGCTTGCGCGCGCGTTCGGCTGCCAACTGATCGATCTGCGCTCGGAGTTTTTGAAGGTCAAAAACTTCCGCACGCTGCTTGGCTCGGACGGCATCCATCCCACGCAGGCCGGCCACGACGTGATCCACCACTGTGTCAGCGCCGCGCTGGCATAGCGAGGCTTTTGACGCGCTGAAGCGTTCTGCGCCAACCGGCGCAGAACGCTTTTTGTCTGTATACGCGCCATCGCCGAGGCGCCTGTTTTGTCGTTCCGGCAATTCTAGTTCAGACAGCTCTTGTGCGGCGTGAAGCCTTCGTCGATGGCCGACTGGTAGCTGTCAAACAGGATCTGGTTCTTTTCCGCCGGCAGGTTGCCGCAGTCGTCGCGGTGGAATACCTTCGAATTCACATTGCCGATATAGCTGCTCTGCCGGTCGAGTATGGTCGGATTGATCTCGGTCTCGTCGGCGCTGCGCTCGGTCGTGAAGGTAACGGTCTCGCCGTCGCTCATGGCTGTGACGCTGCCCTGCAGATCGGTCCGGTAGAGCGTCACCTCCGCGTCGCGCAGACGGCTGAGCGCGGCGTCGGTCGGGTGTCCGTAGCTGTTGCCTGCGCCGACCGAGATCACGCCATACGCCGGCATGACCTCGCGCAAAAATACATACCCGCTCGAGCCGGCGCTGCCATGATGGCCGACCTTTAAAACGGTCGCGCTCAGCGCCGCGCCGGATTCTACCAGCTCGTCCTCGGCCTCCAGCCCGATATCGCCGGTAAAGAGGAACGATGTCTGGCCGTAGTCGATGCGCAGCACGATCGAATTTTCATTGTTGTCGCCGTAATCGCGCAGCGGGCCAAGGATCGTGACTGCCGCACTGCCAAGCGCGAACGTGTCGCCCGGCGAAGGGATCTCGATGGCGCTGCCCTGCGCTGCGGCGGCCGAGGCAAAGTTTGTAAACGCGCGGGAGGAATATTCCGCAGTGCTGGAATACACACACCCAGCGTCAAAGGCCTCAAGCACATCTGTCAAGCCGCCGCAGTGGTCCTCGTCACAGTGCGAATTGATGACATATGAAAGCGACTGCACGCCGTGCTCTGACAAGCTGGATACCACATACGCCCCATCGTCGACGTTACCGCCGTCGATGAGCATATAGCTCCCGTCGCAGTACACCAGCGCCGCGTCCGCCTGTCCCACGTCAAGAAAGCTGACCCAAAACGACGGGCCGTCGGCCGCAGCCTCCGCCTGCGTCTGCGGCTGGGGCGGCAGCGCGTCCTGCAGCGCGCACCCGCTAAGCAGCAGCGCCGCGATCAACAGCAGCGCTAGACAGCTTCGTTTCATACCACATCTCCCCTTGTTCTCACGCTATGTCCATCATAAACCAAACCGGGCGCGCTTGCAAGTATGCGCCGGAGTCAGCCGCCGGCAAAAAAGATTGGATTTCACAGATATTTAAAATCTACCCTCTAAGTTTTTTCATATTCGCCTGCTATTATCATATTGCAAGGCGCGAGATGCACTTTTTCATTTTTCCTCTCTTTTTTCAAAAAGAGCGCCGGAAGCGAGTTGGTCGCTCGCTTCCGGCGTTCTTTGCGTCTGCGCTCGTGCCGCTCAAAGCGCCGCGATACGCTCGTCGAGCTGCGGCTGCGTCGCACGCATGGCCTCGAGCGTCCGCTGCAACAGCGTATCCAGATCCCAGCCCAGCTGCTCAGCCCCGCGCGTGATGACCTCGCGCGAGCAGCCGGCGGCAAATTTTTTGTCCTTGAATTTCTTCTTAAG
>CAZWKZ010000055.1:5098-12060 GCA_964633935.1 uncultured Oscillospiraceae bacterium | reverse complement strand
CGGGCAGCCATGATATCGCTTTTGAGAATGTACATTTCTCTTATGAGAACCGGGAGATCCTCCACGGGATCTCCGTAACGCTGCCGGACAAAACGACCACAGCGGTCATCGGCCCGTCCGGCTCCGGCAAGACCACGCTCTGCAATCTGATTGCCCGCTTCTGGGATGTGGACAGCGGCAGCGTGACAATTGGCGGCCGGGACGTCCGGGAATACACGCTGGAATCGCTGATGGATCAGATCAGTATGGTGTTCCAGCATGTGTATCTCTTTGCGGATACGATTGAGAATAATATCAAGTTCGGAAAGCCGGATGCCACGCATGCAGAGGTTGTAGCGGCCGCAAAAAAGGCCTGCTGCGATGACTTCATCGAGGCGCTTCCAGAGGGCTATCAGACGCTGATCGGCGAGGGCGGCGCGTCGCTTTCCGGCGGAGAGAAGCAGAGGATCAGCATTGCCCGCGCGATGCTGAAGGACGCGCCCATTGTCATTCTGGACGAGGCCACCGCCAATGTCGACCCGGAGAATGAAGACCGGCTGCAGAAGGCCATCGAGGCGCTGACCAGAAATAAGACCATTATTATGATCGCTCACCGGCTGAAGACGGTGCGGAACGCGGATCAGATATTGGTCATCGACGACGGGCAGATCGTTCAGCAGGGCAGGCATGAGGAGCTGATCGGTCAGAAAGGCATCTACGCGGACTTTGTATTGGGAAGAAAGGAAGCCATCGGCTGGAAGCTGAAAACAGCGGAGGCTTAAATCGCAGTACAGTCGGTTTCCGGCACGGTGAAGATCTGTGCCGGAAACCGCAAGCTGGAAATTCATTTGTCCGCTTGGAGCCAAGCGGGCGAAATGGGACAGAAATCAGCGGCAGGTATTGGTATTCTCATAAAAAACGAGAAAGGCGATCCGCCTTTGCGCGAGGTCAGCGAACGCCAATCGCGCGCGGCGGATCAGCGCCATCTGGGCGGGCGTTATAGAAAGGGAGGCGCGGCGGGAGATGCTGGGGTTTGAAAACGGCGGCGAGGGCATTGCGCAGTTTACAGGAAATGACGGCTGCGGCGTGTACCAGCTGCGCAATGAAGCCGGAGAAGGCACGATCACGATCTATGAAGTCTTTCCCGGCGTGGCGCTGGCCTACAATGATTTTCATATGCGGTATTATGATTCTGCCTTCCGGCCGAAAACCGATGTGCTCTGCATTGACCATTGCCGGGAGGGAAGGCTGGAATATGCCGCCGGCGACGATGCGTATTCCTATGTGGAAGCCGGAGATCTGAAGCTGGACCGGCGGCTGACCCACACCGGGCGGTTTGAGATGCCGCTGTCGCACTATCATGGGGCGATGATCTGCATAGATATGAAGGCGGCGGGCAGCTCCTTATACGAGCAGATCCGCGATTTTCCCGTAGATCTTTTGGCGCTGCAAAAAAAGTATTGCCGGGATATTTATCCCATGGTGATCCACGGCAGCCCCGCCATTGAGCATATTTTCAGCGAGCTGTACGCAGTACCGGAGAAGATCAAGCGCCCCTATTTTAAAATCAAGATCCTCGAGCTTCTGCTGTATCTGGACGCGCTGGAGCTGCCGGAAAACGTCAAGGAGCGACCGTATTTCTATAAGTCCCAGGTAGAAAAGATCAAGGCGATCCAGCGGTTTTTGATCCAGCATATCGACGAGAACATTACCCAGGACGAATTGTCAAGGCGGTTCGATATCCCGCTGACGGCGATGAAGAACTGCTTTAAGTCCGTCTTTGGCGCCGCCATCGGCAGCTGGCTTCTGCAGTACCGGATGAATCAGGCGGCGGTCCTTCTGAAAACGCAGCGTAAAATGCGCGTAGCGGAGGTCGCGGGACGGGTGGGCTATGACAGCCCCAGTAAATTTGCCATTGCGTTCCGACGGGTCATGGGAATGTCCCCCGTGGAATACAGAAGAGAGCGAACAACAGGTAGGCCGGAGTGACGGAGCTTCGGCCCGCTTTTTTTATCGAAAAAAAGCTGTCTGAACGGGACCGGAAAGACGGCATGGAGCGGAAGCAACGAGCAAGGCCGGCTATACTTAGAGGCGGCAGCAAGCAAAAAATTCTATAGAAGGGAGTGATTCGTGATGAATCAAACAAGAAAACAGGGCTGGTTTTCCTACCTCCTCGGCTATGCATCGGCGAGCAAGGGGAAGCTGCTGGCTTCGACCTGCTTGTCGGTCGTCAGCGTGGTGTCCGGGCTTTTGCCGTACTTCTTTGTATACCGGATCCTGCAGCAGTTCATATTGGCGACGGCGACGGTACGGAGCATCGTCTTGTGGTGCGGGCTTTGCCTGGCGGCATATCTCGTCAAGGTGGCGTTCTTCGGGCTTTCTACCGGACTGTCGCACTATGCGGCCTATCACATTTTGGAAAAGCTCCGCCTTCGGGTGGCGGACCGGTTCCTCCATGCGCCGCTCGGAGAGGTGACGGCCCATTCCATCGGCGAGATCAAAAATATCATGGTGGATAAGATCGAGAATATAGAGCCGCCGCTGGCGCATATGATCCCGGAAGGCACCGGCCATATCGCTTTGCCGGTGCTGAGCTTTCTCGCGCTGGCGATGATCGACTGGCGGGTCGCCCTGGCGTCGCTGGCAACCGTGCCGGGATCGCTCCTCTGCATGGCTTTGACGTTTCAGATCAGCGGGAAGAACTTTGAGAAGTACAATTCCTCCAATGCCGCTATGAACAGCACCGTGGTGGAGTATGTGGAGGGCATTGAGGTGATCAAAGCCTTCGGGCGCTCCGGCGCATCCTATGAAAAATTCGCCAGATCGATCCAGCAATACAAGACCTTTGTGATCAAGTGGATGAGTTCCACGTGGATCACCTTTAAGCTGGCTTTCGCGCTGTTTCCGTCCACACTTCTGGGGACGCTGCCGGTGAGCCTTTTCTTGGCGTCCAATGGAACCATAACAGCGGCGCAGGCGGCGCTTTGCGTCATGCTGTCTATGTCGATGGTGACGTCTCTTGCCAAGCTGGAGGTGTTTGGAAACAGCATCAAGCAGGTGCAGATGACGGTGGAAGAACTGCAGACGTATTTGGATATGAAGGAGCTACCGGAGCCAGAAAAACCGGCCGCTCTGTCCGGCTATGACGTGGAGCTGAAGAATGTGCGCTTCGCCTATACAGAAGACGCAGAGGAGGTCCTGCACGGGGTCGATATGAAGCTGGCTGCGGGGAGCTTTACCGCCTTGGTCGGCCCCTCCGGCGGAGGAAAATCCACGCTTGCCAAGCTGATCGCAAGATTTTGGGATGTAAACAGCGGACAGATCCGGATCGGCGGCGTGAGGCTGCCCGATATACCGCTGTCGCAGCTGTCGGATACGGTCAGCTTTGTGACGCAGGATAATTTCTTGTTCCGCTGCTCGATCAAAGAAAATATCCGGCTGGGCGATCCAGGGGCCAGCGATGAAGCGGTCTTTGCGGCAGCCAGGGCGGCGCAGTGCGAGGAATTTATCATGAAACTGCCGAAAGGGTATGATACGCCGGCGGGAGAGGCCGGAAAACGCCTTTCCGGCGGTGAGAAACAGCGCATCGCCATTGCGAGAATGATGCTGAAAAACGCTCCGGTCGTGATTTTGGACGAGGCCACGGCCTTTACGGACCCGGAGAATGAAGACAAGCTTCAGCGCAGCATTGCGGCGCTTACGAAGGGGAAAACTTTGCTGGTGATCGCCCACCGGCTGTCTACCATCCGAAACGCAGACAATATCGTGCAATTGAAGGAGGGAAACATCGTGGCCCAGGGAACGCAGGAGGCGCTTCTTGCAGCCTGCCCGCTATACAGCCAGATGTGGAAGGCCCATATCGGCGCCAAGGACTGGGCGGTATCCGTAGACGGAAAGGAGGAAGGGCAGCATGTTTAAGACAGTAAAAAGGATCATACACTGGTGCGGCGAGTTCAAGGCGAGGCTATACATTGGGTTTTTGTTTTCCTTTTTTGCCACCTGGTTTGCCGCAATGCCAACGATGGTGGCGGCCCATACGCTTGGGATGCTGATTGAAAGCGGGAAGAACGGGACCGACTTTCAACACAAATGGATTGGGCTGAGCGCCTTGCTGATCGCCGGTTTTGTGTTCCTGCGCTTCTTGTTCGATTATTTGAGAGCCAGATTTCAGGAAACCATCAGCTATGAGCTGGTGGCCCGGGACCGGCTGGCCATCGGCGAGGCGCTGAAGCGGGTGTCGCTTGGCTATTTTCAGCAAATGAATACCGGCAATATCCTAAATTCGATCACGACGGGGCTTCACTCACTGGAAAACATGGGGATGCGGATGCTGGATACGTTCGTGGGCGGATATCTGAACTTTTTCTGCATCTTCCTGTTCCTGCTTTTTTTCAGCCCGCCGGTATGCCTGATCGCATTGGCCGGGGCGGCCGTCTCATTCCTGTTTTTGCTGCTGGTTTCCCATCACAGCGTAAAAAATGCGCTCGTGTCTGCGCGGGCGGGACGGGATCTGACCGCTGCCACATTGGAATATGCACGGGGGCTTCCCGTTGTGAAATCCTTTGGACAGGGCGGCGCGTCCATGGCGGCCATGCAGGACGCCTGCCGGGACAGCCGAAATATCTGCCTGAAGATCGAATGGGGCTTTATTCCGGCAAACTGCCTGCATCTTTTGGCGCTGAAGGTCGCCTCGGTCTTCATGGCGGGAGCAGCCTGCTATTTGGGCCTGACTGGGGAAATGTCCTTTTCCTATATGCTGATGTTTGTGTTCTTCTCTTTTAGCATCCTGGCGGGGCTGGAGCCGATCAGCGACAGCGCCCATGTGCTGGGCGTGATCGATACGGCCATGGACCAAATCGATGCGCTGAAGCAGGAGCACTATATTGACCGCGACGGCAGAGAGATCGCGCTGTCTCATTATACGATCGAATTCCGGCATGTGGATTTCAGCTATGAGACGAGTGACGCGGAGCAGACCCGCACGGTTTTGAAGGATGTGAGCTTCCGGATCCCAGAGCGGACGTCCACAGCGATTGTGGGGCCTTCCGGCAGCGGGAAGACAACGATCTGCAATCTGATCGCCCGGTTTTATGATGTGCAGAAGGGCAGCGTCATGGTCGGCGGCGTAGACGTGAAGGAATTTACCTGCGACAGCTTGCTGAAGAACATTTCCATGGTATTTCAGAACGTCTATTTGTTCCAGGATACGATCCGGGACAATATCCGCTTTGGAAGGCCGGACGCCACAGAAGCACAGATCGTTGCCGCAGCGAAGGCCGCCCGGTGCCATGACTTTATTATGGCGCTTCCGGATGGCTACGACACGGTGGTTGGAGAGGGCGGCGGCACGCTCTCTGGGGGCGAGAAGCAGCGAATCAGCATCGCACGAGCCATCTTAAAGGATGCGCCGATCATTATTCTCGACGAGGCCACGGCCAGCGTGGATCCGGAGAACGAGCACCTGATCCAGAGCGCTATTTCGGAGCTGACCCGTGGAAAGACGGTCATTACCATTGCGCACCGGCTGGCGACCATTCAAAACGCGGATCAGATCCTTGTGGTAGAGGACGGAAGGATCGTGCAGGCGGGCACCCATTCTGCGCTTGCAGAAGAGGACGGCTTGTACCGCAGATTTATGAAAGTGCGGCAGAAAGCGGAAGGCTGGGAGCTTGCTTAGCGCATAAGCGTCTGCGCCGCAGAGTCGGACGGCCGTTGGCTGCGCTTTTGCAGCGCAGCGCGCGTCATATTTTCCCGAGAAGGCTGTGCAAAAGCTTGCCGGAATTCGGTACAATAGTGCCGGAGCATAACAAACGGTTTTCTGCACAGGAGGGAATCTATATGAAAGGAAATGTACTGACCGCCACCAACATTGACGCGTTCCATGAGTACCTGATCCGAGAGGAAAAAAGCGCGGCGACGATAGAGAAATACCTCCGCGATGCGCGCGCTTTTTTGCACTTTGCAGGGAAAACGGCCGTGACAAAGCAGCTGATGATGCGATATAAGCAGGCGCTGCTGGAAAAGAGCTACGCGGTGCGCTCGATCAATTCCATGCTGGCGAGCCTAAACAGTCTGCTGGTGTTTCTCGGCTGGAGCGAGTGTAAGGTCAAGAATTTGAAGCTGCAGCGGCAGATCTACTGCGCGGAAGAAAAGGAGCTGAGCAAGGCGGAATACCTGCGGCTGCTGGAGGCGTCAAAGCGGCGGCCGCAGCTGAATCTGCTCATGCAGACCATCTGCGGCACCGGCATCCGGGTATCGGAGCTGAAATACTTCACGGTGGAGGCCGTGCGCCGCGGCGAGATCACGGTGCGATGCAAAAGCAAGACGCGGACGATCCTGCTGCCGGGGAAGCTGAAAAAGCTGCTGCTGGAACACGCGAAGAAAAACGGCCTGCGCGCCGGGCCGATCTTTGTGAGCCGGAATGGAAGGCCGCTGAACCGCAGCAACATCTGGGCGCAGATGAAGCGGCTGTGTCAGAGCGCGGGCGTGAAAGAGGGGAAGGTATTTCCGCATAATCTGCGAAAGCTGTTCGCCCGCACCTTTTACACGATCGAGAAGGATATCGCCAAGCTGGCGGATATTCTTGGGCACAGCAGCGTAGACACCACCCGGATCTATATCATGTCCACCGGCGTCGAGCATAGGAAAAAGATCGAACGCCTGGGACTTGTCGTATAGCTGGAACGGGCAAGAAAAAACTACAGAATTTCTATTATGTAGTGCGTAAGAAAAAAGCGACACATGTCTATGAAGCGAACAACGCTATTTTGGGCGCACAAAATCACACCCTCTGCCGGTTCTGTTAAAAAAGGCCCAGAGGGTGCGGCTTTGTTGTATGTTGGATTACTTCACCTGCCGATTGCCAGCTGCGCGATATAATTTCGCGCAGATTATCGAAAAAAACTTGATTTTTAGCGTTCTTTGTGCTATTGTTCTTATACATAAAACTGGATACGTATCTCCAACGCCAGGAGAGATTTCAC
>CAZWKZ010000055.1:1978-4998 GCA_964633935.1 uncultured Oscillospiraceae bacterium | reverse complement strand
TACAGAATAGAAATTATGTGAGAGAATCGCTGCCTTGAGGCGGCAGCAGGATTGCATATGGCGTGAAGAAGGACTGCTAGAACGCTGCAGACCGATGCAGCAGAGGCGGACTTTCTCCACTGCTTTTTGTTTTACAGGAGGAAGCGTTCCCAATGGGAGGTCTGTCATGACGGACAAGGAATTAAAACACCTGAGCCGTAACGATTTGCTGGAGATCCTCATCGCGCAGATGGAGGAAAACGAGACATTGAAGGCACAGCTGAAAGCGGCGCAGGAACAGGCCGGCAATAGGCAGATCGCCATCGATGAGGCCGGCTCTATCGCAGAGGCGGCGCTGCGCTTGAACGGCGTTTTTGACGCGGCACAGGCCGCAGCGGCGCAGTATTTGGAAAATGTACAGCGGCTGGGCGCCAGGCAGCGCGCCGGCCGCGCGCCGGAAGGACCGTCAGAGGAGCGACCGCCGTTAGAGGAAGCGCCAAAGGAAGAAGCGCCGGCCCGTGCGCCGGCGGCTGCGAAGACGCCGGAACCGGCAAAGCCGGACGCGCAGACTGCGGCCTACAGCGAGAAGCTGCGCGCCGACGCCGTGACCTACAGCAAGCAGGTGCGCGCGGGCGCCGACGCCTACAGCGCGCGGGTGCGCGCAGAGGCCGACGCCTATAGCCGGCGGGTGCGCCATGAGGCCGAGGTGTATTTGCGGCAGATGCTGGAGAAGGCGGGGGCCGCGCTGCGGCCGGCAAACGCCGCGCGCGCGTCTTCCGACCCCGGCGGAGAGGGTAATCGAGCATGAAAGAGCGAAAAGCAAACGAAGCCGAAGCGCCAAGCGTGGCACAGCTTCGCACGGAGCTGCACAGAACGCGGCACAACAAACGCTACCGCCAGGTGCTGCTCAGCACGACATATACGCTTATCGTGGTAGCGGCGGTGGCGGTCCTTGTGGCGGTGCTGCTGATGCCGGTGCTGCAGATCTATGGAAGCTCGATGACCCCGACGCTCAAAGCGGGAGACTATGTGGCCTGCGTCAAGGGCACCGACTTTGAAGTGGGCGACCTGGTCGGCTTCTATCTGGGCAACAAGCTGCTGGTCAAGCGCTATATTGCCGGGCCGGGGCAGTGGGTCGATATCGACGAGGACGGAAACGTATCGGTGGACGGCGTGCTGCTGGACGAGCCGTATCTGACCGAGCGGGCGCTTGGCGAGTGCGATATCGAGCTTCCGTATCAGGTGCCGGACGGCCGGTACTTTGTAATGGGCGACCACCGCTCCACGTCGATCGATTCGCGCAGCACGTCGGTCGGCTGCGTGGCAGAGGAACAGATCGTCGGCAGGATCATCTTCCGGGTCTGGCCGCTGTCGGATTTTGGAATTGTGAAGTAGAAAGGGCGGTGACGCCGGATGAAAAGCGATATTATGCGGCGTGCCGCCAACTATTTTCGCACGTACCGGCAGAAAAAGCACTGGCGGACGGTCGTGACCGGCCTGGCCGCGGTCGTGGTGTTTTGTACCACCTATGCCCTGATCCTGCCCGCCATTACGTTGGAAAAGACGCAGATCGGTCCGGTCTGCTCGCTTGAGACGCTGGGTGTACACACGCACACAGACGCGTGCTGGGATGAAAGCGGCGCGGTTATCTGCGGCTATGCGGATTTTGTCATACATACGCATGACGAATCGTGCTATGACGAAGACGGCACGCTGGTCTGCGCGCTGGACGAGATCGCAGAGCATGTCCACACCGACGCGTGCTATACCGATACGCCGGTAGAATTGATCTGCACGCTGGAAGAAACCGAGGGCCACACGCACACCGACGCGTGCTATGACGAGAATGGAGTTCTGATCTGCGAAACGCAGGCATCCGAAGGCCACGTCCACACGGACGAATGCTATCGCTACGAGAAGACCTTAAGCTGCGGCCAAGAGCAGGTGGTCGTGCATATGCACGACCAAAGCTGCTTTGGTGAGGACGGCGGCTTGAGCTGCGGGATGCTCGAGGTATTCGAGCATGTGCACAACGACAGCTGCTTTGTAAGCGCCGATTCCGGCGCGCAGACGCTAAGTCTGGAAGAATCCGACGAGCTGGACAAACGGACCGTCCCCAACAATCCGACGGATATCGGTCCTAAAGATTTGCCGGTAGATTACTACGTTTGCATCGACGGCCAGTGGACGTGCGTGGGCGCGACCAAGACCGGCTGGTACGGCGACTATACCGCAAGCGATTGGACGGACACCAACCGCGACTACATCACGCTGGCGCAGGCCGAATCCATTTTGAGCGAGTACGGCTTTTCCGCTTCTGATAGCGCGAATCTAAACAAGAAGGTCGCCTATCAGCAGAAATCCGGTAACACCGCCATTTACGCCGACGTCAATACCCCGGCCACCATCGACGGAACCAGCATCGTGCCGCTGTCCAGAAATGAAAATCACCCCGGGTATAACCTCTATTACCTGCCGGGCAATGCCGACTTGATCAGCAACGCGGGGCTGGACGATTTAAACAAGGACGACAACGGCTTCTACACCGTCTCGGTCTACGACGCCGCAGGAGCGCTTGTTTCCTCGCAGGTGGTGCGCAGCGGCGGCAGCTTTACCTACGACGCATCGGAAACCGGCGTGACCGACTGGCTCGCCGTTGGCAGCAGCGGCGCGACGCAGGAGATCAGCGGCAGGACGATCACGATCGATAGCGTCACCGACACCACGACCGTCTCGCCCAAGGAGCAGACGGACGATCAACAGATCAACCACAGCGTCACGTTCAAGGTCTGTATCGACGGCGAATGGCAAGAGGTCGGCTCGCTGCCCTACTACTATTCCGGCAGCGTCAATAACGAAACGCGCGCGTATATCACATCTAACGTGGCCGCGCAGATTTTGGGCGACTACGGCTATACCGCCTCGACGGCCCCCGGCTACCAATTTGGCTATAGCTATAACGATATCTATGAGATCTATTATAAAGACAGCGACTTCTGCATGGACGTCACGAATGGCAGCATCGCACAGGAAGCGTATAT
>CAZWKZ010000055.1:0-1878 GCA_964633935.1 uncultured Oscillospiraceae bacterium | reverse complement strand
GTCAACCAACCCATTGAGATCGTGGCCACGGAACTGAACCCCTCGTTTACGGTGCAGTACTACGCCTCGATCCCTCGATTGGCCGAGAGCGGCAGCGCCTCTTTGTCGGTGATCGACACCAGCGGCAAAAATCTGCCCACAAATTCGGCGATCCAAACGACAAAGCCGCTGTATTTGAACCAGACAAATCAAACGACCGACCAGAATAGAGGCAACGCGACAACGCTATACGAGGCGGCCACGACGAACGAGCTGACCAAGCTCTACGCCGACGGCCAGTACGAGTGGCAGGCGTCCCCAGGCCTTGCGTACTTTAACAAGCTCAATACCAGTACCGGCTATCAGCTGACCAAGGTCGGCGTGCTGAAGGCGGGGAAGAACGCGAACAGTACAAATGATGACGACTGGGACTGGTACCAGGCTGTGGACGGGAACATTTCGTTTACGAACCTGGCCTCAGAGGCCAACGATACCACCATCCTCATCACCGACCGCACGGTCATCCGCCTTTGCTACGATACGGTCCAAACGACCTACACCAATCAGGCCAGCTTCCACGATTACGATATCACCAGCGGGGAGAACGCTGACCACACCTGGCGGTCGGGCGTCACCGGCATCAACGACTCGAACAACTATGTTACCAGCGGGGACGGGCAAAGAAAATGGACATGGAATGGCGTTGGCTCAAGCACAGCGGGTGCGTATGCCTTCGGCAATGCGAACACCGAGACCGGCCTGGGCCTGGCCCAGTGGGGCGGGAATAACATCAACGCGTATAACGGTATAAACGTACTGCTGGAAAATGGGCAAACGGTATATTATGGCAACGGCGTTTATGAAGGCTGTACCTTTGGCCTGGTGAAGAGCCTGGATGCAAGTGGGAACCTGGTCTGGGATGAGTGGATCACGCACGCCAACTTGTTTAACGATGGGTACGCAAGCGGCAAGTATTCCTACAGCGGCGGCAGCCTGCAGTTCACGCAGGTGGGCGACACCTATACGCTGAGCACCGCAAATTCTACGGTGGGCAGCCGCACGGACCTGGAATACTTCTTCAATCCGTCGCCAAGCAGCGATACAACCCATACGCATATCTTCACCAACGACTTCTGGCCGATGGATTCTGCCACGAATAAAACAGACCCGCTTATGGGCTTGTACAATGAAGAGTATAACCAATGTGACATTCAGGTGAACGGCTTCTGGGACGCGCAAAACCAGGTGGGCGGCGGCCACAACAACGTCAACATTCCCGTAAGTGATGACGGTGAGGCCCACAACTGGTACTTCGGCATGAACTTTGCCGTCTCCTTCACGCTGACCGAGGACTACACCGGCCCGCTGGAATACCTGTTCTTCGGCGACGATGACATGTGGGTGTTCCTGGATGGCCAGCTCATCTGCGACATCGGCGGCGTGCACAGCGCCGTGGGCGAGTATGTGAACCTGCGGGACTACCTGCCGGAAGGCTCGGCCGGGCAGCACACCCTGTCCTTCTTCTATACCGAGCGCGGCGGCTCCGGCTCCACCTGCTGGATGCAGTTCACGCTGCCGTCGGTATCCAGCGCGGTCACGGCGCAGGACACCGGCAGCCTGCAGATCAGCAAGCAGATCGGCGGCGTCACGGATTCGTCGGCGTTTGCGGATGAAAGCTTCGAGTTTACGGTAGACCTGCTGGACCAAGAGGGTGGAACGCCGCTGGCCGGGACCTATAGTTACACGATCGTCGAGACTGGGAAAACGAGCTACGGGACCGTGCATAGCGGCGGGATGATCACGCTAAAGCCCGGACAGACGGCGACCATCAACGGGATCCCCGCCGGGACGTACTACCGCGTGGAGGAGCTTACCACCGCAGGCTACAGCGTCACGGCG
>CAZWKZ010000054.1:0-12071 GCA_964633935.1 uncultured Oscillospiraceae bacterium | reverse complement strand
CGTCGCGCGTGATCGAGGTATTTTCCGACTTGCGGGCGATCTTATCCATCTCGTCGATGTAGATGATGCCGCGCTCGGCCAGCTCGACGTCAAAATCCGCCGCCTGCAGCAGTCTGAGCAGGATATTTTCCACATCCTCGCCGACATAGCCGGCCTCGGTCAGCGTGGTGGCGTCGGCAATGGCAAACGGCACATTCAAAATCTTCGCCAGCGTCTGAGCAAACAGCGTCTTGCCCGAGCCTGTGGGGCCGATGAGCAGGATGTTGCTCTTCTGCAGCTCCACATCCGTCTCACCGGAAAAATAGATGCGTTTATAGTGGTTGTAGACCGCCACAGACAGCGCGATCTTCGCGTCCTCCTGTCCGATGATGTAGCGGTCCATATACGTCTTGATTTCCTCAGGCGTTGGGAGGGTATCCGGAAGCTCCAGCTCCGGCGTACTGCCCGCGTGCATCTCGTCGCGCAGAATGCTCGAGCAAAGGTCGATACACTCGTTGCAGATGTACACATTCGGGCCGGCAATGATCCGGCTGACCTGTTCCTGGCGCTTGCCGCAGAACGAGCAGCGGATGGAGTCTCTTGCCAAGGCGCCTCCTCCTTTCAGTCTATCAGTTCATGGCGCGCATCGGCGCGCCGAAGGCCCCGGAAGGGGCTTTGTCCGGCTCAGCGTTTATCGATCACCTTGTCGATCAGGCCGTATTCAAGCGCCTGCTGCGCGCTCATAAAGTTGTCGCGCTCACAGTCGGCGGCGACGACCTCGACAGGCTTGCCGGTATTTTCGGCCAAAATCTCGTTGATCCGCTTCTTGATGGTCTCAAGCCGCTTCAGATGGATGGCCATATCCGTCACCTGGCCCTGCGTGCCGGCAGACGGCTGGTGGATCATGATTTCAGCGTTCGGAAGCGCCATGCGCTTCCCCTTCGCGCCGGCTGCAAGCAGGAATGCGCCCATGGACGCAGCCATACCGACGCAGATGGTGGACACGTCGCACTTGATGTACTGCATGGTGTCATAGATCGCCATGCCGTCGGTCACGCTGCCGCCGGGGCTGTTGATATAAAACTGGATGTCTTTATCGGGGTCCTGCGCCTCGAGATACAAAAGCTGCGCCACGATCAGGCTCGCGGTGGTGCTGTTGACCTCTTCAGACAGCATAATGATACGGTCATTCAACAGCCGCGAGAAAATATCATACGAACGCTCGCCGCGGCTGGTCTGCTCAACGACATACGGAACTAAGCTCATAGGAATGCTCCTTTCTTCAGATGTAACATTCTAACCGGCCTGCAGGCAGATTATTCCTCCGCCGGCTTTTCCTCTGCGGCCTCGGGCGCGGGCTGCGCCTCAGCCTCGGGCTGCGCCGCGGCAGGCTCCTTCTTGGCGGACTTCTTCGAAGCTTTCTTCGCAGGCTTCTTTTCCGCCGGCGCCTCGACGGCAACAGCGTTATCCACGATCAGCTTGATCGCCTTCTTCGCGGCCAGATCCGCCTTGACCGCATCCAGATCGACCGATTCCTTGACCTTCTCAAGCTCCATCTGATACTGCTCAGCCAGATGCGCCAGCTCGGCCTCGATCTCTTCCTCGCTGACCGTAATGTGCTCGGCGTCGACGATTTCGCTGAGCAAAATGTTCGAGCGGACCGTCGTCTCAGCCATCGGGCGCATGCTCTGGCGCATCGCATTCAGATCGCCGCCCATCATCTTGGCATAGTCCTCGAGCTTCATCCCCTGCATCTGCAGCTGGTAGCCGAACTGCTCGAGATGCTTGTCCACCTGCTCGTCGATCATGCACGCGGGGATCTGGCAGGTCATGTTCTTGCCGGCAAGCTCCACCGCCGCGTTTTCAAACGCGCGGTCGGCAGCCTCCTGCCGCTCTTTGCTCAGGCGGGCCTTGATATCCTTTTTGAGCGCGGCCAGCGTATCGAATTCGGACACGTCCTTGGCAAACTCGTCGTCAAGCTCGGGCTTGATGGTCTGCTTGACCTCATGGATCTTGCACTGAAATACCACGGGCTTTCCGGCAAGCTCCGGCGTGTAGTCCTGCGGGAACGTGACTTCGACGTTCTTCTCTTCCCCGGCGGACACGCCCACCAGCGCATCTTCAAAGCCGGGCACGAACGAGCCGGAGCCAAGCGTCAGCGAATATCCTTCGGCCTTGCCGCCGTCAAACGGCACGCCGTTGTCAAATCCCTCAAAGTCGAGCACGACGGTATCGCCCATCGCGGCAGGCCGCTCGACAGTCTCGATGCGGCTGTTGCGGTCGGCCATGTGGCCCAGCTCCGCGTCAACGTCGGCCTTGCCGACGGAAACCGCGTTCTTCGGCACCTCGATGCCCTTATAAGCGCCCAGCGTGACCTCGGGATACAGCTCGGTCACAACCGTCAGCACCACGCCGCCTCCGGCGGGCGTGTCCATATCGGAAACGGACGGCATACCGACGGCCTTGATCTGCTGGTCGGTGATGGCGGCAGCGTAGATCTCGGGGAAGATCTCGTTGACAGCGTCTTCATAGAATACGGTCGCGCCGTACATGCCCTCGACGACCTTGCGCGGGGCCTTGCCCTTGCGGAAGCCAGGGATCATGATATCCTTGCGGCACTTGGCGTACGCCTTGTTCAGCGCCGTCTCAAACTCGGCCTTCTCGATCTCGACGACAACCTTGGCCTTCCCGTTTTCTTTTTCTACGCTCTTTACGTTCATGTGGTTTTTCCTCCTATGCGGTGCGGCCTGCGTGCGGCCGTAATTCACCAGATTATCATTGAATCCGCTCTATTCTATCAGAGATTTCACAAGATTTCCACTGTTTTTTTGAAACTTTTTCTAATCCAATACAATTTGCGGTCTGAAGTTTACATAATCAGCAGAGACAAGCGAAAATTCGATCCCGTCCGCCACGCCCTGCACGGCCAGACGGATACTGTCGGCGTGCAGATGTCCATAATAGCACCGCTTGACGCCGTATTGATGAAGAAGCTGTAAAATTTCAGGGCATTCATATCCGCGGTATTTCGGCGGGTAGTGCAGAAAGCAGATCTTCTCCCGCTCGCCCGCGGCCTTGAGCGAAGTCTCCAGCCGCCCAAGCTCCCGCCGGAAGACCTTCTCGTCATGCGTGCCCTGTTTGTCCTCCTCATAGGACCAGCCGCGCGTGCCGCACAGCGCGACGCCGTGATATAGCGCGCAGCTGTTGTGGATCAGCTCAAAGCCGTCAAAGCCGTGTTCCCGGCAGAAGCGGTCAAATCTGCGCTTCGTCGTCCACCAGTAGTCGTGGTTGCCCTTGACGATGAGCTTTCGGCCCGGCAGCTGCGCGAAGAAGGCAAAATCCGGCTCCGCCTGCTCCAGATCCAGCGCCCAGCACAGATCGCCCAGCAGCACGATGGTGTCCTCCGAGGTGAGGACGGAAAGGCCGGCGCGGAGCTTGTCCATATACCCTGCCCACCGGCCGCCGTACACGTCCATCGGCTTGTTCACGCCAAGGCACAGATGTGGATCGCCCAATGCATACAGCGCCATCAGCGCAGAACCTCCTTCACGACCGCATCCATATTCTCTTTCGTGCTCAGCCCATCAAAGCGCACGGCCTTGCCGCTGAGGCCTGCCAGCGGCGCGGGCGCCGGACGGCCGGCCGCAGATGCAAGCTGATCGATCACGCCGGTACCGGCGGCAAATGCTTGCTGGCCCAGCGCGCGCAGCACGCTTGTGCAGAACTTGAACGGGCTTGCCGTAGAGGCGAGGACCGTCAGCGTGCCGTCCTGCGTTTTGGCGCGGTAATCTTCAAGCACCGTATATGCCACAGCAGTGTGCGTGTCGAGCAGGTATCCCTTTTCTTTGAATACGCGGCCGATGGTGTCCAGCGTTCTTATATCGTCGCAGCAGCCGCAGGCGAACTGCGCGCGCACACGCGCGGCCAGCTCCGGCGCGAGCGCATAGCGCCCGGTTTTGCCAAGCTCCTGCATATAGGCGCGCACCGTCTCATCCGAGTCACAGAGCAGATACAAAAGCCGCTCCAGGTTCGACGAGATCAAAATGTCCATCGACGGCGACGCCGTCTGGTAGAACGGCCGGTTGCGGTCATATACGCCCGTTTCAATAAACTCGGTCAGCACATTGTTCGCGTTCGACGCGCAGATGAGCGTCTTTACCGGCACGCCCATCCGTTTGGCATAGTAGCCGGCCAAAATGTTGCCGAAATTACCCGTGGGCACGCAGAGGTTGATCTGCTCGCCCATCCGGATCCGCCCGCTCGAAAGCAGGTCGCAGTAGCTTGAGACATAGTATACGATCTGCGGCAGCACACGGCCCCAGTTGATCGAATTGGCCGACGACAGAAAATATCCCCTGTCCGCCAGCTGCTCGCGCAGCGCCGGGTCGGAGAAGATGCGCTTGACCCCCGTCTGCGCGTCGTCAAAGTTTCCTTCGACCGCGCACACGCCCACGTTCGCGCCCTCCTGCGTCACCATCTGCAGCTTCTGGATGTCAGACACGCCGTCCTTGGGATAGAACACGAGAATCTTCGTGCCGGGCACATCGCGGAAGCCCTCGAGCGCAGCCTTGCCGGTGTCGCCGGACGTGGCGACCAGAATGCAGGCCGTCTTGTCCTCGCCCGTCTTGCGCAGCGAGGCCGTCAGCAGATACGGCAGCATCTGCAGCGCCATATCCTTGAACGCGCACGTCGGGCCATGCCACAGCTCAAGGATGCCGGTATCCTCGCTCACCTGCACAAGCGGCGCGGCGGCCGGGTCGTCAAATTTTGCCGGGCCGTAGGCCTTTTCCGCGTATCCGCGCAGCTCGTTTTCGGTAAACTCATCCAAATACAGCCCCATCACATACGCCGCGCGCTGCGGGTAGCTCCATGCGGCCATCTGCTGCAGCTTTCCCTCCGGCAGCGCAGGGATCGTCTCTGGCAAAAACAGGCCGCCGTCGCGGCTGAGTCCCTGTACGATCGCCTGCGCGGCAGTATAGCGCAGGCTTGCATCTCTGGTACTTACATAACGCATTGTTTCACAACCTTTAATAATGAATCGGAGAAGATCTCCTGTATGTCTTCCTCTAAATAGCCGTGCGCGGCCAGCGCCGCCGCCAGCTTCTCATAGTCCTCTACGCCTGCAAAGCCCGCGGGCAGGCTGTCACAGCCGTCAAGATCGCCGCCCAGCGCCACATGTCCCGCGCCGCCCAGCGCATAAAAATGGTCGATATGGCGGCAGACATCGTCCAGCGAAGCGCTTTCGCTGGATAAAAACGCGCTGTAAAGATTGATCCCCGCCGTGCCGCCCAGCGCGCACAGCGCGCAGAACTGCGCATCCGTGAGATTGCGCGGATGATCGCAGACGGCGCGGCTGTTTGAGTGGCTGGCCACGATCGGCCGCTCTGCCAGCTCGCACACGTCCCAGAACGCGCGGTCAGACAAATGGCTGACGTCAATGACCATGCCGAGCTTCTGCGCGCGGCGGACAAATTCGCGTCCCCGTGCGCTCAGTCCCTCGCCCGTCAGGCATGAGCCGGCCAGTGCGTTTGGATGGTTCCATGTCAGTCCCACCATACGCACGCCCGCCTCAAACGCCGTTTCGAGCCGCCCCGGGTCGCAGCCGATGGCCTCCGCTCCCTCGATCGAGAGCAGCGCGCCGCGCCCACGGCCGGAAAGCGCCGCCTCGACCGCATCGGCCGTCCGGCACAGGCGGATCTGCCTCTTGCAGCGCTCTAACTGCGCGGTGAAATAGGCAAGGCTTTGCGCAAACGCGTCGCCCTCCTGCGCCTGCTGCGGCAGCCACGCGGTACAAAACGCAAATGTCTGCACGTATGCGCCGAAGCGCTCTGCGCGCCTAAGCGAGATCATGCATGAAGAGTCCTCCAGCGCCTGCGTCCTGCGCCACAGCTCTACCGCCGTGTCGCAGTGGCCGTCAAAAACGGTAAGCTGTTTCATGAAAACGCGTCCTCCAAATGATGGATGACCGGCCGCGTGGTCTTCTCCCCGTTCGGCGCGTAGATCTCGATCACGTCGAAGCGCGGCTGCAGGTTTGTTTCATGCTCGCTCAGCCACAGCATCGCCGTCTGGCGGATACGCTCCTGCTTGCGGCGGTCCACAAATTCCTTTGCTTCGCCATAGGCGCTCGATTTGCGGAGCTTGACCTCGGCAAAGACCAGATACTCGCTGTTTTTTGCAATGATATCGATCTCACCCAGTCGGCAGCGGTAATTACAGGCCAGAATGGCATAGCCCTTCATGCGCAGATGGTCGACGGCCTGCACCTCGCCCCATGCGCCCAAAAGCTGCTTATTCTCCATAGAACTTTTTCAAAAACGTGCGCCGGTGAATGGGGCACGGGCCGTATTCGCGCAGCGCGGCATAGTGCCGCTTGGTCCCGTAGCCTTTATGTACGGCAAAGCCGTACTGCGGATACTGCATATCCAGATCTTCCATCAGCCGGTCCCGCGTCACCTTGGCCAAAATCGACGCCGCCGCGATCGACGCGCTCAGTCCGTCGCCATGTACGATGGTCCTGACCGGCAGGCCGAAGTCCTTGGCGCGATTGCCGTCGATGAGCGCCAGCTGCGGGCGCAGCGCAAGCTTCTGCATCGCGCGCTCCATCGCCAGAAACGTCGCCTGCAGGATGTTGATCTCGTCGATCTCCTGCTCTGAGGCGAACGCGACGCCGTAAGCCGCCGCCCGCGCAGTGATGACGTCATATAGCGCACGGCGCTTTTTGTCCGTCAGTTTTTTCGAGTCGTCCAGGCCGTCGATCTGGATATCCCTCGGCAGGACGACCGCCGCCGCGCACACAGGCCCTGCCAGCGGGCCGCGCCCGGCCTCATCCACGCCGCAGACGATCTCATATCCTTCGGCAAACGCCGCATGTTCGTAGCGCCAAAGATCGACAGGCGCTTGTTGTTTCATGCCATCTCCTCCAGCATATCGGGCATTTCCAGCGTAAACCGCCCCAGTTTGCAGCTGCGGTATTCCTCCAACAGCACGCGCGCCATGCGCTCGACGTCGATCTCGCCGCCCGAAATCAGAAAACCGCGCGTGCGTCCAGCTGCCTCCAACAGCGCGTAGCCGTCGATCTGCTCTGGTACCTCGATCCGATACCGGGCCGTGATGGCCTGCGGATAGCGCTCCGCCAACAGCTGCATCAAATGACAGGAAAGTGAGAGCACATCCAGTACGTCGTCCTTTACCGCGCCGGTATAGGCTAGATGCATGCCGACCTCAGGATCGTCAAAGCGCGGCCACAAAATGCCCGGCGTGTCGAGCAGCAGCAGCTGCGGATTGACCGTCACCCACTGCTTTCCGCGCGTGACGCCGGGGCGGTTTTCCGCCTTTGCGCCCTTGCGGCCGGCGATCTGATTGATAAACGTAGATTTTCCCACGTTGGGGATGCCCACGATCATGAGCTTGAGCGGCCGGCCCGACTGACCCTTTTCTTCATAGCGGCGGAGCTTCTCCGCCAGCAGCTGGCGCACGGCCGGCACAAAGCCGTTCAGCCCGCGTCTGGATTTGCAGTCGGTCTGCAGCACCGCCAGGCCCTTTTTCTGAAAATACTGCGTCCACTGCCGCAGCGCGGCGGGATCCGCCATATCGGTGCGGTTCAAGATCACCATGCGCGGCTTGCTGCCGCAGATGGCGTCGATATCCGGATTCCGGCTGGAGATGGGGATACGCGCGTCGAGGATCTCGCACACCGCGTCGACCAGCTTCAGATCTTCCTCCATCATCCGGCGGGTCTTGGTCATATGACCGGGATACCACTGGATGTTCATCTGCTCGGCGCGCTCCATCATGACACCGTCCCGATTCTGCCCAGCTCTCGCCCGCCGATGATCTCGCCAAACTCATCCGTCTGCCGGCCGGGAATGATCAGCAGCAGTACCTTGCCCAAAATCCGGCTCTGCTCCACGCAGCCGCACGGAGCATATCGGCTGTCGGCCGAGTGGTTGCGGTTATCGCCCATCACAAACACCGATCCCTCCGGCACCGTGACCGGATACTCCAGCGCCAGGCCCATCTCCTCATAGCTGCGGTAGGTCGGCTCAAAAATATAGCTCTCGTGCTGCAGCACGCCGTCGACGTATACCTCGCCCGTGTCAAAGTCGATATCGACCACCTGGCCGCCGGTGGCGATCACACGCTTGACGATCGGGCCGTCGTCGGCAAAGCAGTCGACGCTCAGTACCACGATATCGCCCGCCTCGACGTCGGAATACAGGAAATTGCTTTCCAGCACCATGTAGTCCCGGTCGACCAGCGTGGGATACATAGAGCTGCCCTTTACGCCCACCAGGCGTAAAAAGAATACGAACATGACCGTCAAAACCGCCAGCACATACACCCAGTCGTGCAGCATGGTATAGGCTTCGTACGCGGGCGAAAGCTTTTCCTCCGCCTTCTTTTTGCGCGCGGCCCTTCCCCTGTCCGCCGCGTCGGCCGGCTGCCCTGTAGCGGACGCCGCTTCTGCCGTCTTTCCCGCCTCAGGCTCCGCTTCGGCAGGACGCGGCTGAGATTGCGCAGGCGGCTCCTGCTCTGTGTGCAGGAGCTGTTTTATTTCCTCCAGCGATTGCGTGTCAAACGCCGGCTTTTTCTCTTCAGAATGCATCGCACACTACCCCATCTTGCAATAGTTATTTTATTATACACGCAAACGCGGCATAAAAAAAGGGGTTGCGCGCAAATATTTTCCTGTCCGCCGCTGAGACGGCAAACGGCCGGACTCTTTTGAGTCCGGCCGCTTCGCATCATAACATCCTACGGCGTTTCGCGCCCGCCAGCCGCGCAGCGGCAGATCGTCCGCCCCCGCAGCGGCGCTGTGGAGCGGTCGTTACAGCGTGACAACGCACTTCTCGTCGTTGGAGCGGTAAGCCGCCTCCATGACTCTTTGCACCTGTACGGCCTCCTCCGCCGGTACCTCCAGCGGCGCGCCGGTCAGAACGGAGTTGGAAAAGCTCGCCACTTCTCTGGCATACATATTGCCGAATTCGACCTCGATCTTCTCGCCCTTGACCTCTTTCTTGTCCTGCTGGGCGTCATAGCCGCCCTGCTCGCCGAGGAACAGCGCGTCCAGACTGCCGCCATCGACCTGACCGATCACCGTGTCGCCCAGCAGCCGGCCCTGATCGCCAAAGAACTCCAGCCGCCACTTGGCCGCGTCGTCGGGAATGTTGAAGTTCGACTGCACGACGCACTGGCAGCCGTTTTCCATCCGCAGCATGACCATGGACGAATCCTCCACCTCATAGTGGAACGTCAGCGTGTCGTGGAACGCCGCGACCTGCTTGACCTTTGTGCCGAGCACGTACTGCATGAGATCGATGCAGTGCACGCCCATGTCCATCATTGCGCCGCCGCCGCCGTTTTTCTTGCTCTGCCGCCAATTTCCGGGCATATCCGGATACCAGCAGGTAAACTGCGAGTAGCCGGAGACGGGTTTGCCGATCTTGCCCTCGGCGATGGCCTTTTTCATCTGCTGGACATATGAACCGAAGCGCATCATCAGACCCGCCGCGATCTTTACGCCCTTGCCCTTGCAGTAATCGACGACCTTCTGCCCCTCCTCAGAGGTCATGGCCAGCGGCTTTTCGATCAGAATATGCTTGCCCGCGTCGGCCGCGGCCATTGCCTGACGCGCGTGCAGCACGACAGGCGACGCAATATACACAGCGTCGATCTCGGGGTCCGCCAGCAGCGCCGCTTCGTTGTCATAGGCCTTTTTGCAGCCCCACTTTGCGCGGCACTTCTCCGCCAGCTCCATGTTGATTTCCATCACGGCCACAAGCTCGGCGTTATCGCAGAGCATCATGCCCGGGATCGTCCGCCGGTCGGCAATGCCGCCCGCGCCGATCACGCCCCAACGTACTTTATTCATATGCAGCGTCCTTTCCCTATTACTTCAGATTCGCATTGTGGATCTCGACAAACGCGTCGATGACTCTCTGGATGTGCTCTTTTTCCCACGTCGGATGCAGGAACAGGTTCACCGTGCGCGCGCGCAGCGACTTTGCCACCGGGCACACCACGCCTTCATAGTTGATGCCCTTGGGATTGTACTCCTTCGACAAGAACGGGAACTTGGCGGTGCCGAAGCCGTTAAGCTCCTTATACGAGCGCTCCTCATACGCCTCGGGCCACTGGATACCATAGCACGGGATCTTGCGCGCCTTCATTTCGCCGACAAACGCCGGCGCGTCGATCTTCAGCGCGTCGAGGTCCAGCGTGACCGGATACCACCAGTAGGCGTTCTCGCGCTCAGCCGTGTTGAGCGGCAGCGCCGCGATGCCGGCCAGGCCGCCCAGCGCCTCGTCATACATCTTTGCATACTGCTTGCGGCGCGGCATGTTCCAGCTGTCAAAGCGGGCCAGCTCGTTGATGCCGCACACAGACTGCACCTCGGTCATGCGGTAGTTATAGCCCACGCGGGTGTGGATGTAGGGCAGCGATTCCTCCAGCGCCAGCATGTTCATTCTGGCCTTCACGTCGTAGCCGTGGTCGCGGAAGCTGCGGCACTCCCAGCCCAGATCCTCGTCCATGGTCAGCACCATGCCGCCCTCGCCGGCGGTCGTGAAATGCTTGGACTGGCAGAAGCTGAAGCAGCCGGCGTCGCCGATGGTACCGACGGATCTGCCGTTGTACTTGCCGCCGATGGCCTGCGCGCAGTCCTCGATGACATATAGGTTATGCTTTTTCGCAATCTCCATGATCCGGCCCATATCGCAGACCACGCCGTACAGATGCACGCAGACGATGCCGCGGGTCTTGTCGGTGATCTTGCGCTCGATGTCGTCAGGATCGATGGTGTGGTCCTCCTTCACGTCGCAGAAGACGGGGATCGCGCCGGCCTGCACGATGGCGTAGGACGAGGCGATGAAGGAATACGACGGCACCAAGACCTCGTCGCCGGGGCCGATGCCCAGAGACGAAATGCCGATATGCAGCGCCGCCGTGCCGCACGAGCACGAGATGGCCATTGTCGCGCCGGACCACTGGCGGAATTTTTCCTCAAATTCCATGCCCTTCTTGCCTGTCCAGTAGCTGACAAGGCCAGAATCCATGACCTGCGCCATATCGGCCTTGGTCTTCGGATCAAACTGGGGCCACATCGGGAAGCCAAGCTCGGCCACGCCCGCGCCGTTCATTGCAAGTTCTTTTTTCTCCATTTCAAAAGCACCTCATTTTTTCGTTATCATTCACGGGCCTGCCCGTGCTCTCATGGTTCCAGCTTAGCACGGCCTATTTAATTTGTCCATAAAATAAATTAACGTTTTTTGTGCCTTCTTTTTCCCGCGCAAAACGCCCTCCCGGCGCATCTTCAGCAAGCCGCCTGCTGCGGCAGGCAGCTGAAAAATGGCGCCGCCTCGCGGCGGCGCCTTTTCCATTGTACATGTGCAGATCAAAGACCGGGATCAGTCGAAGCTCCAGAAATCTTCCACGTTGGAGCTGTCAACAACGAACAGGTCGATGTTGGTCTGGACGGGAACCTCTTCGCCGGAGAAGTAAGCGATCGCGCCGTCGAAGATGAACTGTGCCAGGACCCACGCGTCGACGTTCAGGCAAGCCTGATAGTTGGCGTCGTTGTCATGCAGCATGCCGAACGGTTCCTGACCGTAAGCGCCCATGGAGAAGACCTTGACGTCGGTGTTGCCCACAGCCTGCAGCGCGGAGACAGCGCCCATAGCGCCGTTGTCAACGTCGGAGATGATGTAGTCATACGGCTCGACCACAGCGGCGATGGCATTGTATGCAGTCTCACGGTTGCCCTGGGAGTCATACTTGTTCAGGATCTCGATGTTGCAGCCGTCGGCATTGGCAGCGTCGATGACCTCATGCAGGCCCTCAAAGCGCTCCTGGCAGTGCGTAGAAACGGCATTGGTCAGCTCGAGTATGCGCGCGGAACCGTTGTTGTGCTCCTTGACGTAGTTGACAAAGTACTCGCCGACCAGCGTGCCTGTTTCCTTCTGGTCCCAGGTAACGGTCGTGAAAGCCTTCTCAGCGCCCTCGGTCCAGTAGCCGTCATAGACGATGATGGGGATGCCGGCGTCGACCGCCTTGTTCAGCGCTTCGCCGGAGCCGTCCGGGGTGATGGGGTCGAT
>CAZWKZ010000053.1:0-12071 GCA_964633935.1 uncultured Oscillospiraceae bacterium | reverse complement strand
CGACAAGGAGTTTTCATGGGCATGCATGCCCATGAAAAGGGGACGTCCCCTTTTCGCGCGAAACGCGCCATATTTTCCCGGCGCCGTATCGCTGCGCCGTGTTCATTCTCATTATATACCTGTGTTAGCGTCTTTTCTTTATATTATCTGCTTTCATTTTTATAAAATCAGGCTCCAATTTTTATCAATTTTAAGCAATTTGTGCCATTTCTACAAATCCGAACGGCACGATTTTTCCGTTCTTCACAATGATCCATGGATGCCTCTTGTCCGTCTCACCAGCACAGATTTTCAGCGCAAACGGGGCCAGGGAGCGATTGTCAATCGCTCTCTGGCCCCGCTGTCAGCAGTGCAATTACTTTGCGACCAAACCGCCTGCGATTTCGATCTCGCGCTTGACCAGACGCACAGACTTGACGGCTTCCTCCACCGTGGCGACGGTGAGCGGATGCTCGCCCTTGACGCCCTCGATGAAATATTTCAGCTCGTTATAGTACCCGCCCAGAGACGAGATATTGCCGCCGATGTCATTCTCGCTCTGATACTCCTGCGGAAGCTCGGGCGCAAAAGGCTCGCCCTCGTTGGGATACACCGTCAGCGCGCCGGCCTTGAACACAACCGTCGCCTTCTCGAATTTCACGCGGTATTCCGCCGTGAACGGGAAGCTGGCCGGGTAGTTCCATCCCGCCTCGACGCAGACGGACACATCCTTGCCGTAGCCGTAGAGCGCAGTGATGTTCTGGATCAGGCCAGCCTCGTCGCGGTAGGCCTGCGCCTGGACGCGGTCCGGCTCTCCCATCAGATAGCGCACATAATCGACGTCGTGCACGTGCATGTCCACAGCCACGCCGCCGGAAAGCTCCGGCTTCATGAGCCAGCCCTCGCTCGCCCAGGTGGGCAGCGCGCTCAGCCGCTTGAAGTTTGCCGCGAGAATGCGGCCGTATTCGCCCGAATCCGCCGTCTGCTTCAGCCAGGCATACTCCGTCCACAGGCGGATGACCTGACCGACCTGCACCTTGCGGCCCGTTTCGTCCTTGACCTTCTGGATCAGCGCCATCTCCTCGTCTGAGATGCAGACGGGCTTTTCTACAAACACGTCGCGCCCGGCGCGCATCGCGGCGACCGCGTGCGAGACATGCAGGTGCGTGGGCAGGCAGACGTCCACGACGTCCACGTCGGCCTTTTCGATCAGCTCCATTCCCGTTTCGTAAATGGCCGCGCCGGATTTTTCCGCCAGCTCGTTTGCGTACTGCGCGCGCACATCCGCCACCGCCGTGACCTGTACGCCCAGATTTTCCAACGCTTTGTAGCAAGCCGCGTGCATGCCGCCCATAAAACCGCAGCCGATGAGTCCAACCTTGATCATTACAGTTCTCCCTCCATAATTCTTTCCATGGATTTGCAGGTGTTATAGATGATCTGATCCGAGCCCTGCGCGTACTGCGGGATCATCTCGCCGGCCGCCCAGCCGTCGTAGCCGATATCGGCAAACGCCTTTCTGACCTCGCGCCAGTTCACGTCGCCGGACAGCAGGTCCACAAAGCAGTTCAGTCCGCCCGGATTGCAGCGGTAATCCTTGAAATGGACCTTGCGGATGCGCTTGCCGAGGATACGGATCCACTGCTCGGGATAGCCGGAGTAGACCACGTTTCCCACGTCAAAATACGAGCCGACATAGTCGCTGCCGATCTTGTCGATAAAATCGCGCAGCTCCAGCGGAGACAGCAGGAACTTGTTCCATACGTTCTCGATGCCGATATGTACCTGATACTGCTCTGCAATGGGCGCCAGCCGCTTCATCTCATGCAGCGCACGCTCGTAGGCCACGTCGTAGGCGACCACCGGACGCTCCGGCACGAACTCCACGCCAACGCTGCCGGGAATGACCAGGATGGTGTCCGCGCCCAGCGCCTTGGCCATGCGAAGCTGCGTCACGGCCGTCTCATGCGCCTTCTCACGCTCGTCCGCGTCGTCGGAGGTGAACGAGTACGACCAATACAGACTGCTGGCCACGCTTGGCAGCGCGATACCGATCTCGGCAGCCGCCTGCCTGAGCGCGGCAAGCTGCTCGTCCGTCGTCTCCGGCGTCAGATCGCCCGCTGCGTCGAGCGTCAACTCGATGCCCTCAAAGCCCGCGTCTTTGGCGATGCGCATCGCCTCGACGGCGCTTCTGCCCACAAAGGACCAATAGCTGATGGATTTTTTCATGTTGCTCCTTCCTTTCTGTTCATTATCCCATTTACAATCTGAAAATCCGTGCTATAATGCAGATATCAAATTTGTATATTCCGCTCAGGCTATGAAACGTGCCGCCGATCGCCGGCCCGATTTCAAAACGCCGCCGCACACAGGAGGTCCTGCATTTGTATAAGCTGCATAAAATCGTCTCGCCCTTTTCCGTTTCTCGGCTCATCAATGTCGCCTATTATCGTCTGCCGCGCGATTACACCAATCCCGGCGAATCGCACGATTTCTGGGAACTGGTCTACGTGGACAAGGGCGAGATCGTCGTCCGCGCGGGCGAAACAAATTATCTGCTCAAGGCGGGCGAGCTTGCCTTCCACTGCCCCAACGAGTATCACAACGCACTGATCTACGACCAGAAGCCCGCCAATATCATCGTCATCGCCTTCTGCTGCAACAGTCCGCATATGAAGTCCTTCGAGCGCAAGATCCTTCTGCTGGGCCACCAGGAGAAGCAGTGCCTGTCCACCATTGTCAAAGAGGCCGAGGCGTCATACCTGCATTTCGACTCTGACGCGCCGTTCGTCAACCTCACCACGCGCGGCGACGCGCCCTTCGGCGGCGGCCAGATCATCAAGACCAGCATAGAGCAGCTGTTCATCTACATCTACCGCCGCAACGAGAACATCCGCTTCGAGGCCCGCTCGATCCCGAGCAACCATCTGAACCACCACGCCGCGCTGGCCGCGCAGGCAAAGAAGTATCTGCAGGACCACTACAGCGAGAAGATCACGCTCGACACGCTGGCCGTGGCGATGGGCGTGAGTACCTCGCAGCTCAAGCGCGTGTTCCGCGAGCAAACCGACAGCTCGGTCATCGCGTATCTGACAAACCTACGCATCAGCGAGGCAAAGCACATGATCCGCGACCGCAATCTCAATTTCACGCAGATCGCCGGCGCCGTCGGCTATGACAACATCTACTACTTCTCGACCCAGTTCAAAAAGCACACCGGCATGACTCCGACCGAATATTCCCGCTCGGTCCGCCGATAACCTCAGTAATTACATTTTATCATACTGCATACTGCCTTTGTTTCATATTTCCCGTTGTTTTTTATATCTTTCTTTTCTTCCTCTCTATTTTCTTGTGCAGATGACACAACGCGCGCACCGGAGCGTCCTGTCTCCGGTGCGCGCGTGTAAAATATGCCTGTGTCTTTTTATGCTCACGCTTTTAACGCTATGCGCCTACCTCATGCTTCATCGCCGCACCCCATCAGCTCTAGAAGCCGGCGCAGCAGCAGGGTCTCTGCATAGCACATACTCTCATAGCGCATGAAATCCAGCGCTGCTGTGTCCCATAGCAGCGCAATGCTCGCCGGAAATTCCTCGTCCGAGCGCCAGAACTGAAACAGCACCGGCAAAAAATCGAACAGCGGAATGCGAAACGCAACGTCGCCGCGTCCCTCCGGCGTGCCGCCCAAACTTTGGCATGCCGCCGCAAGGCGCTGCGGCTGCGCGTGAAATGCGGCTGCAGCGCTCTGGCTCGAGCCGCCCGGAGCGCTGCGCCCGGTGTGACCGGTGTACACCACGCCGGGCAGGCTCCTGGCTGCGGCGTACCGGCCAGTTGCGCGGCAGCCGGGCTTTGAGCAGCACAGTACATCATAGATCGTCAGACTCTGCAGATAATCGGCCTGCGTACAGGTGGCAAAGCCGTCGTCCGACCACGTCACAACGCCGTCCCTGCGGCCGATGCGGTAGCTTCTTCCAAGCATCCGGATATAGAGAAACGCCTCGTCTGCGCGCAGCGAAAATTTTTCGATCATCTCACTCTGATCGTACAAAAGAAACTGTCCGCGCATCTCGTCGCGCGTCCGGTCATAGTTGGACGTCCTCATCTCTGCCTGCCCGCCTTTCTATCGTCAATATATTTGCGTTTTTATCATTCTAGCACATCGGCTGCGCGCAGGCAAACCTTTTCATACGCGGCGCGCAAAAAAGCCCGGCGGGCCGCCGGGCTTCACTGCTGCAATCTTCCTCTCCGGCCTAACCCAGCGCCACATCCAAAATCATCATCACGCTGAAGCCGGCGGCAAAGGACACCGTGCCGACATTGGAGTGCTTCCCTGCGGACATCTCGGGGATCAGCTCCTCAACGACCACATACAGCATCGCGCCGGCGGCGAAGCTGAGCAGATACGGCATCGCCGGGACGATAAACCGCGCCGCCGCAATGGTCAATATCGTGCCGAGCGGCTCAACAATGCCGGAAAGCGCGCCGTAGAGAAAGGACTTTCCCTTTCCCACGCCCTCTGCCCGCAGCGGCATAGAGATGATCGCGCCCTCGGGAAAATTCTGAATGGCGATACCGAGCGCCAGCGCCAGCGCGCCCATGGCGGAGATCCCAGCGTTTCCCGCCAGATATCCCGCGCAGACCACGCCAACCGCCATTCCCTCGGGAATATTGTGCAGCGTCACCGCCAGCACCAGCATCGTCGTCCGCTGCAGATGATTCTTTGGCCCCTCCGCCTGCTGTGCGTTGCGGTGCAGGTGCGGAATCACATGATCCAGCAGCAGCAAGAATAACACGCCGAGCCAAAAGCCTGCCACAGCCGGCAAAAACGACCACGGCCCCATATGCTCGGCCTCTTCCAGCGCCGGGATCAAAAGGCTCCAGATCGAAGCCGCCACCATCACGCCCGCAGCAAAGCCCGAAAGCGCCCGCTGCAGCCGGTCGCTCAGCGCGTCCTTCAGGAAGAACACGCATGCAGAGCCAAGAACCGTCCCCAAAAAGGGCAGCAGAATGCCCTGTAAAAGATATATTGTCATTGTATCACCCGTCTTTCCTGTCTGTCGCCCGTATCATGCGCCGGCAGGCTGCCGCGGTGATTTCCCGGGCGCTACTGCTTTGCCGCCGCGTCCTTCAGCTGTGCCAGCGCCGCCTTGATGGCAAGAAAGCTCTCGGCGCTGACCGAGTGCTCCATCTCGCACGCGTCGCGCGCCGCCGTCTCCCGGTCGACCCCCAGGCTGAGCAGAAGCTCCTGAAACGTCTGGTGGCGCTCATAGGTGTCCTCTGCAATCTGCAGTCCATGGCCCGTCAGATGGACAAGGCGGCTAGCGTCAAGATGCACATAGCCCTCCTGCTCCAGCGACTTCAGCGCCACGGACACCGTTGGCCGCGATACATGCAGCGCACGCGCGATCTGTGCGCCGCGTACGCCGTGCTGATCGTCAAGCAGATAGATGGTCTTCAGATAATCCTCCGTTGATTTTCTCTGCTTCATAAATCGGGTCCCCTTCATATTATGTGTTTCGGCCGCGCATGTCAAGAAGTTAGCATAGTCTAACTTTTGGAATCGAAAATAGCGGGCGCATAGTTAGCGCCCGCTAACTTCAAAAAGTCTATCATGCCGGCTGCGCAATGTCAACCGATAAAATCTGTTATTTTTCCGCCAAGCGCCGCCCGCAGCCATGCTGTAAGCAATTTTCCCGCTACCGCGCCGCCCGCCTGGCCTCAAGATAGCACAGCGGCGCGATGCTGCTGCCCATCGTGATCTGCCGTGTCACGGTAAAGCCGCAGTTGGAAATAAAATCTGTGAATTCATCCGCGCTCCACTTGTGGTAGGCCCGGAATCCGGCCAGTTCCATCACGCGCGTGCGCAGCCGGAAGCCGGCGCTCTCTGCGTGGACGAACGTCGGAGCGATCAGCACTCCGTCCGGCTTTAACACCCGGCGGCACTCCGCCAGTACCGCCTCAGGCTCCGGCACGATATGCAGCGCGTTGGCCACAATCACCGCGTCAAACGACTCTGCGGCGTAGGGCAAACAGGTCGCGTCTTGCACGCTGAAATGCACGCGCGCAGAGTCTGCCTTCTTCTTTGCCTCGGCGATCATCTCGGGGGAAACGTCTGTGGCCTCCAAACTTTTCACGCTGCCCGCGATCCGCCGGGAGATCAAGCCCGTGCCGCAGGCCAGCTCCAATACCTGCATCTGCCGGTTCAGGCACTTCTTCATCCTAAGGGCCATTGCGTCGTAGACCGGCTCGCTGCTGCGCATAAAGCCGTCATACCAGCCGGAATAGCGGCTCCAGAAGCGTCCGTCTGCTTTCTTCGTGCTCATCACGCACCCCTGCCTTTACTTATGAAACAGGGAAAACCCTTTCTTTTCATAAGGCTCCGTTTTGACCGATTTGACCGTATAGCCGGTGGCCGAGACGGCCGCCTGCAGCGCCTGCTCGTCAATGGGCGATTCCGCAAGGATCTCGGTTCTGCCCTTTGCGTGCGACGATGTGACCTTTTTCACGCTGAACGCCTTTCGTACCGCGTCATTTACATGGGCCTCGCACATGCCGCAGGCCATGCCGTCCACTTCCAGAGTAATCTTGACCATGAATAAGCCTCCTGATCGATATGCTGTCTTCTGTTCTTTGTTAGCATCCGCTAACCAAAAGTATCATAGCACCGCCCGGCCTGTTTGTCAATGCAAAAAGCGGGAAACGCAGCCTGCGTTTCCCGCTTTTCCCGCACCTTTATGCCAGCGCGGCGCCCAGCGCCTCGCACTGGCGCACGCCGTCCTCATCCGGCGCCTCATTGCAGATCACACTTTCGCCGGCGATCACCGCGCCGTCGTCGCGGCAGGTCTGCTCCCATGTGCGCATCCACTCGCCGTCGCCCCAGCCGTAGGAGCCGAACAGCGCGATCTTTTTCCCGCGAAGCTTGCTCTCACAAGCGGTGAACATCGGCTCGAATTCATCCTCTTCCAGCGCCTCGGCGCCCATAGCCGGGCAGCCGAAGGCGATGGCGTCGAACTGCTCCACGCAATCAGCGCCAAACTCGGCGGCGGTGAGCAAGGAAACCTCCGCGCCGGCCTGCTTCGCGCCGGCCGCCACTGCGGCGGCCATCGTCTCGGTGTTGCCGGTGCCGCTCCAATATACAACTGCAATCTTACTCATGTATTCCCAACCTTTCTGAAATATGAATATCAACCGGCCACAGTGAGCCGTTCGATGGACTTCCCCTGTTCCCATTGGGAACAATACACCTGCGTGCATCTTTTGTATCTGTCAAAGGTTTTCTGCGCTGCCGCCGCGTCCCCATAGACCTTCCAGCAGCCCACGCATTTGTGCCCGCCGGCTTTGTTGTCGATAAAGCCGCATACATCCTCCGGCGGATAGCCGAGGAACACCCCGACTTCATGCGGAAACTCCCCGCCCTGCCGGAACCGTCCGACCAGACGGCTGACGCACGGCTCCACCCGCAGATCCTGGTATCCGCGCCTATGCAGAAGCGCGGCGGCCGTCTGATCGGAAAGCGCGCGCGCAAGCCCGGAAGGCCGGAAGACATAGATCAGCGCCTGCTTTTCTGAATACCGCAGCGGCAGCACCCGCACGCCCTTGGGCACAAGCCGCTTATTGAGCCGCCGGATATCCTCCGTCAGCATCTTTGTTGAACTGCAGGGACAGGAAAACATACTGCCCGGCTTCATCCCCGCCAGCGTCGGCGAACAATGCAGCACAAGCATCGCTTCCGTCATCATGCGCCCTCCCGTTCTACGTGTTCTTCCAGAATGTTTCTCAGCGCGGCCATCGAGCTGGTGTGGCTCCTGGCGACGCGGACGTTGCTCCCCTTGGCCTCGCGCAGCGCGCAGCGGACCATGGTATGCGAGATCGTGCTGGTAAACAGCACCAATAAATCGGGACTTCCCATGTTTTTCAGCCCCGCCTTCATATGGACATACACTCTGGCGCTGCAATTATAGTCGCGGCATAGCTGCTTATACTTTCCAACCATGCACTCATTTCCACCGACAATCACGACGCTCATAGCATTCCCCTTTCTTCGCATTTTAGTTAGCCATCGCTAACCATACTTTGGAAAAACTGGAGCGATTTTCGCTCCGTGTCATGCTGATTATACCGCACAGGGTCTGCTTTCTCTGCTCCAAAGCGGTGTTTTCCTGCTCCAATCGGACAAAAATGCCGCCGGCGCAGGTATGCGCCCGCAGACGCATACCACGCCGGCGGGCGCGGCCGTCTCTTTATTTTTTCTTCCAGGACAGAAGCAGCGCCGAATGCAAAATCACGACCACTGAGCCTGCGTTGTGGACCAGCGCCCCGACAACGGGGCCGAGCCGGCCTGTGATCGCCAGCGCGATCGCCAAAAAATTCAACGCCATCGAGAAGCACAGATTCATCCGGATCGTGCGCATCATCTTTTTCGACAGCGCAAGCAAGTGCGGCAGCTCTTTGATCTCATCGTCAACGAGCGCGATATCTGCCGCGTCCACAGCAATATCGCTTCCGACGCCGCCCATCGCGATCCCGACGTCCGCCTTTTTGAGCGCCGGCGCGTCGTTGATCCCGTCTCCGATCATACAGACGGCGTCGCCGCGCCTCTGGCAATCGCCGATATAGTTGAGCTTATCCTCCGGCAAGCAGCCGGCGTGCAGTTCGCTGATTTGCAGCTGCTCCGCGATGGCCTCAGCCGCGCTCGCGTTGTCCCCGGTCAGCAGAACCGGCTGCACGCCAAGGCTGCCGATCGCCGCTACCGTTTGGCAGCTGTCCGGTCTGACACGATCTGACAGCGCGAGGTAGCCCGCCGGCGCGCCGTCCACATCGACGCAGATGACCGTACAGCTGCCGCTGGGATATTCCTGCGCCTGCGCGCGCCCGGCCGACGGCTTCTGCCTGCCGACATGGATCTGCTTGCCCATCACGACGCGGCAACGCCCTCGCCGGGCGTCATCGCGAAAGCCTCCGCAGCCGGCAGCGGCATCTGCCGCCCGGCGAGATAGCGGCGCACGACGGCCTTGCCCAGCGGATGCTCAGAAAACTGCTCGGCCGCAGCGGCAAAGGAGAGGATCTCCTCCTCGCTGTAGCCGGAGACGCTCTTTACTTCGCTCACCTCCGGCGCGCCGTAGGTGAGCGTACCCGTTTTGTCAAACGTGATCTTCTTCACCGCCGCAAGACGCTCCAGTGCGTCGCCCTCCCGCACCAAGAAGCCGTGCTTTGTCGCGTTCCCAATGGCCGCCATAATGGCCGTGGGCGTCGCAAGCACCAGCGCGCACGGGCAGAACACGACAAGGATCGTAACGGCGCGGATGATCTGCCCGGAAAAGATCCAGGTCAGCGCGATCGCCACGATCCACGTCGCCCATCTGTCTGCCAGACTCACGATCTTGGCTTTGCCGGCGTCGGCCGACTGCACCAGGCGGATCATCCGCTGGATCGAGCTGTCCTCGCCGACCTTCATCGAGCGCATCTCAAACGCGCCAAACTGATTGACGGTTCCGCTGCAGACCGTGTCGCCGGCCGTCTTATCCACCGGCATGGACTCGCCCGTCATGACCGACTGGTCAATCGACGTCCGGCCAGAAAGAATCACGCCGTCCACCGGTATGCTCTCGCCGGGAAGCACACGGATCACATCGCCGACGCGTACCTGCTCGGCGGGAATGACAGTCTCGGTACCGTCTATGACCACTCTGGCCGTCTGCGGCGTCAGGTGTACAAGCTTTTCAATGCCCGCCCTTGCCTTTGCAACCGTCATATCCTCCAGCAGCGCGCCGAGCTGCATAATAAACGCGATCTCGCCCGCAGCAAAATCCTCGCCAATGCAGACCGAGGCGATCAGCGCGAGCGACACGAGCACATCTGCCTTGATATCGAACGCCGTAACAAGCCCGATTACGGCTTCCAGCACGATCGGAACGCCGCACAGCACGATCGCCGCCCACGCGGCGTCAAACGGCAGTGGAACCAGATCAAACATGCTGATCACAAGCGAGGCCGCCGATAGAACGAGCAGCGCAACGTCCTTCTTGATCCCGCCCATCGCCATCAGCCGCTCAGCCTTTTCTATGATACGCCTCATAAACCCTACCTCTTTCCGCTCGTTTTATACTTATGGGGGTATATGTATATTGTACGGATAGGGGTATGGGTTGTCAAGAATCAAAAAAAGGCAGCCGCAAGGGCTGTCTTTCAGGGCATCAGAAGATCAAATATTGGCAAAGCGCTCCACCGCCTTGGTAAAGCTCTCGATCGTCTTGTCCGCGTCGCCATGTTCGATACCGTCTCTCACGCAATGCCGGATATGGCCCTCCAGCACGACCTGCCCGGCCTTGTGCAGAGCAGATTTCGCCGCGTTGATCTGCGAAAGGATATCCTCGCACGGAATGTCCTCATCGATCATCCTGTCTATGGCCTGCACCTGTCCAATGATCTTTTTGAGCCTGCGGTGCAGATTTTCCGCGTCCATACACTGCTTCATAATCCTTCCTCCACTTCGTTCGGAGTACTTGTATTATAGTGAACTTTTTTCGCTTTGTCAATCTGCCGCAGCCGGACGCAGACGGCTCAAGCTCAGCGCGCGGCGCGCACAGCCCTGCGCTGCAAGCCGGTCAGACAAACATACTCTCGATCTGTGTCGGCGCGTTTCGGTACTCCTTCGGTGTCGTCCCCATCACGGTCTTGAATGCGCCGGCAAATTTGCTGGCATTATCATAGCCATGCCGCCCGGCGATCTCCAAAATCGTCAGATCCGTATCACGCAGCATCTGCGCGGCGGACTCCATCTTCTGGATACGGATAAAGCTGTACAGTGACGCGCCGTATACGCCCTTGACGCTGGTTTTGATCTGCGTGCCGGACACGTGGAAACGCTCCGCCAGCTGCTCAAGCGTGATCTTGCTGTCCATATGCTCGGTCAGATACTGGCACACCTGCTTTGCCAGCAGCCGCTGGCCGTTGGAATAGCTGCGCTGGGCAAGCTCATCCGTGTGCGCGTCGATACATGACAGAAACAGCAGCAGCTCGAGCACCTTCACCTTGAAATATCCCTTCCGGATCTGCTCCGGCACATGATACAGCTCGGAGAAAATATGCTCCACCGACGGCTGCGAGCGCGCCACAAACGTAGCCGGTCCGCTGCAAAACTTCTGCATCAGCAGGCGCGGCTGCACATTGACGTCGTCGAGCACGCACGACAGGCATCGCGGCGCCTGCTCGACGTCGATGACGATGGTGATACCGTGATAGTGTCTGTGCGGATAGTAGCAGCTGTGCCGTCCCGGCTCTGGCCTGCCGATGGCAAGATCGCCCGGGCCTATGTAATAGAACGCGTCCGCCGCGCTGCCCTCCATGCGTCCTTCGCGGCAGTGCCGGATCTCAAATACGTTCTCCCGCGCGTCCTGGCAGATCTCACAGCTTCTCGCATGCGCGTCGTGATATACCAGCGTAATGCCGGCAAACACCGGATAACAGCGCATCTCGACCTCTCCCTGCGCCTGCGCGGGACGGTAGATCGTACAGCCGCCGTCGCCGGGGCGGAGCTGAAGCGCGCTTTTCGCCCGTTCTCGTTCCTGTTTCGTCGTTTCCATTGGATCTCTCCTGATAAAACGGGAGGCGCAAATCGCTTTGCGCCTCCCGAGCGTGAATTCGCGTTTATTCCTGCGGATGGCAGGAGCCTTTCATACCGCACGCACCGCAGTCACAGCCGCACGAGCAGGCGCTCTTGCCCTTTTTTCGATTTCGGATTTGCGTAATGATGATCGCCAGGACAGCTGCTGCTACGATCACAACGGCAATGATGGTCGGCAGGTTCATGAAAAGCGCTCCTTTCTCAAAATTACTTCGCGACCTTGACGGTCAGAACGTCGTCCTGATACGGGTTCTTGCGGAACAGCAGGTACAGCAGCGCCGCCAGTACGACGATCGCCACAACCGTTCCAACGCCAAACACGCCGCTGAACAGCAGGCCGATCTGATAGACGACCAGAGCGATCACATAGGCAAACACGCACATATAGGCGATGGCAAACGCCGTCCATTTACCGTTGTTCATCTCACGCTTGATCGCGCCCATTGCCGCGAAGCACGGCGCGCAA
>CAZWKZ010000052.1:0-12151 GCA_964633935.1 uncultured Oscillospiraceae bacterium | reverse complement strand
CCCCGACTGCTCCGCGCCCAAAAGATTGCCCGCGCCGCGGATCTCCAGGTCGCGCATCGCGATCTTGAAGCCCGAGCCAAACTCGGCGTATTCGCGGATGGCCTCCAGCCGCTTTTCCGCGACCTCGGACAGCACCTTGCCCCGGCGGAACGTAAGATACGCATACGCGTGGCGGGTAGACCTGCCCACACGGCCGCGGATCTGGTGCAGCTGCGCCAGGCCCAGCTTATCCGCGTCCTCGATGATGAGCGTATTCACGTTGGGAATGTCGATGCCGGTCTCGATGATGGTCGTGCAGACGAGGATCTGGATCTCGCCCGCCGACATCGCCTGCATCACGTCGCCCAGCGCCTCTTCACCCATCTTGCCGTGCGCCACGGCGATCTCCACATCCTCGCCAAGACGCTGCTTCAGCCGCGCGGCGCACTGCTCGATCGACTCGGTGCGGTTGTGCAGGTAGTAGACCTGCCCGCCGCGCGCCAGCTCGCGGCGCATCGCGTCGTCGAGCATCGGCTCGCTGTATTCCAGCACGAACGTCTGCACGGGATAGCGGTCGTGCGGCGGCTCTTCGATCGTGGACATGTCGCGCAGGCCCGACAGCGCCATATTGAGCGTGCGCGGGATCGGCGTGGCCGAGAGCGTCAGCACGTCCACGCCCTGCGACAGCTCCTTCAGCCGCTCCTTGTGACTCACGCCGAAGCGCTGCTCCTCGTCGACGATGAGAAGGCCCAGATCCTTGAAGCGCACGTTCTTCTGCAGCAGCTTGTGCGTGCCGACGATCAGATCGATCTTGCCCGCGGCCAGATCGAACAGCGTTTTTTTCTGCTGCTGCGCCGTGCGAAAGCGCGAGAGCACGTCGATCGTCACCGGGAACGAGCCGAACCGGCGCATGGCCGTGAGGTAATGCTGCTGGGCCAGCACCGTGGTCGGCACCAGGATCGCCGCCTGCTTGCCGTCCAGCATGCACTTCATCGCCGCGCGCAGCGCCACCTCCGTCTTGCCGAAGCCAACGTCGCCGCACAACAGCCGGTCCATCGGCACGGGGCTTTCCATGTCGTGCTTGATCTCGGCGATCGCGCGCAGCTGATCGTCGGTCTCGGCGTATTCAAAGCTCTCTTCAAATTCCTGCTGCCACGGCGAGTCGGCCGCGAACGCATAGCCCGGCAGGCGCTTTCTGGCCGCATAGAGCTGAATGAGTCCCTGCGCCAGATCCTTGGCGGCGGCCTTCGCCTTGGCCTTGGCCTTCTGCCACTGATCGCCGCCGAGCTTGTTCAGCCGCACCGCCTGCTCCTCGCCGCCGGCGCCGATATACTTGCTCACGAGATCCAGCTGCGTCGCCGGCACGTAGAGCACATCCGTGCCCTGATAGGCGATCTTCACATAGTCCTTCACCGCGCCCGAGACCTTCATCTGCTCCATGCCCACGTAGCGGCCGATGCCGTGGTGCTCGTGCACGACGAGATCGCCCGGCGTGAGATCGGTGAACGACTCGAGCTTTTTTCGGTTGGACGGCGTCTTTTTCGCCGTCTTTTTGCGCGGCGCGCGCGCCATGATCTGGCCCTCGGTGAGCACCGCCGCGCGCAGCGTGGGATATTCCAGCCCCGCCGGCAGCGCCGCGTCGGTGATGAGCACCTGTCCCGGCTGCGGCAGCTTCGTCGCCGGGAAGGCCAGCAGCGCGTTCACCCCCGCCGCGCCGAGCATCTGCTTTAAAATCTCGCCGCGCCGCCGGCCGCCGCACAGCACCATACAGCCGTACTCGCTTTTGACATAGTGCTGCAGATCCTGCACGGCCGTGTCCATGCTGCCGCCGTAGCCCGGCAGCTGCCGCGCCGTGACGGAAAGCAGCCGCTTCGGCGGCAGCGTCTCGGGATAGCGCGCGGCAAGGAAGCTGTCGAAATACACCGCGCCCTGCGCGCTGAACTGCCCGGCCAGCTCGTCGAACGTGCAATAAAACCCGCACTGCTCCGCCGCCAGCACGCCGGAGGCGAGGTGGCCCTCGATCATAGCGCCCAGCGCATCCTGTCTGGCGTCGGCCGCGCGGGCAAGATTTCCGTGGTCGCAGAAAAACACGGCCGCGTCGGCGCAGATATAGCTTGCCGCCGTGGCAAATTCCGGATACAGCAGCGACAGATAGCGGTCGGCGCCGGCAATGTTCACGCCGTTTTCCAGCCGCTCAAGATCCTGCTCCAGCGTTTTCAAAAGCGCCTGGTTCGGCGTCTTTCTGCGCCTTTGCCGCGCGATCAGCGCGCGCAGATCCTCGCACAGCCCGGCCGCGCCGCCCGGGTGCAGCGCCGGCACGCTCTCGGCCACGGGCAGCAAAACGGCCTCGCCGGCGTTTTGCGTGCGCCGCTGGGTGATGGGGTCAAAAAAGCCCATCGCGTCCAGCTCATCGCCAAAAAACTCCATGCGCAGCGGCTGCGGATGCGCGGGCGAAAACACGTCGACAATGCCGCCGCGCAGGGCGTATTGTCCCACGCCCTCGACCAGCGACGCGCGCGTATAGCCCGCCGCGTCCAGCTTCGCGGCCAGCTGCTGCATCGGATAGCTGGCCCCGGGCGCGAGGCGGATGGCCGCGCCGCACAAGACGCTGCGCGGCATCGTGCGCAGCGACAGCGCGTCAAGGCTCGCGATCAGGACCGGTACGCGCTGCGTGGCGAGCTGGTACAAAAGCCGCAGCCGCGCCTGCTCCCACTCGCGCGAGACGCCCGCCGCGTCGATCAGCGTCAGCTCGCGGCTGGGCAGCACCGGCGGCTGGCTGCCCAAAAACGCGCCCAGCTCCGCCTGCATCCGCGACGCGGCCAGCTCGTCCTGGCAGATCACGACGGCAGGCCGGCCTGTTTCGGCCATGAGCGCGGCGATAAAGTGGCTGCGCACGATCTGGCTCACGCCGGACACGGCGGCGGTCTGCCGCGCATCGACGCACGCGGCCAGCTGAGAAAATTCCGGCATGCCGCGCAGCAGCTGCAGCAAGACGTCCATGGCGGTACCTCCTTCAAAATTCTGGAAAATTTCAAAAATCAGAGCAGCCCGCAACGCGGTCAGAGAGTCTCTCTCTGACCGTATTGTGACAGCGTTATCAAAAAGAATCGGCGCTTCGCCGCATTTCGCGTCCGCGGACCTTTCAAGGCAGGCCCGCGCCTTTTGGCAGGCTACGGCGTTTTGCCGTTAAATTTGGCGGCGGCTGCGCCGCAGCCCTCGTCGATGATGCAAAGCGCCGCGTCTGCAGCGCTCTGCAGCGCCGCCTGATAAGCCGGCTGTTCGTCCTTTCCCACGACCGACAGCACCCAGTCGGCCAGATCATAGTCGGGGTGCGGCTTGGCGCCCACGCCGATCTTGACACGCGGGAAATCCTCAGAGCCAAGCTCGTGAATGATGGACTTCAGCCCGTTGTGCCCGCCCGCCGAGCCGCTGGCGCGCACGCGCAGACGGCCGACCGGCAGGGAGATATCGTCAAACAGCACCAGCACCCGCTCGGGCGGGACCTTGTAGAAGTGCGCGGCAGGCTCGACCGCCAGGCCCGAGGCGTTCATATATGTCTGCGGCTTGAGCAAAATCAGCTTGTTGCCGTGGTAGCCGGCCGCGCCGGTGAGCGCGCGGAAGCGGCCGCGCTCAATTTTCACGCCGAGCTTCCCGGCTAGAAGCTCCAGCGCCAGAAAGCCCGTGTTGTGGCGCGTCTTTGCATACTCCGCGCCGGGGTTGCCCAGCCCCACGACGAGCCACACCTCGTTCTGCTTCTTGGAAAAGAGCATATCAGAACAGCACGGACATCGAGTTTTCCTCGTAGATCCGCTGGATGGCGTCGGCAAAGACGGGCGAGACGTCGATGTAATTGATCTTCGCGGGCAGATTCTCGGGCGCGGGGATGGTGTTGAGCAGCGTCAGCTCCTTGATGCAGCTGTTTTCGATCCGCTCGAGCGCCGGGCCGGAGAGCACGCCGTGCGACGCGCAGGCATAGACCTCGGTCGCGCCGCCGATGTCGACGATGGCCTTGGCCGCGTTGCACAGCGAGCCTGCCGTGTCGACCATGTCGTCAAAGAGAATGCACTTTTTGCCGCGCACGTCGCCGATGACGTTCATGACCTCGCACTGGTTGGCCTTCTCGCGGCGCTTGTCGACGATGGCAAGCGACATGCCCATCTTGTTCGCGAACGTGCGCGAACGAGACACTGAGCCGACGTCCGGCGAGACGACGACCATTTCCTCGGGGTTTGCAAATTTCCCCATATAATAACGCACAAAAACGGGATTACCGAGCAGGTTATCCACAGGAATATCAAAAAAGCCCTGGATCTGCGCCGCGTGCAGGTCCATCGTGAGCACACGGTCGGCGCCGGCGGCCTCGATCATATTGGCGACCAGCTTCGCCGAGATCGGGTCGCGGCCCTTGGCCTTGCGGTCCTGCCGGGCGTAGCCGAAATACGGGATGACGGCGGTGATGCGGCCGGCGGAGGCGCGCTTGCACGCATCGATCATGATCAGAAGCTCCATCAGGTTGTTGTTCACAGGCTTACAGGTGGGCTGAACGAGAAAGACGTCGCTGCCGCGAACGGATTCGTTGATGGTCACGGAAACCTCGCCGTCGGCAAACGTGTTGACGGTACAGTCGCCCATTTGCAGCCACAGCTTGCGGCACACACCCTCGGCAAACGGACGGTTGGCATTCGCACAGAACACCTTGACGTTCTTACCATGAGAAATCATATGAAATTACCTCTTTCTGCTCTTATCTTGTGCGTATTTCTTTGTATGTATCTATGGACACCGCGAAAACGCGGCATTCATCGCATATTTGCGCGGGCGCTGCAACGCCCGGCGGCAAAGCGCACGCGCTTCGCCGGATGCTCATTTCTCCTTTATTTTATGTTTTGCGGCCCAGTCTTTTTTGTTCGCCTGCCGCGCGCGGGCAATGGCCAGGGCCATAGCAGGGATATCGTCAGTGATGGTCGAGCCGGCGGCGATGTACGCGCCCTCGCCCACGGTGACGGGCGCGATGAGGTTGGTATTGCAGCCGATGAAGGCGTTATCCTCGATCACGGTGCGGTATTTTTTCGCGCGGTCGTAGTTGACCGTGACCGTGCCGCAGCCGAAGTTGATGTTTTTGCCCACGTCGCTGTCGCCGACGTAGGTCAGGTGCGAGATCTTGGTGCCGTCGCCGATCGCGGAATTCTTCAGCTCGACAAAATCGCCCACCCGCACGTGATTGCCCACGGCCGTGCCCGGCCGTATATAGGCGAACGGGCCGACGCGCGTGTCATAGCCCACGCTGGAATTGTAGATCTGCGAGGCGTTCACACTCGACTCGTCGCCCACGCGCGCGTTTTCCAAATAGCTATTCGGCCCGATCGTACAGCCCTTGCCGACCGAGGTCTGCCCGCGCAAAATCGTACCGGGCAGCAGCGCCGTCCCCGCGCCGACGCTGACCGTGGGATCGACGTACGTCGCGCCGTAGTCCCAGATCTCAACGCCGGTCTTTGCCAGGCGGTAGAGCTTCGCGCGGTTCAAAACCGGCTGCCAGTCGGCAAGCTCGGCCGCGCCGGCGATCGCGTAGACGCCGTCGCGGTCGGTATAGGGCGTGCCGTGATCCTTCAAAAATTCTGTGAAGATGAATTTCTCGTCCAGCGCCTCCATCAAGGCCGCGCGCCGCACCGAGGTGACGCTGCTCGGCACGGGGGGACCGTCAAAGCGCTCGTCTTCGGCCGCAAACGGCAGCAGCACCGCCGGCCCGGTCACGACGATGATATCCTCTTCCTTTTCATCAGCCGTGGACAAAAACACATGCAGCTGGTCGGACGTGGTCTCAGCCGACGGGCACCAGAAGTCGATATCGTCCGGAAAGCACCCGCGCACCTCGCGCCGGAAGCGGTCGTGACAGACCAAAAAGAACCGCCCGACACCACCATCGATCAAAGAGGACGCAAGCCACGAAAGCAGCGGCGTACCCATGATATTCTGCAGCATCATCGGGCGGGAATATCCGGTTTTCCCGGTATCATCAGGGATAAACACGACGGCGGACAAACCAGGCATGAGAAGCACGACCTTTCAAAAGAAATTGTAGGACGCATGGAGCGGCGCCGCCAAGCAGCGCGGCGGCTGCGGACGGTCATAGTTGATTGTATTATAACAGACGCGGTCCGGTTTGTATAGAAATTTTCCAAAAAAACATGTGTAAAAAGCAGCAGAAAAACCACGTGGGAATTGCGCAGAAATCCAAAATGTGATATGCTGTAATAAATTTAGGGCCAGGGCGCCGCGGACATAGCGGCGGCGCCGGACGCTATGATGAACGAGGAATCGACATGCTTGAGATCAGGGACCTTTGCCTGACGGCCAACGACGAAGCAGGCAAAACAGACATTTTAAAGCACATTTCGCTCACCGTGGACGATCACAAATTCGTGGTCGTCACCGGCCCCAACGGCGGCGGCAAGACCACGCTGGCCAAGGCCATCATGGGCCTGGCGCAGCCGACCGCGGGACAGATCCTTTGGAACGGGACGGACGTCACGAAGCTTTCCATCACCGAGCGGGCAAAGCTCGGCATCTGCTACGGCTTTCAGCAGCCGCCGCGCTTCAAGGGCCTGCGCGTGGCGGATCTGCTCGCCATCGCGGCCGGACGCGACCTGCCGCACGACGAGGCCTGCGCGTATCTGACGCAGGTGGGCCTGTGCGCGCGCGACTATCTCAGCCGCGACGTGGACGCGAGCTTGTCCGGCGGCGAGGTCAAGCGCATCGAGATCGCGACGCTGCTGGCCAAGGACGCGTCGCTCATGCTCTTTGACGAGCCGGAGGCCGGCATCGATCTGTGGTCGTTCGCGCGGCTGACCGAGACCTTCCGCCAGCTGCACGACAAGCGGACGCACACGATCATCATCATCTCGCATCAAGAGCGCATCATCCGCCTGGCGGACGAGATTTTGCTTGTCGCCGGCGGCGAGCTGGCCGCGCGCGGCACGGTCGACGAGATCTACCCGCGCATTCTGGCCGATACCGTCGCGGGCTGCAATATGCTGGAGGTGAATGGAACATGCTGAACGAGATCCAGAAACAGATCCTGCGCCAAGTCGCCGACATGGCGGACGTGCCCGCCGGCGCGGTCAACATCCGTTCCGACGGGCAGAAGGAATTTCGCCGCAGCACGGAGCAGATCCAGATCGTCTCAAAAACGGACAAGGACGGCATCGACATCATCATCAAGCCCCACACGAAGCACGAGCAGGTGCACATCCCCGTGGTGCTGACCAAATCGGGCTTCCACGATCTGGTCTACAACGACTTTTTTGTCGGCGAGGGCGCCGAGGTCAAGATCGTCGCCGGCTGCGGCATCCACAACTGCGGCGGCTGCGATTCTGAGCACGACGGCGTGCACACCTTCCACATCGGCAAAAACGCGCACGTGACGTATATTGAAAAGCACTACGGCGAAGGCGCCGGCGGCGGCAAGCGCATCTTGAACCCGCAGACGGTCGTGTATCTGGACGAGGGCGCAACCATCACAATGCAGACCAGCCAGCTCGCGGGCGTCGACGACACCAAGCGCTATACAAAGATCGTGGCCGAGGGCGCCGGCGCAGAGGCGCTCATCACCGAAAAGCTCCTGACCCACGACGGCCAGCACGCCACAAGCGAGATGGACGTGATCTTGAACGGCCCCGGCAGCCGCACGCGCGTCGTTTCGCGCTCGGTCGCGAAGGACAGCTCGACGCAGCTGTTCTACCCGCGCGTGCAGGGCAACTGCGAATGCTTCGGCCATGTGTCGTGCGACGCGATCATCATGGGCCGGGCGAAGGTGCGCGCCATCCCCGAGATCTCATGCAATCACGTCGACGCCAGCCTGATCCACGAGGCCGCCATCGGCCGCATCGCGGGCGAGCAGCTGCGCAAGCTCGAGACGCTCGGCCTCACGCCCGAGCAGGCCGAGGAAAAAATTCTAGAGGGGTTTTTACGCTGATGCGCCGGCTGAAGCATTTGATCGACAAGACGCTCGGTACGTATGTGCTGGTCAATTCCCTGTGCTGGGGCGTGGGCACAGGCGTGATGTTTCTGCTGTACAACCTGCACATCGGCGGCTACTGGTTCGCCTCGGCGTGTAACTATCTCATCGGCGGCACGATGGGCTATTTCCTCAACCGCCGGTATACCTTCCATTCCACGGGCAAGCAGGTCCAAGAGGCCGTCAAGTACGTCGCGCACATGCTCGTGTGCTACTTCATCGCCTATACCCTCGCGCCGCGCCTCTGCGCGGGGCTGGAGGCGCGCTTCAGCCTGCACGCGGCGGGCAATGTCTCGCTGATGGTGGGCGTGGTGCTGTTCGCGGTGCTCAACTACTTTGGCCAGCGCTACGTGGTCTTCCGCCGCCCGCAGCCGGCGCGCGAGAAGGAAGACGGCGGCGCGCCGCGCGCCTGATTATTTCAGCAAGGAGACGCAACATGGCTTACCCCAAGCTGTGTCTGCGCCGCGGCGAGGACGCGCAGGTGCGCGCCGGCGCGGCGTGGATCTTTGACAATCAAATCGACTGGGCCGACGATATCTGCACCGACGGCTGCGTGGCCGACGTGCTGGATGGCCGGATGCGCTTTGTCGCGCGCGGTTTTTTCAACAGCCGCTCCAAGATCGCTTTGCGCGTGCTGACGCGCCGCGAGGACGAACCGGTCGATTGCAGCTTTTTCCGCCGCCGGCTCGAAGCTGCATGGGCGTTTCGCCGCGCGCTCGGCTTTTCCGATTCGTGCCGCGTCGTCTTTGGCGAATCCGACGGCCTGCCGGGCCTGACGGTAGATAAATTCGGCGCGTATCTCTCGGTGCAGACGGTCTGCCTGGGACTCGAGCGCTGGAAGGACACGATCGTGTCGCTGCTGATAGCGCTGCTGCAGCCGAAGGGCATTTACGAGCGCAACGATCTGGCCGTGCGCGAAAAAGAGGGCCTTGCGCAGAGGACCGGCGTCCTCTACGGCCAGGTGCCGGACGAGATCGAGATCTTCGAGCACGACGCGCGCATGCTCGTCAGCATCCCCACGGGGCAGAAGACCGGCCACTTTCTCGACCAGCAGGAGAACCGCGGCCGCATCAAGCCCTATTGCGCGGGGCAAAGCGTGCTCGATCTGTGCTGCTGCACGGGCGGCTTCTCGATCCACGCGGCGCTGTATGGCGCGCAGTCGGTCGAGGCCGTGGACGTGTCGGCCGAGGCGCTGGACAAGGTGCGGCGCAACGCCGCGCTGAACGGCGTGCAGGATACGATCCGCACCACCTGCGCCAACGTGTTTGACCTTGCGCGGGCCTACGCCGCGCAGAAGCGGCAGTACGGCCTTGTGATCTGCGACCCGCCCGCCTTTGCCAAGAGCAAAAGCGCGCTCGACGGGGCCTGGCGCGGCTATAAGGAGCTGAATCTGCGCTGCATGCAGCTGGTACGGCCGGGCGGGATTCTGCTCAGCTGCTCCTGCAGCCAATTCATGACGCCGGAGCTGTTTTTGAAAATGCTGCGCGAGGCGGCGGCGGACGCCGGCCGCGAGGCGCGCCTTCTCGAGTGCCTGATGCAGTCGCGCGACCATCCGGCGAGCCTTGCCGCCGGTCAATCGCTCTACCTCAAGGGCTATATCCTGCAAATCGTATAAAACCATGAAAAAAGGAAAGGAGTCACGACGATGAATCTCAAAGGCAGCAAGACCGAGGCCAATCTGATGACGGCGTTCGCCGGCGAAGCGCAGGCGTGCGTGAAGTATCAGTATTACGCCTCCAAGGCAAAGAAGGACGGCTATGTGCAGATCGCGGACATCTTTGAAGAGACGTCCCGCAACGAAAAAGAGCACGCCAAGCTCTGGTTCAAGCTCCTGCACGACGGCATGCCCGACACGCCGGCAAATCTTTACGACGCGGCGGCGGGCGAAAACTACGAATGGACCGACATGTACGCATCCTTCGCCCGTGAGGCGCGCGAGGAGGGCTTCACGGCCATCGCCAACCTCTTTGACGGCGTGGGCAAGATCGAAAAGGAGCACGAGGACCGCTACCGCAAGCTGATCGCTAATCTCGAGGGCGGACTTGTCTTCTCGCGCGAGCAGGACTGCATCTGGCAGTGTACGAACTGCGGTCATATCGTCATCGGCAAAAAGGCGCCGGAGTCGTGCCCTGTGTGCGCGCACCCGCAGGCGTATTTCCAGATCAAGCCGGAAAACTATTGATCCAGGCAAATGACGTCCCGGCCGGCGGAAGCCGGCCGGGACGTTTTCCGCGCATCCGCGCATTTTTGCACAGCTTCCACAGCTTTCTCCACATCTTGTGGTTTCCCGCCATTTCCCGCCACAATTTCTTGTGTTTCCCCGCCTGCTTTCGCGCGATTTTGCGCCGTGCGCCGCTTACAATGGACACAGAACCTTGCAGAGAGGGGTCTACATAGACATGGCCAAGCTGAAAACCAAATCGCTGCTGGAATCCGGGCGGGTATTGTTCGTGCCGGTCGGCAGTATCCGCCCGAATCCCGCGCAGCCGCGCAGGGTCTTCGACCCCGCCGCGCTGCAGGAGCTGGCAAGCAGCATCTCGCAGTACGGCGTGCTGCAGCCGCTCACGGTGCGAAAATCGGGCGGCGCGCTGGAGCTGGTGGCAGGAGAGCGCCGGCTGCGCGCGGCAAAGCTGGCGGGACTGAGCGAGGTGCCGTGCATTTTGGTGAGCGTGGACAGCGAATCGTCCGGCATGCTGGCGCTGGTGGAAAATCTGCAGCGGCGCGATCTGGATTTCATCGAGGAGGCCGAGGGTCTGGCCCGTCTCATGCGGCAATACGGGCTGAACCAGGAGCAGGCGGCCCGCCGCGTGGGCAAGAGCCAGTCGGCCGTGGCGAACAAGCTGCGTCTGCTGCGCCATTCGCCGCGGGTTTTGCAGGCGCTGCGCGAAAACGGCCTGTCTGAGCGGCACGCGCGCGCGCTTTTGAAGCTGCCGACCGAGGAGGAGCGGCTGCGCGTGATCGGCCTGATCGTGCAGAACGACTGGACCGTAGCCAAAACCGAGCAGTACATCGATGCGCTGTCCCAGCCGCCCGCCCACCGGCGCGAACTGGGCAATTTCGTCCTGCGCGACGTGCGCGTGTTCCTGAACTCCGTCAGCCATCAGCTGGACATCATCCGCTCGGCCGGCATCGACGCCGGCTCTGAGCGGCAGGAGACCGAGCGCGAGATCATCCTGACCATCCGCATCCCGAAGCGAAGCGCCGCGGCGAAATAGCCGCGGCGCTTGCGCGCTTGCCGCAAGTCTTCGTCCTGCGGCAAACGCGGGATAAAACCAGGCCGCCGCCCCACGCTTCCGATTTTTGCCCCGCACGCTTGTAAATAAAATTTTTTTGTTGGAAAATCGCATTTTCAGTTTGCAATTGCGCGCAAATATGGTATAGTATGTATTTGGCTGAAAAAATCGATAAAACAACAAAAAACGGTTCTGGATCGGAGCGCAGCGCCTCCGGTCCGCAGGAAAGGGGTTAACTAAATGTCTCACAAGTACGTTTACCTGTTCTCCGAAGGTAACGGCAAAATGCGCGAGCTGCTGGGCGGCAAGGGCGCCAACCTGGCGGAAATGACCAACCTTGGCATGCCTGTTCCGCAGGGCTTCACCATCACCACCGAGGCCTGCACGCAGTACTACAAGGACGACCGTCAGATCAACGCCGAGATCGAGGCCGAGATCATGCGGTACGTGGAAAAGCTCGAGGAGATCTCCGGCAAGAAGTTCGGCGATCTGTACAATCCGCTGCTCGTTTCCGTGCGCAGCGGCGCGCGCGCGTCCATGCCCGGCATGATGGACACGATCCTCAACCTCGGTCTGAACGACGAGGTCGTCGTCGCCTTTGCCAAGAAGACCAAGAATCCTCGCTTTGCATACGACTCCTATCGCCGCTTTATCCAGATGTACTCCGACGTCGTCATGGAGGTCGGCAAGAAGTACTTCGAGCAGCTCATCGACGAGATGAAGGCCGCCCGCAACGTCAAGCTTGACACCGAGCTGACGGCTGACGATCTCAAGGAGCTGGCCGAGAAGTTCAAGGCCGAATACCGCGAGAAGCTGGGCGAGGAGTTCCCGCAGGATCCCAAGGTACAGCTGATGGGCGCCATCAAGGCCGTCTTCCGCTCCTGGGACAACCCCCGCGCGATCTATTACCGCCGCATGAACGACA
>CAZWKZ010000051.1:0-12163 GCA_964633935.1 uncultured Oscillospiraceae bacterium | reverse complement strand
GACGTCACCATTCAGGCACAGATCCTGGACCTGCTGGAAAATCTGAAGAAAAAGCTCAAATCGTCCATCATGCTCATCACGCACGACCTTGGCGTCGTGGCCGGCATGGCCGACTACGTCGTCGTCATGTACGCCGGGCGTGTGGTCGAGAAGGGCACGGCCGACGATATCTTCCACCATCCGGCGCATCCGTATACCATCGGTCTGATGCGGTCAAAGCCGGTCGTCGGCAAGAAGGTCGACGAGCTGTACAATATCCCCGGCAGCGTACCGAATCCGGTCGATATGCCGAACTACTGCTACGCGATCGCTGCGAGATGCGCTGCGATCAGTGCGACGGCCGCTACCCGCCGGAGATCCGCATCAGCGACACGCACGTCGTTTCGTGCTACCGTTTCTTCGAGACGGGGCAGGTGCTGGAATATCCAAAATCTGTGAATGTGGAGGAGCTTTGATATGGCGAAGAAAAAAGACAAAGTCGACGAAGCGTTCATGAACGGATTTATGGAAGACAAGCTTGACGACAAGTTTATGGAAGGGTTCATGGAATACAAGGTCCATGACGCACTTCTGGCCTCTGGATTTGACGGCGCCGAGAACGATCCGCAGTATCTGCTGGTCGTCAAGAAGCTGAAAAAATACTTCCCGATCAAATCCAGCTTCTTCAAGATGACCATCGGCCACGTCAAGGCGGTCGACGGCGCGTCGTTCAAGATCAAGCGCGGCACGACGATGGGCCTGGTCGGCGAGTCCGGCTGCGGCAAGTCCACCATCGGCAGAACGATCCTGCGCCTGCAGGACAAGACCGACGGCGAGGTTTACTTCAACGGCAAGGACATCTTCGCGCTGTCCAAGGACGAGCTGCGCAAGCTGCGGCCCGAGATCCAGATCATCTTCCAGGACCCGTATTCCAGCCTGTCTCCGCGTCTTCCCGTCGGTGAGATCATCGGCGAGGCGGTGCGCGAGCACAACATTGTCCCGGCTGCGGAATTTGACGACTACATCACCCGCGTCATGGAAGCCTGCGGCCTGCCCGAGTACTACAAGAGCCGGTATCCGCACGAGTTCTCCGGCGGCCAGCGGCAGCGTATTTGTATCGCGCGCGCGCTCGCGCTGAACCCCGACTTCATTCTCTGTGACGAGCCGGTCTCCGCGCTCGATGTGTCGATCCAGGCGCAGATCATCAACCTTCTGCGCGATCTGCAGAAGCAGTTCGGCCTGACGTATCTGTTCATTTCGCACGACCTGTCCGTTGTCGAGCACATTTCCGACACGGTGGGCGTGATGTATCTGGGCAGCATGGTCGAGTTTGCCCCCACGGACAAGCTCTACTCCAACCCCAAGCATCCGTATACCGAGGCGCTTTTCTCCGCCATCCCGGTGCCGGATCCCGACTACCAGATGGACCGCATCATTCTCGAGGGCAGCATCCCGTCGCCGGCCAATCCGCCTGCGGGCTGCAAGTTCCATACCCGCTGCCGCAAGTGCATGGAGCTGTGCAAGTATGTCCAGCCCGATTTCATCGAGATTGAGCCGGAGCACTTCTGCGCCTGTCACCTGTACAATACGCCCGAGCGCAACAAGGAGCTTGAGGTCGTCATGCAGGAGGCCATCCGCGCGACCAAGGCCGAGATGAGCGATAAAAAGGACGAGAAGTAAGCTATGAGCAAACGGGCAAAGAAGTACGATGACGACGACGGCCGCAGCTATGCCGATATGAATGTAGACGGCATGCCGTGGTACCGTCCCAAGCAGCAGAGCGCGCCTGAGAAGCAGGAGAAAATTGAACTCAGCTCCGAGCAGGGGCGTTCCGCCATGCGCGGCGCGCTGTTGGCCGCGCTGCTGGTCGCCGGGATCTTTGCGCTTGTGTTCTTCCTGTTTCTCCTGTTCTGTGACGTTATCTGGTTCAAATGAAGGAAAGATCCGCCGGTTTTATCACCGGCGGATCTTTTTGCGCGCTTGCCGCCTGCCTGCAAAAGCATCCTTTCTGCGGCCCGCAGAAGGGCGGCAGTGCAAGCAGGCAGAAAAGACCTCCCGGCCGCTTTGTGCGGCTGGGAGGCGGGAAACGCGCTCAGAACGCCCAATTTCCTTCGCGGAAGATAGCGACGGTTTTGCCGTCGCGGCAGACGGCGTCGATGCAAAGGTCGGCGGAGCCGATCATAAAGTCCTCGTGCACCATCGAGTCGTTTACGCCGAGCGCGCGGCACTCTTCAAGCGTCTTGTGCTCGAAATCCCGGATGGTGTCGGCAAAGCCCATGCCCAGCGCCAGATGGCAGGCCGCGTTCTCGTCAAAGAGCGTGTTGTAGAACAGCAGGCCCGATTTGCGGATGGGAGAATCATACGGCACCAGCGCGCATTCGCCCAGATAGCAGCTGCCCTCGTCCATCTCGATCAGCTTTGTCAAAAGCTCGTTGTTCTGCTCGGCGTGCCATTCCACGGCCTTGCCTTCGTGGAAGCGGATCCAGAAGTTGTCGATCAGCTGGCCCTGATACGAAAGCGGCTTGGTGGAGTAGACGATGCCCTCGGCCACGCCCTTCTTCGGCGAGATGAAGCATTCCTCGGTGGGGATGTTGGGATTGAAGAAGATGCCCTGCAGGCTTGTCTCGCCGCCGCCGCGGAACTGCGCTTCGTCGATCATGCCGACGCAAAAATCTGTACCGTTGGAGGACGTGTAGCGAAGCTCCTTGATACCGAGGCTGTTGAGATAGTCGCAGCGGCGCTGCAGATCGGCGTTGTGCTCATTCCACGCGGCCACGGGATCGTCCCATACGCGGCTGGTTTCCAGAATGGCCTGCCACAGCTTCTCGATGGCCTGCGAGGTACGGATGCCGGGGAAGAGCTTGCGCGCCCACGCCGCGCCGGGCACAGCGGCGATGCACCACTGGTACTTGTTCTCGATTTGATCGCGGTAGCCCTTGATGATGGGGTACTTCTTCTGCTGGGATTTGGCCATCTTCTCTTGATTGACGCCCTTGAGGCCGTCCGGATCCTCAGAGATGAGATAGATGCGGCAGGGGATGGTGTCGACATAGTGCTGCCAGCGCGCCTCTTCGTAGTTGTCCAGCTTTGAAAGCGTGGAAAGACTGCGGTAGCGCACGTGCAGCTTGGTCAGCGGCTGATAGCTCCAGTCGACGACGACCTTCTTCGCCTTGCGCTTGTAGCACGCCTCGACCACCATCTGTACGAACTCCGGCTGGTCAAGCTCGGCCTGGATAAAGACCTCCTGGCCCTTCTGTACGTTTACGCCGCATTCGGCGATCAGGCGGGCATATTTTCTGAGAATGGATTTTTTCATCTGAACCGCTCCTATTGTGTTAGATTTCCCGCTTATCATACCACGTTTTTCGGCGCTTGCAAAGCCTGTATGAAAAAAGTGTCGCGTGAAATCTTTGCCGGAAGCAGCGCGCGTCGATCTGAGATCCGTTGGAACAGAAAATGAGGCGCACGCTTGCAACCGGGCGCGGAACGTGGTATGGTATGAGAAAGACAAGGCGGGAGGACGTACTATGACAGACTATGTAAAAGCGCTTCTGGATTTTATTGAGGAAAGCCCCAGCTGCTACCATGTGGTGGAGAATTTCGCCGCCGGCCTGCGCGCGCAGGGATATACGCCGCTGCGCGAGCAGGACAAGTGGGAGCTTTGCCCGGGCGGCAAATATTTTGTGACGCGAAACGGCTCGTCGCTGCTGGCGTTCCGTGTGCCGGCGGGCGAGCCGACGGGCTTTATGCTTGCCGCCGCGCACGCGGACAGCCCGACGTTCAAGCTGAAGGAGCATCCGGAGAAGGCGGGGCAGTATGTACAGCTGTCGACGGAAAAGTACGGCGGCATGCTGATGGCGCCGTGGTTCGACCGCCCGCTTTCCATCGCGGGGCGCGTGCTGGCCGAGGAGGACGGCAGGATCGTGACAAAGCTGGTGAATCTTGACCGGGATCTGCTTGTCATTCCCAGCGTGGCCATTCACATGAACCGCGCGGCCAACGACGGCGTGAAGCTGCTGGCCAATGTGGACACGCTGCCGCTGTATGGCGGCGCGGACGCGGCGGGCAGTCTGATGGATATGACGGCAGAGGCCGCAGGGGTGAAGAAGGAAGCGATCCTCGGCCACGATCTATATCTGTATGTGCGCGGCCGCGGCACGCGCGTCGGCGCGAAGGCTGAGTTCGTGCTCTCGCCGAAGCTCGACGATCTGGCCTGCGCGTACGGCTGTATGCAGGGCTTTTTGGAGGCGGAGGAAAGCGCGGCGATCCCCGTCTGCTGTATCTTTGACAACGAGGAGGTTGGCAGCGAGACAAAGCAGGGCGCGGCGTCGAACCTGCTGCGCGACACGCTGCGCCGCGTCTGCGCGGGACTCGGCTATGATGAGGAGCGTTATCTGCGGCTGCTCGCAAACAGCTTCATGGTCTCGGCCGACAACGGCCATGCCGTGCACCCCAACCATCCGGAGTATTCCGATCCGGGCAACAGCCCCGTCATGAACGGCGGCGTGGTCATCAAATTCAACGCCAACCAGCACTACACGACCGACGGCGTCTCATGCGCCATCTTCAAGGCGCTGTGCCAGCGCGCGGGCGTAGCGACGCAGGTCTATGCCAACCGGTCGGATCTGCCGGGCGGCTCGACGCTCGGTTCGATTTCGAACGCGCGCGTGGCCGTCAGGACGGTCGATATCGGCCTTGCGCAGCTTGCCATGCACTCGTGCGTGGAGACGGCCGGCGCGCAGGATGTGGACGCGCTCGTGCGCGCAATGCGCGGGCTGTTCGGCGCGAGCCTGCATACCGGAGAAGACGGCGTCGCGCTTTGCTGACGGGAACGCGCTCCGCCGGCCTGCATGGCTTTGGCTGTAGCGCTGAGCGAAAATAACAAAAAGGCGTCTTCGATACGCATAAAAGCCTCCGCATGATGCGATCATGCGGAGGCGGCTTGCCTTGGGGTTATTTTCTGTGGCCAAAATGGAACTTTGGCTCGCTGCCGTCAAGAAGCCGGCGGATATTTGCCCGGTGCATCACCAGCACCAACAGCGCCGCGAATGTGCTCAGCGTCAGAAGCGCGGCGTCATGCGTAAAAAACGGCGCGCAGACGGCTACGGCGACTGCCGCCGTCATCGACGACACCGAGGCTGTGCGGAAAAGCAGCGCCGCCAGCGCAAAGGCCGCGACGGCAACAAGAAGCAGCCGCCAGTCGAGCATCAGCGCCACCGCCGCGCCGGTGGAGACGGCCTTGCCGCCCCTGAAGCGGAAGTACACGGGGAAGCAGTGCCCAAGCAGGCATGCGATTCCGGCGATACAGGCGCCGAGACTGCCCATCAGCAGCCCGCCCAGCCATATGGCAAGCACGCCCTTTGCAAAATCGCCCAGAAATGTCAGCGCGCCTGCGCCGAAGCCCAGCACGCGCGCGACGTTGGCAGCGCCAGCGTTGCCGCTGCCCTGTGTGCGCACGTCGCTGCCGAACGCGAGACGCGAAAGCAGAATCGACACGCTGATCGAACCAATGAGATAGCCGCCGATGGCGCAGAGCAAACCGTACACGAAATCCATGAGATCGCTTCCCCTTGCAGTGTGGTATTGCAGAGTATACCACATTCCGGCGGGGTTTACAAGAAAGAACGAGGAAATTTCGCGCGCTTGCATGCGGCGTGATTGTGTGTTACACTAATTCATATAGAAACAGGAAAAGAGGCGTTGTGATGGACAGAGGATATGCCGTCTATGCGGCCGAGCAGGCCCGGGCGCTTTTGGCGGTCGACAGCCCCACGGGCTTTACCGCCAGGGCCGCCGCGTGGGTCAAGGAGGCGTTTTCCGCCCTTGGCTATGACGCAGGGCTGACGGCAAAGGGCGGGGTTCTGGTTGATCTTGGCGGCGGAGACGATACGGACGCGCTGCTGCTGCAGGCGCACACGGATACGCTCGGCGCGATCGTGGCCGAGGTCAAGGCAAACGGCCGCCTGCGCGTCAGTCCGCTGGGCGGCATGCGCGCGGAAAACGGCGAGGCTGAGAACGTGCGCGTGTACACCCGCGCCGGCAGGATCATCGAGGGGACGCTGCAGCTGTGCAACGCCTCGGTGCATGTCAACGGCGAATACGGCAGCACGAAGCGTAGCTTTGACACGACCGAGGTCGTTTTGGATGAGGACGTTTCCACTGCCGAGGATACGCGCGCGCTGGGCGTCGAGGTGGGCGATATCGTCTGCTTTGAACCGAGGACGCGCATCACGCCGTCCGGCTATATCAAAAGCCGCTTTCTGGACGACAAGCTCTCGGTGGGCATTCTGCTGGGGCTGGCAAAGTATCTGCGCGACACGGGAAAAACGCCTGCGCGGCGCGTTTGGGCACATGTGACGGTGTATGAGGAGGTCGGCCACGGCGGTGCCGGCTCGGTGCCGGCGGGTGTGACGGAATCGATCAGCGTGGATATGGGCTGCGTGGGCGAGGGGCTTTGCTGCACGGAGAGGCAGGTCTCCATCTGCGCGAAGGACTCCGGCGGACCGTACAGCTATGACGTGGTCGGCAAGCTCATCGACGCGGCAAAGCGCGAGGGCGCGGATTATGCCGTGGATATCTATCCGCACTACGGCTCGGACGTCGAGGCGACGCTTTCGGCCGGCAACGATATCCGCCACGGACTGATCGGTGCCGGCGTATACGCAAGCCACGGCTATGAGCGCAGCCATATCGACGGCGTGTGGAATACATTGAAGACGCTGAAGGGGTACTTATATGTCTGAGATAAAAAATGCGCGCAGGCAACCGGCCAAGGAGTATGCCGGGCCGGCCATCATGTGGGCGTTGTTCGAGACGATCGCCGTGACGCTGTGGCTGACGAAGCACAATGTGTTTTACATGCTCAATTTTACGTATATCGGCACGTGCCTTGCCGTGGGTCTGATCTTGTATATCAAGCGCAAAAGCTATGCCCGGCGCGTGGTGCAGCTGGCCGTGGGGCTTTACATGCTGGTGTATCTGGGGCTGATCTGCAACGAGAATATGCAGATCGAGGGCTTCTGGTACTATCTGTTTTTGGGCGTGTTCGAGGCGGCGGTCATCCACTATGCGGTGGCGAAGATCTTCGGGCCGCTGCTCTTTGGCCGGGGCTGGTGCGGCTATGCCTGCTGGACGGCGATGGTGCTGGATTTTCTGCCGTACAAGATCCCGCGAAAGCCGCGGCTGAAAAAGCTGGGCGCGCTGCGCTATGTGATGTTCGCGCTCTCGCTGGGCTTTGTCGCGGCGCTGTTTTTGCTGCACGTGGGAAATCTGGAGCGCATCATGTTCTGGAGCTTTTTGGCCGGCAACGCGCTCTACTACGCGGCGGGGATCACGCTGGCGCTGGTTTTAAAGGACAACCGTGCGTTCTGCAAGTATCTGTGCCCCGTGGCGGTGTTTTTAAAGCCCATGAGCTATTTCTCCCTTCTGCGTGTGAAGGTGGACGCAGATAAATGCATCTCGTGCGGCAAGTGCAAGCGGGTGTGCCCCATGAACGTTGACGTGACCGACCCGTCGAGAAAGCGGGAAAACGGGACCGAGTGCATTTTGTGCATGAACTGCGTGGATGCGTGCCCCAAAAAAGCGCTGCACACCTAAATCGTATAAAAGGGCCGCCCCAGCGGGGCGGCCCTTGCTTGCTTGTATCTTATTTTTTGATGTCTTCTGCGCGCAGGTACTTGCCCAGGGGCTTGAGCAGCAGCGCGAAAACGACCAGGCACAGCGCCATGTCGATGACCATATAGAAGCCGTTATAAAGCAGAGAATAGAACCACGGCGTGGTCATGGTCAGGCCAAAGAACTCCTCTGGCATATATTCGGCCCAGACGGTAGCGCCGACGACGTAGTGCACCAGAAAGCGCGCGGCGGAGCCGAGGACCGTACCGGCGAAAACGCTCCAGCTCTTGCCGCGGAACACGCCCGCCAGGCCCAGCACCGTGAACGCGACCAGATAGTCGCCGATGATCGACTGCCAGCCCAGGGCGAAGCCGCCGTCAAACATGAACTGCAGGACGCCGAATACAAAGCTGCTCAAAAGGCCCGGGCCAAGGCCCCAACGGCAGGCATACAGGAAGATCGGCAGCATGGACAGGCAGATCGAGCCGCCCCACGGCATTTCCCACAGCTTGATGTAGCCCAGAATCTGGGCCAGCACGACCATGAGGGCGCCCTCGCACAGCGCGCGGAGCGTCAATTTTGTTTTTGTGCTCATACAAAAACCTCCAAAAAAATAGTACCGCATGGCAACCGAGCGCTGCAATGCGGTACGAAACGTTTTTGTCCAAACAGCTTCCTACGCCGGCATTACCCGGATCAGGTGAAAGGGACCTGCGCGAAGCGCAATCTCAGCCGGAAACCCAGCGCCCCTGTGTTCGATTGTTTTTGCGGTCGGTCGTATTATAGCGTATATGGCGCGAATGTGCAAGGGGGTGCGCCGTCTTTTTGTAAAAATGAGACGCCGCATGCGGGCGCGACCGCCGCGCCATGGCCGAAAGCAGAGAAAATACAAAAATTTTATATTCTGACGGCTTGAAAAAGTGCGAAAAAAGCGTATGATGATATGGCCCGCCGCACGGGCCATAGGAGGTAGATCGCATGAAACGTTCGCTGATCCAGCCGGCGTCGATGCTGGAAGGACCGGTCATGAAGAATATGCTGCGTTTTTTCCTGCCGATCATGCTGGGGACGCTTCTGCAGCAGCTGTATTCCACCGTCGACGCGGTCATTCTCGGCCGCTTCGTGGGCAAGACGGCGCTGGCGGCCGCGGGCGGGTCGGCGATCGTGCTGATCAGCTTGCTTGTGGGCTTCTTTGTCGGGCTGGCCTCCGGCGCGTCGGTCGTGATCTCGCAGCACGCCGGCGCGGGCGAGGACGAGCAGGTGAGCCAGGCGGTACATACCGCGATGCTGCTGTCGGTCGTCATCGGCGCAATCATGACGGCGGCGGGCATGCTGATCGCCCCGATGTTTCTTTCTGCGCTGGATACGCCGGAAGATACGATGCAGTACTCGGTGGACTATCTGCGCTGGTATTTCGCAGGGATGATCCCGTCGATGATCTACAATATGGGCAGCGGCATTCTGCGCGCGATGGGCGATTCTAAACGACCGCTGTATTTCCTGATCGTATGCGTGGTGGTCAACACGGCGCTAGACCTGCTTTTTGTGGCGGTCTTCCGGATGGAGGTCGCGGGCGCGGCCATTGCCACAAGTCTGGCGCAGCTGGTCTGCGCGGCGCTGGTGCTGGCGACGCTTATGAAAATGCCGGGCTGCTGCAGGCTGGAGATGAAGAAGCTGCGCTTTACGCGGCCGCTGCTTGGCCGGATGCTCTACATCGGCCTGCCGACGGGGCTGCAGAGCACGATGTATAGCGTGACGAACCTGCTTGTGCAGAAGGCGATCAATCTGCTCGGCACGGACATCGTCGCGGCGTGGTCGGCGGTTTGGAAGCTGGACGGCGTCTTTTGGCCCATTTCCAGCGCCATCGGCATCGCGGTCATGACCTTTGTGGGGCAAAACTACGGCGCGCGCAACCGTGAGCGCATCTTCAAGTGTATCCGCGCGGGACTGATCATACACCTGTGTTTTTCCCTGCTGTTCAGTCTGGGCATGTATTTTACGCGCGGGTTCACCATCGCGCTTTTTGTCGACGATCCCGTCGTGATCGAACAGGGGATGCAGATCGTAACATATCTGGCGTTTTTCTATCCCGTATTTTGCTGCACCGAGGTATTTTCCTCCGCCATGCGCGGCGTCGGCGACGCGATGCGGCCAACGCTTTTGACGCTGTTTGGCATCTGTGTGCTGCGCCTGGTTGTTTTGTTTACCGTCACCATTCCGCATCTGAGCAATTTTACCATCGCGCTGTGCTATCCCATCACCTGGTCGGCGGCGTCGGCGCTGTTTCTCATCTATTATAAGTTTGGCCCCTGGCTGCCCCCGTCCATGCGCGCGGATCAGCGCAGGGCAAAAAAGCTCCCGCAGGCGTGAGCCGCGGGAGCTTTGGCGCTTTTTTGCAGCATCAATTGGACAAAAACGCACCGGCGTCCTCTCAGGTGCGTTTTTCCAGCTGACGGAGCACAGCCTCAAAATATTCCGGCAGCTCGCACTGCACCGTCACGCGCTCGCCGCTGCGCGGATGGATGAACGAGAGCTGCTTGGCGTGCAGGCACTGGCTGCTCTGGCCAAGCTCGGGCTTCTTGCGGCCGTAGACCGTATCGCCCAGAATGGGGTGATTTTGCCAGGCCAGATGGACCCGGATCTGATGCGTGCGGCCCGTCTCGAGGCAGCAGCGCAGATGTGTATAGCCGGGATAGCGGGCGACGACCGCATAGTGCGTCACGGCGGGTCTTCCGCCGGGGACGACGGCCATCTTCTTGCGGTCGGCGGGGTTGCGGCCAATGGGCGCGTCGATCGTCCCGGTATCGGCCTTTACGCCGCCGCAGACGATGCATTCGTACGTGCGCGAGAGCGTGTGGTCCTTGAGCTGCGCGGACAGCCGCGTGTGCGCCAGATCGTTTTTCGCCGCGATGATCAGTCCGGACGTGTCCTTGTCGATGCGGTGGACGATGCCGGGGCGCTTCTCTCCGCCGATGCCGGAGAGCGAGTCGCCGCAGTGGTGCAGCAGCGCGTTTACCAGCGTCCCGTCGGCATGACCCGGCGCGGGATGTACGACAAGCCCCTTGGGCTTGTTGACGACGATCACGTCGCTGTCTTCATAACGAATATCCAGCGGGATCTGCTGCGCCGTGACGGCCGTCTCGCGCGCCGCAGGCAGGCGCAGCGCCAGCTGCATGCCACAGACGGAGCGTTCGTTTTTTTTGACGGGGCGGCCGCCCAGCGTGACGGCCCCCTGCTCGATCAGCCGCTGCGCGGCGCTGCGACTGAGTTCGGGAAGAAGGCGGGCAATCGCGGCGTCGAGCCGCTCACCGTCACGATCCAGCTGCAGCGTCATGCGGCCCGTCCTTCTTTTTGTCGGACAAAAATTCCTTGTCCTTGAACAGAATATAGGCGATCAGGATGATTGCGCCGAAGGTGATGAACAGATCCGCCACGTTGAACGTGGAGAACCACGGGATGCAGATCATGTCGATCACCTGGCCCGTGGCGATGCGGTCGATGAGGTTGCCCGCCGCGCCGCCTGTGATGGCCGCGACGCACCACAGCTCGGGCTTTTTATAGATATGCTTTTTTGCGATGGCCCAGATCACGAGCGCAAAATACACGGTGGTCAGCACCACGAATAGCCACCGCCCGCCGCTCAGCAGCGACAGCGCCATGCCGTCGTTTGTGATATAGTGCAGCTGCAGCCAGCCGGGAATGAGCACGAGCGTTTCGCCCACAAGATACGTCCTGGCCAGCGCCTTGACGAGCTGATCGAGCGCCGCGACGGCCGCAGCGAAGAGCGTCAGAGCAAGATAGAACAAGCGAAATGCCTCCTTGAATACAAGTAGAGATATTTTAGCATATCGGGCCGGGATTTGCAAACCCGAGACCGGGCCTGCGCGCTTTTTTTGTTGACAAATCCGAACTTTTTGGGTAGACTATGAACGATATGAAAAGCGATGAGAAGGACAAGTAGGGGATGCTGCGCGCGAAGAGAGCTGCCGGACGGTGTAAGGCAGCGGCAAGGCATGCCGGAAGATCACCTTCGAGCGCCTGGCTGAAGCAGCAGTAAGCCGGGACGGGTCCTCCCGTTACAGAGATCGAGTGTCCGTGGGCGAGAGCCTGCGGGAATTCAGGTGGTATCACGGCTATCTGTCGCCCTGAGCTTTGTCTCGGGGCGATTTTATTTTGAATTTTTACTTCGGAGGAATCAGAATGGAATACAAACAGACGCTGAACATGGCAAAATCGGGCTTTCCGATGCGGGCGGGGCTGCCCGCGCGCGAGCCGGAGATGCTGAAGCAGTGGTACGAGATGGACCTGTACCATGAACTGCTCAAGAAAAATGAGGGCGCGCCGCGCTATTCGCTGCATGACGGCCCGCCGTTCTCCAACGGCGATATGCACATGGGCCACGCGCTGAACAAGACGCTGAAGGATTTTATCGTCCGCAGCTACGCTATGCGCGGCTACTATACGCCCTATATCCCCGGCTGGGACAACCATGGCATGCCCATCGAGTCGGCCATCATCAAGAAGAACAAGCTCAACCACAAGGCCATGCCCGTGCCGGAATTCCGCTCGG
>CAZWKZ010000050.1:0-12310 GCA_964633935.1 uncultured Oscillospiraceae bacterium | reverse complement strand
AAGCTCGGCATCGACCCGCGACGCATCACCTGGCGCCGCTGCGTCGATATGAACGACCGTCAGCTCCGCTTCGTCGTCGACGGCCTGGGCGGCCGCGTCAACGGAACCCCGCGTGAAGACGGCTACGACATCACCGTCGCGTCCGAGGTCATGGCCGTTCTGTGCCTGGCTTCCGACATCAACGACCTCAAGGCCAGACTCGGCCGCATCATCGTGGGCTACACCTACGACGAAAAGCCCGTCACCGCGCACGACCTGCACGCCGAGGGCGCCATGGCCGCGCTTTTGAAGGACGCGCTGAAGCCCAACCTCGTGCAGACGCTCGAGCATACGCCCGCGTTTGTCCACGGCGGCCCGTTCGCCAACATCGCGCACGGCTGCAACTCCGTCACCGCCACCAAGATCGCCCGCCGCCTGGCGGACTACACCGTCACCGAGGCCGGCTTCGGCGCGGACCTGGGCGCGGAGAAGTTCCTGGACATCAAGTGCCGCATGGCGGGCCTGAAGCCCGACTGCGTGGTCATCGTCGCCACCGCCCGCGCGCTGAAGTATAACGGCGGCGTGCCGAAGGCCGAGACCTCGAACGAGAATCTCGAGGCGCTGAAAAAGGGCCTGCCGAACCTTCTGAAGCATGTCAGCAACATCACCAACGTCTATAAGCTCCCGTGCGTGGTCGCCATCAACCGCTTCCCGTTCGACACCGAGGCTGAGCTGAATCTCATCCGCGACGAATGCAAGAAGCTGGGCGTCAACGTTGCGCTGTCCGAGGTCTGGGGCAAGGGCGGCGAAGGCGGCATCGAGCTGGCGCAGGAGGTCATCCGTCTGTGCGATCAGCCGAACGAGTTCACCTTCGCATACGATCTCGATATGCCGATCAAGCAGAAGATCGAAGCCATCGTCACCAAGATCTACGGCGGCAAGGACGTCAACTTCACGGCCAACGCCGAGAAGCAGATCAAGCAGCTGACGGAGCTGGGCTACGACAAGATGCCCATCTGCATGGCCAAGACGCAGTATTCTCTGTCCGACGACCCGGCCAAGCTGGGCGCGCCGACCGGCTTTACCGTCACCGTCCGCAATGTCAAGGTCGCCGCAGGCGCAGGCTTCCTGGTTGCGCTGACCGGCGAGATCATGACGATGCCGGGCCTGCCGAAGGTTCCCGCCGCCGAGCGTATCGACGTCGACGAGACCGGTAAGATCTCCGGCCTGTTCTAAGAGATATTTGCCGCGAATGGGCTTTGCACATTCGCGGCAAAGCAGAAAAAACAGAAGAGCCGGCGTGAAAAACCGGCTCTTTTTTCTAAAAAAGGAGTAAAAATGGACTATACGATGAAATCCTGCCGTGAATTCGTCACGGTCCTGGCCTCGTCCGAGCCTGCCCCCGGCGGCGGCGGCGCGTCCGCGCTGGTCGCGGCGATCGGTACGGCGCTGGGCAATATGGTCGGCTCGCTCACGGTGGGCAAGAAGAAATACGCCGATGTGGAAGAAGAGATCGTGGCGCTGAAGGCCAAGTGTGACCAGCTGCAGACCGAGCTTCTGGACCAGGTGCCCGCCGACGCCGAGGGCTTTGTGCCGCTGGCCAAGGCCTACGGCATCGCCAAGGACGATCCCACGCGCGCGCAGGTGCTTGAGGCGGCGACCATTACCGCCTGTCAGGTGCCGATGCACATCATGCAGCTGTGCTGCGAGGCGATCGAGGCCATCTCGGTCTTTGCGGCCAAAGGCTCTCGTCTGGCGGTGTCCGACGCGGGCTGCGGCGCGGCGATCGTCAAGAGCGCGCTGCAGGCGGCGTCTCTCAATGTGTTCATCAACACCAAGACGCTGCAAAATCGCGAGCTGGCCGAGGAAATGAACGCAAAGTGCCTGGGCATGCTCGATAAGTACGGCAAAATGGCCGACGAGATCTTCGAGTCCGTCAAGGCCGGTTTCTTTCGATAAGGAGGCGTAAGCATGGCAAAACAGTTACTTGGCAAGGAAGTCACCGCCGCGATGAACGAGAAGCTGCAGGCGCGCGTGGCGGCGCTGAAGGAAAAGGGCGTTTGCCCGCGGCTGGCGATCGTGCGCTGCGGCGAAAATCCGTCCGACCTGTCCTATGAAAAGGGCGCGACGGCGCGCGCCGAGCTGATCGGCGTGGACGTGGTGAAGTTCGTCTTGCCCGAGGATGTGACGAAGCAGGCGCTGATCGATCAGATCGAGGCCATCAACGCCGACAGCGCGATCCACGGCTGCCTGCTGTTCCGGCCGCTGCCGAAGCATCTGAAAGCCGACCAGGACGAGATCTGCAACCATCTCGTGGCCGCCAAGGACGTCGACTGTATGACGGATCTGTCGAACGCGGGCGTGTTTACCGGCAAGAAGCTGGGCTTTGCGCCCTGCACGCCGCAGGCGTGTATGGAGATCCTCGACTACTACGGGATCGACTGCAAGGGCAAGAACGCCGTCGTCATCGGCCGCTCGCTCGTGGTGGGCAAACCTGCCGCAATGATGCTTATGGCGAAAAACGCCACCGTCACCGTCTGCCACACGAAGACCGTCGACGTGGCCGGCATTGCCAGCAAGGCCGATATCCTGGTTTCGGCCGCAGGCGTTTTGAACAGTCTGACGAAGGACTATGTCAGCCCCGGTCAGATCGTCATCGACGTGTCGATCAACTGGGACCCGTCGAAAAAGGACGGCAAGGGCGGCATCGCAGGCGACGCGAAATTTGACGAGGTCGAGCCGATCGTCGGCGCGATCACGCCTGTGCCCGGCGGCGTAGGCTCCGTCACGACGTCGGTGCTGATCGGCCATGTGGTCGAGGCGGCCGAACGGACGCTCTGAGACATATCAGCGCCGCCGGTTCCTTCCGGCGGCGCTTGCGCTTTTTAAGAGGAGCTGAGATTACCATGAAACTCAAACAGAGGCTGCAGACGCCGGAAGCGATGCTCCGGGCGCTGTTCGCCTTCTTTACGCTGGCCTGTCTGGCCGCGGCGCTCGTGATGCCCGACAGGGGCGATATGCTTCGCGGCCTTGCGCGCATCTGCACGCAGTCCGGCCAGACGGTCAAAAGCTATTTTGATGCGTCTTACGGCGGCTTTGCCGGGACGTTTTTGAACGCGGCGCTGGTGTGCCTGGTCTGTCTGGGCGTCTACTCGCTGCCGGGGGCGAAGCCGGACGGCGTGTCCGCGCTGGCATTTTTCCTGACGGCGGGCTTTTGCTTCTGGGGCACGACGATTTTGAATATCTGGTTCTCGTTTGCGGGCGTGGCGCTGTACTGTGCGGTGAAGAAGAAGCGCCTTGGATCGCAGGCGAACGCATTTTTGTTTTCCACGGGGCTGGCGCCGCTCATCACCGAAATGCTTTTCCGCTATCCCGCGGCCGAATGGCACGGGTTTACGGCGCTGGGCGTGGCGCTGGCGCTGGCGGTGGGGGTGTTCATCGGCTTTTTCCTGCCGGCGGGCCTTCTGCACAGCCCCAAGATGCACAAGGGCTACGATCTCTATTCTGCGGCCGTGCCGATCGGCCTGACGGCGTTTTTCCTGCGCGCGCTGCTCTATAAGGTTTTTTGGCCCGAGCCGCCGGCAAGCGCCGGAGTGGGATTGGCGGACAGCTTTTGGGCCGTGTGCAATGTGTTCTGCTTCATCGTTTTCGGGCTGGCCGTCGTCTTTGGACTGCTGCTCGACGGCGGGAGGCAATATCTGCCGCTATTGAAGGATTCTGGCTATAACGCCGACTACGGCGCGAAGTACGGTTCCGGCGCGGCCATGCTGAACTTTGGCGTATACGGCCTTTTCATTGTGCTGTACTACAACCTCATCGGCGCGAGCTGGAACGCCGCGACGCTGGGCTGCGTATTTTGTATGGTCTGCTGCTTTGCAAAGGGCAGCCATCCGGCCAATGTCTGGCCCATCATGGCGGGCTACGTGCTGGCGAGCTTCATTGCAAGGTTTGTCTGCGGCCTCACGGGCGCGCAGTTTTTGATGGCGGTGAACGCGCAGGCGATCGTGATCGGGCTGTGCTTTGCAAACGGCCTGTCGCCGCTCGCCGGCAGCTATGGGTGGATCGCCGGTATCGCGGCGGGCATGATGCACTATACGCTTGTGACCTGCGTGCCCCTGCTGCACGGCTCGTTCTGCCTGTATAACGGCGGCTTCACGGCGGCGTTCACCTGCTTTTTGCTGGTGCCGGTGCTGGAGCATTTCTGCCATACCAAGCAGGAGCGCAAGAGCCTGAAGGCGTAAGAAAGGAGCGCATCATGTATTACTGTCCGGATTGCTGTCTTGTAAATGAGACCGACGCCTGCCGCGCATGCGGCCAGACTGGGCTGCGCGAAGCGCAGCGCGGCGATTTCTGCTATCTCACGACGCAGATCGCGCCCTGGACGCAGATGCTGCTGGAGGTGCTGGAGAATAATCACATCGTCAGCACGCAGCGTCTGGTGCCGGGGGCATGGGCGACGGCGTATCTTGGAAGCTCGCCGCAGATCAAGACGGAGTTTTTTGTGCCGTATGAGAGGCTGTGCGCGGCGCAGTCGCTGGTAGAGGAGCTGTTCGCCGCCGAGGCGGAACAGGAACCAGAGGCAACAGAGGAATAAAAGCGCGCCGGCATCGGCAGCTGTAAAAACGAGCATCCGTATGGTGAACCATACGGATGCTTATTTTGCGCTCCATTTTTCGGTTTGCCGGCGTCAAGCGGTCTGGCAAGGGTTTGCTTGCAGGAAGTCCGGCCGCAATTCAGCGCAGAATGTGATATGTCTGCAGCCGGAGCGCCTTTCCGCTCTGCGTCGTGATGTCCTCGCATGCTCCTTTTATACACTGAAATTTTTCCACCAGACGGATACTGGGCGCGTTTCTCACGTCGGCTTCATAGATGTAGTACTGGTACTTCTGTGCCGCATGCAGATAATCTATCATGCATCTTAGCGCCTCATAGCCGTATCCCGATCCATGCGCAGAGCGCTTCAGCCAAAGTCCGATCTCAGGCGCTTTCTCGCGGAGACCGAACACCTCCATGCTGCCAAGAAATTCGCCGTCATGGGATAATATGACCAGCTCAAGCATATCGCCGTGTTCCATGGCGCTTACAAATTCGGACATTGTCTGATTTGCAGTTTCTAGATCGGGAAAGCTGTCCGGATATTGGTATTTGGTGATTTCATCCGTAAATTCGCGATAGTATTCCTCCAGGTAGCAGGCGCGAAACGGCTGGAGGATAAGCCGCCGGGTTTTTAACAAAAGGCACATGCTCCGTCCGCCCTTCTGCTTAGATTCATTTTGTTCCGTCCGCCGGGACCGCTTCCGCCTCTGCCAGCTCGGCGAGGATGCTCTGGTAAAATTCCTCGCTGATCTTATACTTTTTCAGGTAGATGACGTAGCCCACCACGATGAACGCGAGCGGGATGACGAACATCGCGCACTTGACGATCAGCTTGCCGCCAAAATCGATCGCCTCGGCGGTCTGCTCGCCGGTCTTGATGCCGGACAGGATCAGAGACAGGCTGATAAAGCCCGTCGAAAGCGCGCCGCCGATCTTATTGACGAGCGGCTGGATCGAGAACGTGACCGACTCGTTGCGTTTTTTGAGCTTCCACTGGCCGTATTCCACCGTGTCGGCCAGGAACATCAGCATCAGCGTCTGGATGAACGCCTGGCCGATGAAGACCAGCACTGCCGCCGCGATGATCAGCACGAGCGAAAGCTCGGCAAAGAAGAACACGACGTATCCCGCCAGCACAAGCCCTGTCGCGAGCGTATAGAGCTGCTTGCGGTTAAAATGCCGCGCGACGCGCGGGTAGACGGCCAGCGCGGCCAGCTGCGTCACGCCGACCACCGCGACCAGCACCGCGTACATGCTTTGCTCGCCGAAGATATATTTCATATAGTAGATGGCAAAGCCCGTGGTGGTGCAGTAGCCCACCATGAAAAGGCCCATGGAAAGCGTCGTCCACATCAGCTGGTCGTTGCCCGTCAGCGCGCGCCACATCTGCTTGAGGGATGTGGACTCTTGCTGCTCGGGCGCGATGCGCTTCTCCTTTACGCCCAGAAGCGGGAATAAAAGGTCCAGCAGATAGATCGCCGCGATCGCGGCCGCGCACCAGAACCAGACCTTCGGCGTGTTGCCGAGCGCGGAGGTCACAGGCTCCCACGCGACCATGACGATGTACATGCCGACGTTCGCGCAGATGCGCGCGAACGTGCCGCAGCGCTCGCGCTGGGTCTGATCCTGCGTCATGGCGGGCAGCAGCGTCCAGTAGCCGATGTCGTTCACGCCGAAGGTAATGTCCCACAGCAGATACGATACGGCAAAGACGATGATAAAGCCCCAGCCGCTGCCGATATTGCCGAAGAGCAGCAGGAAGAAGACGGTGCTCAGCACGCCGCCGAGCAAGATCGCGGGCTTGAATTTGCCCCACGGCGAGCGGATGTTGTCGATGAGAAGGCCCGTGATGGGATCGTTCAGCGCGTCAAAGATGCGCAGCACGGACAAGATCATGCTCACTGCGGCAAATACCCACAGCGGCAGGCTCAATACATCCGACAGGAAAAATAAGATGGTGTTGGCCTCAAAGGAATAGAACATGTCCCGGCCGATGGTGCCAAGGCCAAAAAAGATACGGTTTCGTTCATTCTGCGATTTCATTCGCGCGCCTCCTCAATGATGTAAACGTTCGAGCCGAAGTCGCCCTGTGTGCGTTGGCTCTTGTCATAGCCCGTGCCGCGGAATAGGGGCGCGAGCAAAATCCCTGCGCAAAGCGCCGCGCCCGAGACGCGGTATTCCTCCTGCGCGTCGTCGAGCATGAAGTGACGGTCGGCCGCGCGCAGGATCAGACCGTTTGGGTCGAGCGCGACGGGCGAGACGTGCTTGACGAGCGCGCCGAACTGGCCTATGCGCAGCCTCTGCGCGCGTGCGCGCACGCGGTAGCGCCGATTTTGATCCAGATCCCGCAGCCGCAGCCGCTCATAGCCCGGCGCGGCCGGGACGAGCGAGTGGAACACGCCCGCGGCGTGCACGCCGTCGAGACTGACCTGCCAGCCGTTTTCCAAACGCGAGAACACGCCGAACTGGAACAGCCGCCGGTACTGCTTGTAAAACGCGATCTGCGCGGCGATCTGCGTCCGCTCCACATCCAGCAGCTGCCGCAGATCCAGCTCATAGCCGAGACAGCCGAAGAACGCTACGTTCGCGCGCGTGGAAAGCGGCGTCTGGCGCAGCGTCTGCGCGTGCGGCGCGGCTGAGACGTGCGCGCCGAATGTGGACTGCGGATAGAGATAGGAAAGCCCGTCTTGGATGCAGCGTCTTGCGATGGGGTCGGTATTGTCCGAGCACCAGATCTGCGGCGAAAAGCACAGCATGCCAAGATCGAAGCGGTTGCCGCCGGACGAGCAGCTTTCGAGCAAAACCTCTGGCCGCGGGGCGAAGATACGGCGCAGCACGTCGTAAAGGCCCAGTATGTATGCGTGCGCCTTCGCGCCCAGCGCCACGGAGTGCCGGTTCATGTCCCATTTCACGTAGCGCAGCTGCGCGCCGTCGATGATGCGCGAGACGTTTTCCACAAGATAGTCGCGTACCTCGGGCTTTGTCAGATCCAAAAGCAGCTGGTGCCTGCCCAGCACGGGCGCAAATCCGTCTGTCAGCGCCCAGTCGGGGTGCGCGCGGTATAGCTCGGAATCTTCATTGACCGACTCCGGCTCGAACCACAGACCGAACTGCAGCCCCAGCTCGCGTATGCGCTGCGACAGGCCGCTTAGTCCCTGCGGCAGCTTCTTTTTGTTGACAGCGTAATCGCCAAGCCCCGCATGATCGTCGTCGCGGCCGGCGAACCACCCGTCGTCGAGCACAAACAGCTCGCAGCCGAGCGCTTTGGCGCGCCGGGCAAGGTCCAACAGGCGCGCATGCGTGAAGTGGAACGCGCAGCCTTCCCAGCTGTTGTACAAAACCGGCCGCTCGCGCTCGCGCCAATCGCCGGGGATGATATGCTCCATCACGAAGCGGTGCATCTGCCGCGACAGGCCGCCAAAGCCGCCAGCGCTATAGCACAGCACGGCCTCGGGCGTTTCAAACGTCTGGCCGGGCGCAAGAGAGATGGAAAAATCTGCAGGGCAGATGCCCTGCATCACGCGCGTCAAATCCTGCAGCGAGCGCTGCGCCGACGCGTAGTGATTGCCCGAGTAGACGAGGTTGAAGCCGTAGACGCGGCCCGCCTCTTCGGTCGCTCCAGGCTCGGAAAGCAGAAAGCCCGGATTGTGCCGGTGTGAGGAAAAGCCTGTGCGGCTTTCATTGACCACGCGGCTGCGCGAGACGCAAACGGTATGGCGCGAGGCCTCGGCGATCCAGCCGCCGTCAAACGTCGTCATCTCGAATTCGCCCGGCAGGTCCATACAAAAGCTCATCAGCTTGTGAAGTGAGATCGGCGCGCCGCCCGTATTTTCCAGCACCGCCCGGCGCGTGATCGCCGTATCGAACAGCGCGAAGTAGAGCGTCAGTCTGGCGCCGGGCTGTGTGAGCGTGACCTGCAGCGTCTCATCCGCGCCGCGCGCCTGCGGCAAGCCGCAGGTCATGTGCACGTCGCCGCTGATGATGCGCGCGCTGTCATAGCGAAAGTCTGTGGCCGCGCCGGTCTCGAGCGGGCTTTCGCGCAGATCGCCGCGTCCGCTGCCCGACCATGCCAGCGCGAGCGCGTCAGGGCAGCTGGCCGTGTCGCCGTCATCGAGCAATAAACTCGCGCCCCAACCCAGTCCAGGCCGGCACGAAAGCGCTTCGCCGTCGGACGTCTCCACCGGCGCGCCGAAGTGGGTCTGCTCAAGCAGGCCCCAGCCGTTCACCCGGAGCAGGCAGGAAAGCTTGTCGTTTTTTAGATGCAGCCATTCGCCGTCAAGTTCGATCATACGCTTCACTCCTTTTTTCTATTGTACCTGCCGAAATTTTCCGTGTCAACGAAATTTCGGATGACGCGGGGCGAAAACTGTGATAAAATGGGAAAAACGGGGCAGGAGGGAGTGCCGGTATGGAAAAAACGCGCTGGTACAAGGACATGGTGTTCTATCAGATCTGGCCGCGCTCGTTTTATGACGGCGACGGCGACGGCATGGGCGATCTGTGGGGCGTGTACGAAAAGCTGGACTATATCAAATCGCTCGGCGTGGACGGGATCTGGTTTTCACCGCTGTACCCGTCGCCCGGGGCCGACTGCGGCTATGATATCGCCGACTATATGGACATCGCACCGGAATTCGGCGGCATGCCGGCGTTCCAAAAAGTGCTCGACGGCGCGCATGCGCGGGGCATGAAGCTCATTATGGATCTGGTCGTGAACCACACCTCGGACGAGCACGAGTGGTTCCAGAAGAGCAGGCGGCGCATCGAGCCGTATACCGACTACTACATCTGGCGGCCGGCGGGGAAGAACGGGAAGCTGCCAAACAACTGGGATTCAAATTTTGAGGGCAAGGCGTGGACGTTTGACGAGGTGCGCGGGGAGTACTATTTGCACCTGTTCGCCGTCAAGCAGCCGGATCTCAACATGGACAATCCTCTTGTGCGCGAGGAAGTGAAGAAGATCCTTCGCTTCTGGCTTGCGCTTGGCGTCGACGGTTTCCGCGAGGACGTCATTACATACATTTCAAAAAAAGAGGGCCTGCCGGACGATCATCTGTTCCCGGTCTACAAGGGGATGCCGCAGTACAACCACGGCCCGCATATCCATGAATATCTGCATGAATTCAAGCGCGACGTCCTCGACCACTACGACTGCATGACGCTGGCAGAGGCGCCGCTTGTGACGCCGAAGCGGGCGCTGGAGTATATTGCCGAGGATGAGACGGGCCAGATCGATATGATGATCCAATTCCAGTGCCAGTGCGCCGACTGCCTGTTTACCGACTATTTTCCGATGAAATTTTCGCTCCGGCGCATGAAGCGCGCGTTTTCCAGCTGGCAGCATCGGCTGCGCGGCCGGGCGTGGAACATGCTGTATCTGGAAAACCACGACCATCCGCGCATCGTCTCGCGCTACGGCAGCGAGACGTTCTGGAAGCAGAGCGCGAAGACGCTGGCCGTGAGCTATCTGTTTTTACAGGGGACGCCGTTTGTCTATCAGGGACAGGAGCTGGGCATGCTCAACTGGCGGCCGCAGAGCGCAGAGCTGTATGAGGACGTGCAGACCCGCTATCAGTACGAGCACGCGGCGCTGAAAAAATCGCCGGACGAGCGGCTGCGCCGGCTCTGGCGCGCCTCGCGCGATTCCGCCCGCACGCCCGTACAGTGGACGGACGGTGAAAACGCTGGCTTCACGACGGGAACGCCGTGGTTCTATGTCAATGAGAACTACAAAACGATCAATGCCGCGCAGCAAGAGGGCGACGCCGATTCCATTTTGCAGTTCTATCGCCGGGCCATCGCCCTGCGCAAGCGCCTGCCGGTCGTGCGCGAGGGAACGTACCGCGAATATTTCCCGCTGAGCGGCAAGCTCTACTGCTATCGCCGCGAGATGCCGGGGCAAACGCTGCTGGTGCTCTGTTCGTTCAGCAAAACGCCGCAGAAGCTGCGCGTACCCGCCGGATTTGATTTGCGCGGCGCGAAGCTGGCGCTGCAGAACTATGCAGATCCGCAGCCGGAGGTGCTGCAGCCGTATGAATCGCGCGTCTATCTCTGGGAGAGGTAGAAAAAAGATGCAAACACCCCGCGCCCATGTACAGGACGCGGGGTGCTTTTTTAAAATTGCAGCTGCGACGGCTGCAGCGCACAAAGCGCGCGCAGCGCCGTTACCGGCTCCGCGCCCATCGAGGCCAGCGCCTTGGCGCTCTCGCTGCCATCGTCATAGACAAATACGGGACTGTAGCCATGGCGCAGGTTGTCGGCGCTGCCGGCCCAGGTGCCGCCGGTTTTTAGCCCTGTCTGCGCGACGAGCACTTTTTCTGCCATCGCATGGATATAGCGGTTGCGGCCCATGGCGCGCGGCACGGAAAACGGAAGCGCAAAGCCGTCGGCGCAGACGCAGCAGACATTTTCCTGCAGCGGGCAATCAAAGAGGCCTCCTGCCGGAAAGATCACGGCGCTGCCGCCTGCGGCAAGGCACGCCGCCTGCGCGGCCGAATCCGCGCCCGCCGCTCCGCCGGAGACGAGCGTAAAGCCCTCATCCGCGATCAGCCGCCCGGCTGCCTCGGCAAAGGCCTGGTTCGCCGGGCGCAGCGCGCGCGAGCCGACCACGCCGATCATACGCGTGTGCAGAAGCCGAAGATCGCCGCGCACGAACAAAACCGGCGGACAGCTCAGGCCGAGCTGCTCGGCCAGGCGCGTGGGATAGCCGGGGCTGATGCGCGTGAGCGATGCGATGCCGCGCCTTGCGGCGGACGCAAGATAGCGGTCCAAAAGCGCCTCGCGCGATAAAAGCCGTATGATCTGCGCGGCCGCCTCTTCGTCGTAGCCCAGACACAGCAGATCCGATTCCCGAAGCTCGCGCATTGGATCGCCGCTGGCGCCATGCGCGTGCGCGCGCTGGGAGAGCGTGCGGAACTGCGCCATGGTGAGCGGCTTTTCTTCATCGCCCAGCTGGGCGCACAGCAGCAGTACGCCGCGTTCGGCCGCCGTCAACGGAAGCGCCTGCGCGGCTGCGGCTTTTTGACCTCGGCCTCGACCAGCGTGCCGTCGTCTAAAAACTTCACCGGCTGTATGTGGTAGTGCGAATACTTGGCGATCTCCTCAAGCTTGGCCTGCTCGGGGAAGGTGCCCAGCACCGAGATCGCCACGCCCTTCTTCTTTGCCCGACCCGTGCGGCCGATGCGGTGGATATAATACTCGTTCTCCTCGGGCACGTCGTAGTTGATGACGCAGTCCACATCGTCGACGTCGATGCCGCGCGAGGCCACGTCCGTCGCGATCAGCACCGGAAGATTTCCGCTTTTGAACGTGCGCATCGTCTTTTCACGCTTGAGCTGCCGGATATCGCCGTGCAGGCAGTCGGCGTCCACGCCGACCCGCTTGAGATCGTCGCACAGCCGCTGGCACATCACCTTGGTGTTGCAGAAGATGATCGTGCGCTCAAAGCCCATTGTGCGCAGCAGCTTCAGCGTCGTCTCGATCTTCTCGAGCGGCGGACAGGAGATGGAGTACTGTGTGATGTCGGGCCGGTTTTCCAGATCCGACGGCACCGTGATCTCCACCTCGTCGCGCTGGTACATCCACGATACGGTCATGACCTCCTGCGAGATGGTGGCGGAAAACAGGCCGAGGTTGCGGCGGTTCTTGATCTTTTCAATGATTTTCGTCACATCGTCGAAAAAGCCCATGTCCAGCATCCGGTCGGCCTCGTCGAGCACGACGGTCTGTACCTTGT